>NZ_LT977071.1:1195860-1199197 GCF_900250075.1 Cupriavidus taiwanensis
AGCAGGGGGTCGTCGGTTCGATCCCGTCATCCTCCACCACCGCTTACGAGCGGTGCGAAACGCCTGGTACCTTGGTTTGGTTGTCAAAGGAAAGCGTTCGAGCGAATGCTTCCCTTTGGCATTGCCAAGCGATCGCAAGATCGGCTGTTCTTTAACAATATGGGATGTAGTAAAGGTGTCGCGGTGCTTTGATGAGAAGCACAGTAGTTAAACGCGATACCGGGTTGTGATTGTATCAACCAAAATGTATTTAAAGTGATCGAAAGATGACTTGGAATACGGCACAAATGCGAGAACTCAACCTGTAGTGAGCGTGTCCTCGAGACACACTTGTTATAGGGTCAAGCGAACAAGTGCATGTGGTGGATGCCTTGGCGATCACAGGCGATGAAGGACGCGGTAGCCTGCGAAAAGCTTCGGGGAGCTGGCAAACAAGCTTTGATCCGGAGATGTCCGAATGGGGAAACCCGGCCCGTATGGGTCATCCCACACTGAATTCATAGGTGTGGGAAGCGAACGCGGCGAACTGAAACATCTAAGTAGCTGCAGGAACAGAAATCAACCGAGATTCCCAAAGTAGTGGCGAACGAAATGGGAAGAGCCTTGTACTCTTTAGCAGTGGTGTTAGCAGAACGGGATGGAAAGCCCGGCCATAGCAGGTGATAGCCCTGTATGCGAAAACACGATTGTGGAACTAGGTGTACGACAAGTAGGGCGGGACACGTGAAATCCTGTCTGAAGATGGGGGGACCATCCTCCAAGGCTAAATACTCGTGATCGACCGATAGTGAACCAGTACCGTGAGGGAAAGGCGAAAAGAACCCCGGGAGGGGAGTGAAATAGATCCTGAAACCGCATGCATACAAACAGTCGGAGCCCTTTCGGGGGTGACGGCGTACCTTTTGTATAATGGGTCAGCGACTTACATTCAGTGGCAAGCTTAACCGATTAGGGCAGGCGTAGCGAAAGCGAGTCCGAACAGGGCGTTGAGTCGCTGGGTGTAGACCCGAAACCAGATGATCTATCCATGGCCAGGTTGAAGGTGCGGTAACACGTACTGGAGGACCGAACCCACTAACGTTGAAAAGTTAGGGGATGAGCTGTGGATAGGGGTGAAAGGCTAAACAAATCTGGAAATAGCTGGTTCTCTCCGAAAACTATTTAGGTAGTGCCTCGTGTCTCACCTTCGGGGGTAGAGCACTGTCATGGTTGGGGGGTCTATTGCTGATTACCCCGCCATAGCAAACTCCGAATACCGAAGAGTGCAATCACGGGAGACAGACATCGGGTGCTAACGTCCGGTGTCAAGAGGGAAACAACCCAGACCGCCAGCTAAGGTCCCCAAATATAGCTAAGTGGGAAACGAAGTGGGAAGGCTAAAACAGTCAGGAGGTTGGCTTAGAAGCAGCCACCCTTTAAAGAAAGCGTAATAGCTCACTGATCGAGTCGTCCTGCGCGGAAGATGTAACGGGGCTAAGCTATATACCGAAGCTGCGGACGCGTGCGCTCCTTTAAGTGCACCAAGCTTGTCGATGCGCAGCATCGACAAAGCCACCAACAATGATCGATGGTGGTTGTGCTAGTGGATTTAAAGGAGCGTACGCGTGGTAGGAGAGCGTTCTGTAAGCCTGTGAAGGTGTCTTGTAAAGGATGCTGGAGGTATCAGAAGTGCGAATGCTGACATGAGTAGCGATAAAGGGGGTGAAAGGCCCCCTCGCCGTAAGCCCAAGGTTTCCTACGCAACGTTCATCGGCGTAGGGTGAGTCGGCCCCTAAGGCGAGGCAGAGATGCGTAGCTGATGGGAAGCAGGTTAATATTCCTGCACCGTCGTATGATGCGATGGGGGGACGGATCGCGGAAGGTTGTCCGGGTGTTGGAAGTCCCGGTCCCTGCATTGGAGAAGGCGCTCAGGCAAATCCGGGCGCGGGATTCAAGGATGTGGGGCGAGCGGCCTAGTGCTGCGAAGCAATTGGAAGTGGTTCCAAGAAAAGCCTCTAAGCTTCAGTCATACGAGACCGTACCGCAAACCGACACAGGTGGGCGAGATGAGTATTCTAAGGCGCTTGAGAGAACTCGGGAGAAGGAACTCGGCAAATTGGTACCGTAACTTCGGGATAAGGTACGCCCTGGTAGCTTGACTGGCCTGCGCCAGAAGGGTGAAGGGGTTGCAATAAAATGGTGGCTGCGACTGTTTAATAAAAACACAGCACTCTGCAAACACGAAAGTGGACGTATAGGGTGTGACGCCTGCCCGGTGCCGGAAGATTAAATGATGGGGTGCAAGCTCTTGATTGAAGTCCCGGTAAACGGCGGCCGTAACTATAACGGTCCTAAGGTAGCGAAATTCCTTGTCGGGTAAGTTCCGACCTGCACGAATGGCGTAACGATGGCCACACTGTCTCCTCCCGAGACTCAGCGAAGTTGAAGTGTTTGTGATGATGCAATCTCCCCGCGGCTAGACGGAAAGACCCCATGAACCTTTACTGTAGCTTTGCATTGGACTTTGAACCGATCTGTGTAGGATAGGTGGGAGGCTTTGAAGCGTGGACGCCAGTTCACGTGGAGCCGTCCTTGAAATACCACCCTGGTTTGTTTGAGGTTCTAACCTTGGCCCGTGAATCCGGGTCGGGGACAGTGCATGGTAGGCAGTTTGACTGGGGCGGTCTCCTCCCAAAGTGTAACGGAGGAGTTCGAAGGTACGCTTGGTACGGTCGGACATCGTACCTAAAGTGCAATGGCAAAAGCGTGCTTAACTGCGAGACCGACAAGTCGAGCAGGTGCGAAAGCAGGACATAGTGATCCGGTGGTTCTGAATGGAAGGGCCATCGCTCAACGGATAAAAGGTACTCTGGGGATAACAGGCTGATACCGCCCAAGAGTTCATATCGACGGCGGTGTTTGGCACCTCGATGTCGGCTCATCTCATCCTGGGGCTGTAGCCGGTCCCAAGGGTATGGCTGTTCGCCATTTAAAGAGGTACGTGAGCTGGGTTTAAAACGTCGTGAGACAGTTTGGTCCCTATCTGCCGTGGGCGTTGGAATCTTGACGGGGGCTGCTCCTAGTACGAGAGGACCGGAGTGGACGTACCGCTGGTGTACCTGTTGTCTCGCCAGAGGCATCGCAGGGTAGCTATGTACGGAAGAGATAACCGCTGAAAGCATCTAAGCGGGAAACTCGCCTGAAGATGAGGATTCCCTGGAGGCTTGACCTCCTTGAAGGGTCGTTCGAGACCAGGACGTTGATAGGCTGGGTGTGGAAGCGCAGTAATGCGTTAAGCTAACCAGTACTAATTGCCCGTAAGGCTTGATCCTATAACCAGTGTGTTTCACCTGGTGAG
>NZ_LT977071.1:2479900-2779545 GCF_900250075.1 Cupriavidus taiwanensis
GAAAGTTGTTGGTGCCATAGGCGCGCACGAACAGCTGGTACAGGAACGCGGCCTCGTTGCTGGCGCGGCCCGAGGTATAGAACGCGGCCTGGTTCGGATCCGGCAACGCGCGCAGGTGGCGCGCGATGAGCGCAAAGGCCTCGTCCCAGGCGATCGGCCGGTACTTGTCGGTCTGCGCATCGTAGGCCATCGGCTGCGTCAGGCGCCCGTGCTGCTCCAGCTCATAGTCCGTCTGCGCCATCAGCGACGTCACCGTGTGCTGCGCGAAAAACTCCGGGGTCACGCGCATGCTGGTCGACTCGGCCGCCACCGCCTTGACGCCGTTTTCGCAGAACTCGAAGGTCGAGGCATGCTGCCGGTCCGGCCAGGCACAGCCGGGGCAGTCGAAGCCGTCGGCCTGGTTCTGCTTGAACAGCATCTTGTAGTTGCCGCCGGCCACCTTCTCCTTGATCAGGTTGATGGCAACGTACTTCAGCGCGCCCCAGCCGGCGGCGGGATGGGTATAGGGGGCGATGTGGCCTGTTTCAGGCTTGGGGGTGCTCATTGGCTTGGTGTCCTGTAACGGGGCGCCGCCCGGCCCGTCCTGTCTTGCGAAGCCAGGACGGCCGGAGCGTTGCGGTGACACCAGAGTAGATTTCCGGCGGCCAGGCCGGTGTGTACAAAGCGGAGGGCGGGCAGGGAGTACAGTTTTGTGGTGTGCCCCGAAGCCGCCGCGACGCAGCCGCGGCAAGCGTTCTACTTCGCGCCAGGGGCAGTGGCCAGATGCCGCGCCAGGGCTTCGCCGGCCCTTCGGGCGCTGTCGGCATCCACGCGTTCGGCAAGTACGCGGGTAAGCTGCCGCAGTTGAGCGGCCGTGAGGCCGACGTTCAGGCTGATACGCATGTGCGCCTGCAGTTGCGACTCGGCGCCGGGCAGCGCCGACAGCATGCCGAGCGTGGCCAGTTCGCGGCTTTGCCAGTCGAGGTTGTCGCGCTCGAAGATATCGCCGAACAAGTGGGTCTTCAGGTAGTCATCGATGGCCGGGGCGAAGTCAAACAACGCGCCCTTGACCGGCGCGCCGGACAAGCGAGTCTGGTTGGCCGTTCCCGCGGCCAGCAGCGCGTCGCCCTGCGGCGGGGGGCGGCTGGGCAAGGCGCCGGCTGCGTCCCGGATGCCGCGCTGCCTGCGCCCTTCCACCACCTTCATCAGTTCGGCCAGCGCATTGAGGCTACGCGGAAAGCCGGCGTAGGCGTATAGCTGCACCAGGATTTCCTTCGCCTCATTGACCGTCAGGCCGGCATTCAGCCCCTGGTTCAAGGCGCCGTTCAGCCTGGCGATGTCGCCTGCGGCACCCAGCGCGCCGATCGGCACGATGGCCTGCTGGCGCGCGGTCAGGGTTTCAGCTGGGCTAGGTGCGGCTGCTGGCGTGCTGGCCATGTTGCGGGACTCCTGCGCTGCCGGGGCAGCATGGCTCGCGGCGACAAGGCCCCAGCCGATAACCAGTGCGATCACGCCGGTCCGCAAACCCCGGCGCAGCCTAGCGGGCGTTGTATTGCGCATCGGTGACCTTCTCCATCCATGTGCCATGGCCTGCGTCGGCAAGCAAGCTGCCAAAGCAAGCAGCGCACTGGCGAGCAGCTGCGGCGCCCGGCGCTGCAAAGGGGTCCAGGGAGGAAATCGACGCGTTGTCATCCGCTGCATCTTCGCGGATTCATGCCGGACTGAGTAGCAAATGGATGCTTAAAGGCTTTATAAGCCGGGCTAATCAATGGCCGCGCGCCGACTGGCTGATACGCGGGACGAATTAGAGCTCCCGTGAGTGCGCGGACCGGCTGGGAACGACCTGGCCCATGCCGCGGCGTTCTGGGGGCACAATCGCTTCCACGCTGGTGAATACGAAGACGCCCGCGACGCAGATATCATCGTGATAACGGCCGGCGTCGGTGTGAAACCGGGCCAGACACGCCTGGACCTGGCCAAGACGAATGCGGAAGTCGCGCTCGAAATTGTCGATCGGGTGGCCGGGCTCGCACCCAATGCAATTTACGTCATTGCCGCCAACCCCTGCGACGTTCTTGCCGCTGTCGTATTTGACCGCCTCCATGGTTTGGCTGCCGCCGCTATTTCTGCACCTGCCTGAGCGCGCGCTCGCGCGACGCCTGCATGTCCTGCATCAGCCGGTACGCCGCGTAGTACTTGAAGATATTGCGCACATAGGTGGTGGTCTCGATGCCGATCTTCTCCGCCACCACGATCTCGACGTTGTTGAACCACTTGTCGGGATCCAGTCCGCGCGCCGCCGCTTCCTTGCGCATCTTGGCGATATTTCCCGGCCCGGCGTTATAGCTGGCGAAGGCGAACAGCGGCCGGTCCGCTTCCGAGAAATGCGCGTCGGGAAAGTATTTCGTCATCAGCCGGTCCATGTACTTGGCGCCGGCGTGGACGTTGGCCTCGGCCATCCGGATATTGCCGACATTCAGTTCCTTGCCGGTGGCTGGCATGATCTGCATGATGCCGACCGCCCCCACATGGCTGCGCGCCTCCTGGTTCAGCTGTGATTCCTGGAAACCCTGCGCGGCCAGCATCAGCGGGTCGAAGCCATAGTCCTTGCCGTACTTTTCGAAGAAGGCGATGGTCTGCTGGAAGCGCTTGTACTCGGCATCGTCCGTATTGTTCTTGATCTGCTTGATGCGCAGCATGGTCTGCTTTAGCCGGTACTCCGCTCCGCCCTGCTTCTTGACGACATTGAGGTAGAAGTCCTCGATTGCCTGCCGCAGTTGCGGGCTGTTCTTGCGGTAGGCCCAGCCGGTATAGCTACCTTCGCGCACGGCCAGGTCTTCGCGCACCTTGATGTTCGGCAGGATCTGCGCCCACGTCGCGGCCTTCCAGTCATCGACCACCAGGATCTGCAGCACGCCCGCGTTGAGCATCTCGAGCGCGTCTTCGTCCTCGAGCGCGTCGGGCAGCATGACCAGCTTGACCGGCGCCTTGCCGGCGCGGCGCAGGCCGTCGTTCAGCACGGTCAGGCTTTCGAAATAACTGCTGGCGCGACGGACATGCACGGTCTTTCCGGCGAGATCGTCGAGGCGCTGCAACGGTGGTGCCTTTGGCCCCGTGACCACCAGCTCGCGCACCGGCTTGCGGTCGCGCGGCGCGGTGAAGTCCACCTGCCTGAGCCTGCTTTCGGTTTCGGTGAGGTTGCCGGCGGCGATATCGCCAAGTCCCGCCATCAGGTCGGGCAGCAGCCGGTCGCGCGTGGTCGGGATGATGATGATGGTCAGCGGGCGCTTGCCGAGCTGGTCGGCGTATTTCTTGTTCAGGTAGCGCTCGAAGTCGCGCACCAGCTCGGCGGTCAGTCCGCGCTCGCGGCCCTTGTCGCTGAAGTAAAGCGTGCGGCTGTACGGCACCAGCACGCGAATGACGCGGCTCTTGAGCATCACGTCGAAGTCGCCGGTACGGGGCTTGTTGGCAAGGTTCAGGCCGCGCGGCTTGGCGGGAGTGGCCTGGCCGGTCGCGGGGGTAGCGGCAGGGGACGACGCTGGCGGATTTGGCGATGGCGGAGCTTGCTGGGCTGCGGCAGAGGGTCCGCAAAGGCTGAGCGCGCCCATCAGGCCGTACAGAAGAAGGCCTGCCAGCCAACGCGAAGGGCGGACAGCGGACATGGCGGGATCGCAAGCCGCGCAAGCAAGCGCGCGGTTTGCCCATATGGAGTCTAGGCATGAAATGGGGAGTTGCAAGCGGGTGCCGGCACCGGCATTGCGCATCAACTACTATGAACTGGATCTGCCCAGGTTATTCCCTGCTCACCTCATCTATCTTCACTGCCCATGCAAGAGTGCGATCCGGCAAACGTATTTGCACCATTCAACGTCACCGTGCGCGACGGTCGCGAGCTCCTGGTGCGGGAGATCGGCGAACGTGACAAGGCCGGCCTGCTGGCCGCGTTCAACCAGCTGTCCGCCGATGCGCGGTATACCCGCTTCATGGCGGCCATGCGGCAACTGCCGGAGGCCATGCTCGAGCAGGCGACGCATCCGTCGCCGGAGCGCGAGTTTGCCCTGGTGGCGATCGCCACGGAGAACGACGCGCCCGCCATCGTCGGCGGTGCCCGCTATGCTGCCGCACCGGGCAGCGACGCTTGCGAGTTCGCCGTGACGGTCAGCGACGACTGGCATGGGCTCGGCCTCGCCAGCCAGTTGCTGCGGGTATTGATCGATGTTGCCAGGCGCCGCGGCTATCGGCGCATGGACGGCTATGTGCTGTCGTCGAATACCGCCATGCGGCGCCTGGCGAAGCGCCTGGGATTTGCCGACACACCATGCCCCGACGACGCCACGCTACGTGTCGTCACGCTGGCGTTGCAGGCCAGCGGGCAATAGCCGGCGCGGGCGCCCGGTCACAGCCGGCGCTCAGGCCATGATGTTGACGCCGCCATCGACATACAGGGTTTCGCCCGACAGCCGCCGGGCGTACGGCGTGGCCAGGAACGCGCAGGTGTAGCCCACGTCCATGATGTCGACCAGTTCGCCGAGCGGCGCGCGCTGCACCGCGTCGGCGAGCATCAGGTCGAAATCCTTCAGGCCCGATGCGGCGCGGGTCTGGAGCGGCCCGGGCGAGATCGCATGCACGCGGATACCCTGCGGGCCAAGCTCGTACGCCAGGTAGCGCGACACCGCCTCGAGCGCCGCTTTCACGGGTCCCATGACGTTATAGTTCGGCACCACCTTGTTGGCGCCGTGATAGCTCATGGTGAACATCGTGCCGCCATCGCGCATCAGCGGCGCCGCCAGCCGGGCCATGCGTATGAAGGAATGGCAGGATACGTCCATGGCCCGGGCGAAGCCTTCCGCCGAACAATTGAGCAGGCCGCCCTGCAGGTCGTCCTTCGGGGCCCAGGCCACCGAATGCAACAGGATATCGAGCTTTCCCCACTGGTCCCGGATCCGCGTGAACAGCGCATCCATTTCCGCCTCGCTGGTCACATCCAGCGGAAGGAAGATCGGGGCGGAAAGTTCCTGTGCCACCGGCTCGACATATTGACGGGCTTTTTCGCCGGCATAGGTGATGGCAACTTCCGCGCCCAGTTCGTGGAAGGCCCTGGCGCAACCGTAGGCTATGGAATGCGTGTTCGCAATCCCGCAGACGAGTGCCCTGGTATTGGCGAGAATCGGCTGTCTGTTCTCGGGTGTCATGTCGCGTCCCCTGAAGGTTCATTGCTGACGCGGCGCCCATCGCGCCCTGTCGGTCCACTGCTCTGCCGGTGCGGCGGTCATGGCGCGGGCGTTGCGATGATCTCCCGGGTATGCCTGGCGATCATCAACTCCTCGTCGGTCGGGATGACCCAGACGGGTACCTTGCCCGATACCTCGCTGATCCGCGGCCCGTTACGCGCATTGGCCGCGGCATCGATGCTTACGCCCAGCCATGCCGCCTGCCGGCACACGCGCTCGCGAACCGGTGCCGCATGCTCGCCGATGCCCGCGGTAAATACCAGCGCGTCCAGTCCTTGCGCGGCCGCGGCGAGCGAGCCAAGCTCGCGCGCGATGCGGTACGTGTACACCTCGACCGCAAAGCGGGCACGCGCGTCGTCGCTGGCAAGCAGTGCGCGCATATCGCTCGACACGCCGGACATGCCGAGCAACCCCGACCTGCGGTAGATCAGGTCCTCGATGGCCCCGGCATCCATGCCGAGCTCGCCGATCAGGTACAGGATCACACCCGGATCCAGGCTGCCGCAGCGCGTTCCCATGGGCAGCCCGTCCACGGCGGTGAAGCCCATGGTGCTGGCCACGCTGCGCCCCGCCACCAGTGCGCACATGCTGCTGCCATTGCCGAGATGGGCGACGACGGTGCGGCCCGCGGCCGCGGCGGCGTCGATGCGCGGCAGGACGCTGGCAATGTACTCGTAGGACAATCCATGGAAGCCATAGCGCCTGACGCCGCGGCCGGTAATTTCCACCGGCAGCGCGAACGCCTGCGCCGCTTCCGGCTGCGCACGGTGGAAGGCGGTGTCGAAACACGCCACTTGCGGCAAGGCCGGACGCCGCTGCGCGAGAATGCGGATGGCTTTGAGATTGTGCGGCTGGTGCAGCGGCGCGAGCGGGCAAAGCGTGTCGAGCTCCGCCAGCAGCGCCTCGGTCACCCTTGCCGGCTGCGTGAAGCGCACGCCGCCGTGCACCACCCGGTGCCCCACCGCGGCGAGCGTATGCCCTTCCCCATGGCCGCGCAGGAAATCCGCCAGGTAGGCGATAGCGCCTTCGTGCCCGAGCTGGGTGCCGGCATCCCACTGCCTGGCTTCGACTTCGGCGCCGGCCGCATCGGCCGCGCGAAACGCCGGAGCGGTGTAAAGCCCTTCGATGCTGCCGCGCAGTACCAGCCTCAGTGCGTTGTCATGGACATCGTAGGCGCGGTACTTGAGGCTTGACGAGCCCGCGTTCAGGACCAGGATGATCTCTGCCATGACGTCACCCCGCCACCTGGGTGGACTCTCGCCGCGCCTTGGCGACCAGGGCAGCCACCGCGCACGACGCCAGCCGCGTCGTCACCGTGTCGGCGCGGCTGGTCAGGATGATGGGCACGCGCGCGCCCAGCACGATGCCGGCGGCATCCGCGCCGGCAAGGAACGTCAGGCTCTTGGCGAGCATGTTGCCGGCGTCCAGGTCGGGCACCAGCAAGACGTTGGCGCGCCCGGCCACCGGCGAATCGATCTTCTTGATGCGTGCCGCATCCAGGTTGATGGCATTGTCCAGCGCCAGCGGGCCGTCGACCACCGCGCCGGTGATCTGGTGGCGGTCGACCATCTTGCACAGCGCGGCGGCTTCGATGGTGGATGGCACCTTGGGATTGATGGTCTCCATGGCCGACAGGATCGCCACGCGGACCTCCTTCAGTTGCAGGGCGTGGGCCAGGTCGATCGCGTTCTGGAGGATATCGGCCTTTTCGGACAGGGTCGGGGCGATATTGACCGCGGCGTCGGTCACGATCAACGCGTCCTCGTGCCCGGGCACGTCCATCACGAAGCAGTGGCTGATGCGCCGGGCGGTGCGCAGGCCGCTGTCGCCCGCGACCACCGCCCCCATCAGCTCGTCGGTGTGCAGGCTGCCCTTCATGATGGCCTCGGCCTTGCCTTCGCGCACCAGTTGCACCGCGGCCGCCGCCGCCGCGTGGCTGTGCGGCGCATCGACGATCGGGTACGCGCCGACGTCGATGCCGCTGGCACGCGCGGCGTCCTCGATGCGGCTGCGCGGCCCGACCAGGATCGGCGCGATCAGGCCCATGCGGGCCGCCTCGGCTGCGCCTTCCAGCGATGCGTGATCGCATGGATGCGCCACCGCGGTCGGGGTGGGCGGGATGGTCTTGCAATAGTCGATCAGCCGCTGGTACTTCTCATGTCTGGCGTTCACGGCAGGCTCCTGCTCTGGTTTCAGCGTGGTCGGCGGGCGGCGCTGGGTCCGCACGTGGTCTCGTACCGCATCGCCCTAGGATGCACGGGTGAGCGATGCGCCACCGGCGCGGCCGCGCTCGGGTTTCGGCGCCAGCACCGCGCGGATCCGCCCCAGCATCGCAGCCTGCTCCGCCGTGGGGCTGGTGCCAAGCAGGCGCTCGTCGGTACGCAGTTTTTCGGCCAGCGCATGCAGCCGCTGACGGTCGGCCTGGTGCCTGAGCAAGGCCGGCAGCGTCTCCAGCGCCTGCTCGGGCGCGTACCGGGTGATCAGCTCCTGCTGGCCCCG
This sequence comes from Cupriavidus taiwanensis, assembly GCF_900250075.1. Taxonomy (NCBI): domain Bacteria; kingdom Pseudomonadati; phylum Pseudomonadota; class Betaproteobacteria; order Burkholderiales; family Burkholderiaceae; genus Cupriavidus; species Cupriavidus taiwanensis. The sequence goes on from NZ_LT977071.1 coordinate 2,487,610, forward strand.
GGTCTTGCGCCAGGCGTCAGGGGGCAGTTCCGGCAGGAAGTCCGCGTAGTCCGTCACCAGCTCCTTGCGCAGCTCCAGCCGGGACAGCGGCAAGGGCTCGCCCTTGCGATTGAGCAGGCAGGCCAGCCGGGCAATCGCCTCGGTGTATCCGCCCTCGCCGACCGAGGCCAGCGCGGCCCTGACTTCCGGCGGTTCCTGCGGCGCCATGGCTGCCGGCGCGGAAGGCTTGTCCAGCGACAGGAACGAGAACAGGTTGGCGTACAGGTTGAAGAACGACGCCTCCGTCATCGCGTCACGCACGGCGCGGTAAGCGTCGAGGCCGGCACTGAGCATTTCCGCCCCCGCCTGTTCCTGCTGCCTCAGCGGATGGTCATCCGCCATGGCCTGGCGGTTCGCCCTGACCGCCTCGGCCGCGGGCTTGAGCCAGGCCATCCAGGGATTCAGGTCCGACAACGCCCAGTTCTGCACCCGCAGCGGATGGAACTCGCGCAGCATCCGTGCCGACGCCTCGTTCGACATGGCCTGGACGAACGGTTGCGCGAACAGTTCATAGGCGCGCTGGTTGAAGTCCGACAGCGCGGCAACGGCCTCGAACGGTTTCTCGTCGGCCCGCTCGAAGCGGTTGAGCCGGCCGGCGAGCTCCTCCAGCGAATGTTCCTCGAACTCGACCTCGTATTCGATGCCATCGCCGCGCTTGTGTTCGTGGATGACCATGCCGTAGAGGCCCGGGGGCAGCAGTTCGATGCTCTTCAGCACCGAAACGATCTGCGTATGCTCCTTCTTTGCGACCTTGCCGGAGACGAAGATGCCAAGATGGCCCACGCTCCGGTGCATCATCCCGACGATGACCTGGCCGCGCGCCTTGATTTCGTCGGTACTGCCATAGACGTCAACGACCCAGTTGAAGGCCTGCTGCGGCGGCGTGATGTTGTCGCCCATCGATGCAAACAGGACGATCGGCGCCCGGATCTCGCGCAGGTCGAAGCCCTTGCCGCCTGCCGCCTTGACGTCGCCGCTCCACAGCTTGTTGCCGACGAACAGGTTGCGCGTGATCCATTCGATCTCCTCGCGGTTCATCAGGTAGTAGCCGCCCCACCAGCGCTCGAACTCGAGGAAGCGCGGCGGCTCGGTGTCGGCCTTGCGGTACAGGTTGTAGTACTTGTCCCACAGGCTGTTGGCCGGGTTCAGGTTCTCAAAGTTCTGCACCAGCCAGGCGCCGTCGAACTTGCCGTTGCCGAGGTCCGCCGTAAGCGATGCCAGCCAGGTGCCGCCCAGCAGGCCGCCGGAATAGCGCATCGGGTTGTCGCCCTCGCCCGCGCTCCAGGCACCGCTCCAGTACGACATCGGCGCACCGTTGATGACGATCGGGCCGGTGTCGTCCGGATCCGATGCACCGAGCATCATCGCGGCCCAGCCCCCCTGGCAATTGCCGATGATGGCCGGCTTGGCGCTGTCCGGATGCAGGGCGCGTACCTTGCGGATGAACTGTTGCTCCGCCTCGCATACGTCGAGCAGCGTCTGCCCCGGCTCCGGGTCACGGAAGAAGATAACAAAGTAGACCGGGTGGCCGGCACGCATCGCCACGCCCACCTGCGAATCGTCCTTGAACCCGCCGATACCCGGGCCGTGCCCGGCACGCGGATCGATGATGACATAGGGGCGGCGGCTGTCATCGATGGTCACGCCTTCGGGCGGCGTGATTTTCAGCAGCGCGTAGTTGACTGGCCGCGCGAACTGGCGGCCATCCATCACGGTTTCGTAGTCGAAGTGCAGGACCGGCTTGAGGCCGTGCGTAGCGTTTTCCACAAAGTGGTTGCCCCGCTCCCTGAGCGTGTCCCAGAACAGGATGGCACGCTGCATGCTGTCGACCGCGTAGGCATAGCCGTTCATCGGATCGAGGCCGGCGGCCCACTTCGCCGGCGCGGGGGCCGCGCTGTCCTCGCCCATGGCCTGCTGCACACGATGTATATAGGCCTCCTGCGCGTTCCTCAGCCGCTTTTGCAGCACGACGCCCGTCTTGACGCCCACTTCACGCGCGTGAGCCAGTTGCTTGCCTGCATCCATGCCGTCCTCCGCCAGGAATCCTGCAATATCAATTGCCTATGGTGGATACCCCCCCCTTCAGCCTGCCCGGGTTGTCCCGCCATACCCTGGACCGGCCCCGTGGGATGTACCCCGGGCGTACATATTCTTGCTCTGACCAACTTTAATGGGAGCCGGTCCCGCGACAGAGATGAAATTTTTCCAAATGCGAGATAAGTAAAACCGCCCACCCGCCAGGGTGATGCCCAGCTCACGAATCGCAGCATGCGCCCCCCATCCGGGGTAATGCCGTTCAGTTAAGTCATCAAACACTACCGTCATTCCCGCCTACGCGGGAACGACAGTGGTTAACTGAACGGCATTACCCCCATCCGGGGGCCGTGCTGCGTGCGTCAAGGCGTGCGCTGAAGCGGTTGACTATGCGCGCAGGAAGCGGCCGATGGTTCTGGCCGCGCTGTCGGCGCCGGTCACAAGAAAGAGGTGGCCGTCGTCGACCAGCTGCAGCGCCGCGTGGGGAATGGCCGCGGCCAGGATCCTGGCATTGACCGGCGGCACGATCGGGTCGTCGGTCCCGTGCATCACCAGCGTAGGCTGCTTCAGCGCGCCCAGCCAGGGCAGGCTGCTCCAGCCCCAGGCCGCCAGCAGCTGGTAGAGGTAGCCGCGTCCGCGCGGCGGCTGCATGTGCCGGCCGTGCTGGTCGAGCCATGCGGGGTCATGGCGCACGGCGCCGCCATACAGGTCGGCGCCAACGCGGCGCAGGTACTGCGGGTCGGTATAGCGGCGCAGGCCGATCATCTTGGTCAGCACTGACAGCCTGCCGGGCACCATGATGACGCCGGGCGAGGTCGCCGCCAGGACCAGGCGCCTGCAACGGTGGGCCTGAAGCCGGGCAAACTCCTGCGCCAGCGCTCCGCCCCACGACACCCCCAGCGCATCGACCTGGCCATCGTAGCCAAGGCGCGACAGCAGCCGGTCGGCCAGCACGCAGAGACTGGAGAAGCGGTAAGGCATCAGCGGCGCGGGCGAGCCGCCCACGCCGGGAACGTCGAAGAGAATCACTTCGATGTCGGGCAGTGCGTCGACAAAGGGCCTGAGCAGTTCGAAGTTGGCGCCGATGCCGTTGAAGACCAGCAGCGGCGGGCCGGCGTCCCGGCCCGGCCGGATGCCGGCCCGCAGTACCTGGCCGTCCAGATCCACGGTCCGGACCTGGAGCTTGTGGCCGGCTTGCGTGCCGGCATTGATGGTTGTCATCGGTTCGTCCTGGAGACGTTGGCGCGCGGGCATGGCCGGCGCGCCGGCCTTGCCCGCCTGCGTTCATGCCTTGGGGCGCAGGATGCCCTTGACCTCCTCGACGTTCTCCGCGATGCGCCGGCCGACCGTGGCGATGCTGTCCGCCTGGGTCTTGTAGAGGGTATCGCTCAGGCCGCGCAGGCCGGCCACGGCCTTGTGCAGCGAGCGCGGCAGCGCTTGCGCCACCGTGGCGGAAGCCTTGCCCTCGGCGGGCTGGCCGCCGCGCGCCAGCGCCTGCAGGTCGGCGGCGGTGTCGCACAGGTACTCGGCCTGCAGGCGCACCACCGATTGCAGGCCGCTCAGCAGCGTGATGTTGATGCTGGCCAGCGCCTCGATGTCCTTGCGGCGCGACTCGAGGATCGCGGCCGGGTCAAGGCGATTGTGCCGGACGAAGTCAAGCAGCTTGCGGTGCGGGGCCTGGGACGCCTGCCGGGCGGCGGCGTCAGCGGTGTTGGTCGATTCCATCTGGGTGTCTCCTCACGGTTGGGTTGCAAAAATCGAAACTGGGGTTGGCCGCTGCGGCATGGGCCGGCGCCCATGGGCTGCGCATCACGCTTCGGTCACATAGCGTCCGGGCGCATCGCCACAGGGTGCGAATTGCGCGCTGCCGGGAACGTCGGGCGCGCGGCGCTTTGGTCCCGAGCGCGCCTGCAGCCACTGGCTCCAGTGTTCCCACCACGAGTCCTGCACGGCGGTCGCGTCGTCAAGCCAGGCCTGCGGATCGGCGGCCGGCGCGCCGCCACGGAAGAACTTCGCCTTCGGGTTGCCGGGGGGATTGACCAGGCTCTGCACGTGGCCGCTGGAACTCAGCACGAACTCGGTGCGCCCGCCAAAGGCGCGCATCGACCGGTAAACCGCCTTCCATGGCGTGATGTGGTCGGTCATGCCGGCCAGCACATACTTGTCGCAGGTCACGTCCGACAGCGTGATGGCGTGGCCCAGCACGTGCAGCGTGCGCGGCGTGGCGAGCTGGTTCAGCGTGAGCATGTCGAGGAACTGGCCGTGCAGGCCGGCGGGCAGCCGCGTGGTGTCGTTGTTCCAGTAGAGGACATCGAAGGCCGGCGGCGCATTGCCGAGCAGGTAGTTGTTGACCCAGTAATTCCACACCAGGTCGTTGGGCCGCAGCCAGGCAAAAATGCGTCCCAGCGCCGCGCCGTCGAGCACGCCGAGCGCCTGGCTGCCCTGCCGCGCTGCGGTGACGGCCTCGGGCGTGCTGAACAGCCCGAGCTGCGACTGCGCATCGAGTCCGAACACCGATACCATCAGCGTCGCGGCATGCACCAGCTTTTCGCCGCTGGCGGCGCAATAACCCATCAGCGCCGCCATGGTCATCGCACCCGAGCAGGCGCCATGCAGGTTGACGTCGGCACTGCCGGTGATGTCGCGGATCGCCCCGATCGCCTCGATCAGCGCGCTGACATAGGTATCCAGGTTCCAGTCGCGCTGCGCCGCGGTGGGATTGCGCCAGCTGACGATGAATACCTGCAGCTCCCGCGCCAACAGGTACTCCACCATGCTCTTGCCGGGGGCCAGGTCGAACACATAGAACTTGTTGACCTGCGGCGGCACGATCAGCTGCGGCCGCGCATGCACGCGGGCCGTGGACGGCGCGTACTGGATCAGTTCCAGCAGTTCGTTGCGGAACACCACCGCGCCCGGCGTCGTCGCCAGGTTCCGGCCGACGCTGAAGGCTTCCTTGTCCACCTGGGCCGGCATGCCGCCGTTGCCCAGGGTATCGGCGACCAGGTTGGCCAGCCCGCTGACCAGGTTCATCCCGCACGACTCCACCGTCTTTCTCAGCGCGGCGGGGTTGCCCAGCAGGGTATTGGTCGGGGCCAGCGCATCGATCACCAGCTCGGTGAAGTACTGCGCGCGGTGCTTGCTGCGCGCGTCCATCACCGAGCGCCGCACCAGGCCGCCCAACGCGTCTCGCCAGGCCTGGTAGCCCTGCAGCGACATCCGGTACAACGGGTTGTCGCGCCAGGCGGCATCGCCAAAGCGCCGGTCCCGCGCCGACGGCAACGGCGCCGAACCATCCAGGACGCTGACGAGATCGTGCGCCAATTGCGCCTGCTGCTCGAGCACGAGCACCGGCTCCTGTACGCACTGGGCGCCGATCTGCTGCGCGGCGCTGACGAAGTCCTCCGGCCTCAGGCCGACGAATGGATTGGGACCGGCCAGCGCCGGGTTCGCGTCGATGGCTTCGACGGCTTCGACGGCTTCGACGGCTTCGATGGCCCCGGCCGCGGTGGCGGCCATCACCGTCGCGGCCTGCCGGTTCCTGCCGGCTTTGCTGGCCGGCGCGCGCGCCCTGGATGCGGTTGTCATGTTGCTGCTCCTGCCTCTGCCTTGTTTTCTGCCCTGTTCCGGTGTCGTGTCCCGCTTCATGCCATCACAAGCGCGAGGGCTTCCGCCACCATTGCCGGCCTGGCTTCACCCTCGACTTCCATCGTGTTCTCCATGCGCAACAGCACGCGGCCGTCGCCCTTGTCATCGACGGCCAGCAGCCTGACGCGGTTGCGCACGCGCCCGCCTGCCCTGACCGGCGCCAGGAAGCGGGTCTTCTCCAGGCCGTAGTTCACCGCGGCGCGCGCGTCGCCCGGCACCACGCCCATGCCGGTCAGCTTTCCCGCCAGCAGCGACAGCGTCAGGTAGCCATGGGCGATGGTGCCGCCGAACGGGCTTTCCTTGCGGGCGCGCTCGACGTCAACGTGGATCCACTGGCGGTCCTCCGTGCATTCCGCGAACGCGTCGATGCGCGCCTGGTCCACTTCCATCCACTCGGACACGCCGAGTTCCTTGCCGACGAACGCGCAGAGCGTTGCCATGCTGTAGCCTTCGATTGCCATATGTCCCCTCGCTTGATTCGGTGCCGCGCGTTGGCCCGCGCGGATCTGATGCCGGCATCGTAGTGGCGGCGCCCGCCAGGGCGGCTACCAAATCCGGCCCAATCGCTGACAAAACCTGCCGCTTTGCGGGCGTGTGCCGCGGCAGCCGCGCAATGCGCACGCAAAGCCGCCCGTGATGGCGGAAACGGTCAGTCGCCGGCCGGCGTTGCCGGCACATTGCCTGGCTGAGATATGCAGCTGTGATACGCGGCTACGGCGCGCGGCGGTAGGCATTCGGCGTGCTCCCGGTCCAGTGGCGAAAGGCACGATGGAACGCGGTGGGATTGTCGAAGCCCACGTCGAAGGCAATGGCCGCGATCGGATCCGCCGAGCGCGTCAGGCGCTGAATGGCGATATCGCGCCGGACATCGTCCTTGATGGCCTGGAAGGTGGTGCCTTCCGCGGCAAGGCGGCGGCACAGCGTTCGCACCGAACAATGCAGCGCCAGCGCCGCGGCCTCGATCGTGGGTGGTTCCGGCAGGCGCTCGGCCACGTACTGCCGCACGCGATGACAGGTCATCTGCTCGTCGAACGAGACAAAGATCCAGTCCTCGGGTGCGCGCGCCAGGAATTTCTCCAGATCCGGCTTGCGTTGGCGCACCGGCATGTCGAGGTAAGCCGCGTCAAAGATCATGCGGGTCCGCTGGCAGCCGAAATGCACCGGACCGGGAAACAGGTAGAGATGGTCGCTGGCCAGCGGCGGCCGGCCGGATGGCAGTTCCACCGCCTGCAGCGGAATCTCCTTGCGGACCAGCCACGACGTGACGCCATGCACCAGCTTCAGCATCAGTTCGCGGCCCAGCATGCTCACGGCGGGCGACGCCGGATACTCCATCAGCTCCACATAGCCCGAAGCCCCATCGCGCCGCGACTCGACGCGGAAATCGTCGAGGATCAGGTGGAAGAACTGCCCGAACCGGTGCAGCGCCACTTCCAGCCTTGGCGCATCCAGCAAGCTCAGGCACAGGTACTTGAGCGTGCCATTGCGCAGCGGGCGGCTGAAGATGCCCGGCATTTCATCGTCGTGTTCGTGCGCGAGCAGCCGGTACAACGTGGCGAACTGCTCTTGCGTCACGCGCGCCGCCGGCTCCGCCAGCAGTTCGGCCGCAATGCCGGAGCGCTCCGCCAGCCGCGCGATCGCCATGGGGTCGGCGCCGCAAAGAAAGCCGTTGACGACGGAGATGGGGACGGTAGGAGACAAGGCGTTCACGCTAGCGCGCCGGCAATGCATGCCGCGGGAAAGAGGTCGGCGCATTCTGCGGCGGCCCCCAGCGAACGCGCAAGCTGCCAGTGGCTTGCCGGACATCGTGTTTTCCCTGCCTGTCACGAAATGTCAATTGATCGTCCCGAATCGTCAAAATTTCGTCGGACCATTGGACCAAACTCCGTGCTCACCGCAGACGGCAACAAAAGCCGCCGGACCGCGCCGCCGGAGACCCGGCAGGCGCGCGCACCGATGACATGATCAGGAGCCAACGCATGCAATACCCCGACAATTCCCCACACCCCGACAACGGTTCCAGGCCCCAGTCGTTTGCCTCGGATCAACCGGCGACACTTTCGGTCGAGGCCTATTTCGACCTGATCTGCCCCTGGTGCCTGATCGGCAAGAAGCACCTGGAAACCGCCATCGATTGGCTTGGCCGCGAGCGCCCGGACGTCGCCGTGCAGGTGGCGTGGCGTTCTTATCCGCTGATTCCCACGACCCCGCCTGCCGGCCTGCCGTACCGCGAGTTCTACCTGGCGCGGCTGGGCAGCCCGGAGGCCGTGGCGATGCGACAGGCGCAAGTGCGTGCCGCGGCAAAGGATGCCGGACTCACGCTGGCACTGGAGCGCATCGAAACCTTCCCGAACACGCTGCTGGCCCACCGGCTGGTGCGCCATGCGCGCCAGCAGGCGGGCGCTGGCGTGGCTGGCTTGCTGATCGAAGAACTGTTCCAGCGCTACTTCATACGCGCCGAAAATATCGGCGACCCGCGGGTACTGCGGCAGGCCGCGGCTTCGTGCGGCATCGCCTTGCCGGAGCATGCCGACAGCACCGGCGCGCATGACCTGGACTGGCTGCCATCGGTGCACGGCCCGCTCGACCCGCCGGCGCGCCCCGGTCTCGGGGTTCCCTGTTTTGTGTTCAACGGCACGCACAGCGTGTCGGGTGCGCGGCCGCCCGAGGTGCTGCTCCAAACCATGCACCAGGCGCTGGCACGTGCCAAACGGCGCGCCACGTTGGCGGCCGGCTAAGGACTTGAGCGCTGGCCGCAAGGCCACGGCCCGATAAACCCTCCCGCCCTAATACGACAACCGGAAAAAACGGCGCACCTCGTTGCCGAACCGCCGCGGCTCACCCCGCGCCGGCCGCAGGCGCCCTGCCCTTGCCGACGTAGTCATCCACCGCGCCGCCGACGGTGGCGTGGAAGTTCTTCTCGCCGATCAGCTCCAGCAGCTCGAAGCGCTTCAGCTTGTCGCGCACCGGATCCTTCATCTCGGCCAGGTGCACCGCGATGCCACGCTCGTGCAGCGTCCGGATCAGTTCGCGCAGCATGTCGGCCGAGGTCACGTCCACGCTGGTGACGGGCTCGGCGGCCACCACCACGCGGCGCACCGGCGTGGGCGAGTCCTCCACCGCCTCCATGAGCCGCTCCTGGAACAGCTCGGCATTGGCAAAGAACAGCGGCGCATCCCAGCGGAACAGCAGCAGGCCGTCGATGCGTTTCGCATGCGGATAGCGTTGCACGTCATGATAGCCACGCAGCCCTTCGACACGGCCGAGCACGGCAAAATGCGGCCGCCAGCCATCCCACAGGAACTCGATCACGGCAATCACCACGGCCAGGCAGATGCCCGGTATCGCGCCAAACACCGCCACCGCGGCAAAGCACACCATGGACAGCCAGAACTCCCATTGCTGGATGCGATAGATGCGCCTGAGATCCGCAAACTCGAACAGGCCGAGCGCGGCGGCAATCACCACTGCGGCCAGCGCGCTGCTGGGCAGGTACTGCAGCAGGTTGGGCGCCACCAGCAGCAGCAGCGCCACGGCCAGCGCGCCGACCACGCCGGTCAGCTGCGTCTTCGCCCCGGCGGCCTCCGCCACCGGCGTGCGCGAGGCGCTGCTGCTGATCGGGAAGCCCTGGAAGAAGCCCGCGGCCAGGTTGGCGGCGCCCAGGCCCACCATCTCCTGGTTCGGGTCGACCCGGGTGTGGTAGCGCGCCGCATAGGTGCGCGACAGCACGCTGGTATCCGCGAACGCAATCAGCGCCACGGCGCAGCCGCCCAGCACGATCTTGACCAGGTCGGCGCCGCTGAGCCACGGCAGCGCCAGTTGCGGCAGGCCCTGCGGGATCGGGCCGAGCACCTTCACGCCGGCCCGGTCCAGGCCGAACACGCTTACCGCGATGGTGGCCAGGACCACCGCGATCAGGATGCCGGGCAGCCGTTCAAAGCGCTTGAGGAGCAGGATCAGCACCAGGCTGCCGGCGCCGACTGCAAAGCTGTACCAGTTGGTCTGGCCGTCCAGGATGGCCCGGCCCAGCGCCAGGATCTCGCGCAGCGGCCCGCCCTCGTCGACCGAGATGGCAAACAGCTTGGGCAACTGGCTGACCAGCACCGTCAGCGCGATGCCATTCATGTAGCCGTAGCGGATCGGCTTGGACAGCAGCTCGGTGATAAATCCCAGCCGCAGCAGCCCCATCACGATGCAGACCACGCCCGAGACCACCGCCATCATGCTGGCCGCGGCGATCGCGCGCGCGGGATCGCCAGCGGAGACCTGGATCACCACGGCGAGGATCGGCGCCGCCAGCGCGGAATCCGGCCCCAGCACCAGCACCCGGCTGGGACCGAACACGGCATAGACCAGCAATGGCACGACCGTGGCATACAGCCCGTACACGCCGGGCACGCCCGAGGCCTCGGCATAGGCAATGCCGACCGGCACGAGCATGGTGGTCAGCACCAGGCCGGCCGCCAGGTCGCGCGGCAACCACGCGGCCTGGTAGGTCCTGAGCATGGTCAGGCCGGGCAGCCAGCGCCACCAGCCAGGCTCGGGCCGTGCGCTGCGCTCGCCGGGCGGGGTAAGCGGTTCAGTCTGCATGGGGGCTGTCCTGGGTGAAGGCGCGCTGCCGCTTGCGTGGACTACAGGCGCCGGATGCGTGTCAGGGCTGTGCCGGACCAGGAGGCGCGTGCGCCGGCAACAAGGCACTGGCAATCCACGCCTTGGCACATATCATGGTTGTCGGGCCGGACGATCGGGCAATGGTGCTCGCGGCCCGCGGCACCGCCATGCGGCATTGCCGATCGCAACCGGGGTCTTTCATGCTGATCTCCAGACAATGCATGGCCGTGGCGCTGCTGGCGCTGGGCTGCACCGCCGCAAGCGCACAGCATGCCTCGACGCCGGATGCCGCCGGCGCCATCGCCGAGGCCGTGCAGGGCGGCGCCAGCCCCTACCGCCCGCCGGCTGCCGCCAGCGAAGACCCGGACCAGGCCAGGCGGGCCAAATGCGAAGCGCTGAAGGCGCAGTACAACGCCACCCCGAAACAGCGCTCCTACCAGTCTTCCGGCCCGGCCACGCAGACAGCCCAGGGACGCACGATCCCCAAGATCGAGCGCGACAAGTCCCGCAAGTCTTTGCAGGAAGCCTACCGGGCCAACTGCACGTAGCCGCGCCGCGGGCCGCGCGCGCGCCGGCGTGGCAAGGGAGGCCGGCTCAGCGCCCCATGCGCGCGTCATAGCTGCGCGAGATGCGCTGCATCAGGCCCGGGTCGTCAGGGTCGCCGCCGTCGAACTGCACCCGCACCGTGCCGTCGGCCTGGCGCCGAACGCTTGCCGACACCGGCCGGTTGTTGCGGCTGCCGGCGATGGTGCCGGCGGTTGCGTCCTGCACCCGGATCGTGACGCCCTGGTCTTGCAAGGCGCCGGCCGCGGCGTCAAAGGCGCGGTCGTAGCGCGTGGGCTGCGAGCCCGGGTAGGTGGTTGGCACCATCGCCACCGGCTCGACCGGGTAAGGGTAGGCGCACGCCGACAGCCACAGCACCACGCCAGCCGCGGCCACGACACCCGGCACAGCGCCCGCGCGCTTGATGGCACGCTTGATGGCCCCCCGTGTAGCGCACGTCATGGCGTCACCCGGCTCCAGCCGGGGCCGGGGTCGAACGACCGGATCTTCGCGGCCTGGGCCGCACTGTCGGGCCCGAGGTCGCGCTCGAACAGCTGGCCGTCGTGGCTGACCATAAAGCTCTGCACGCCGGTATCGCCGTACTTCACCGGCCAGGCCAGCACCGCAAACCCGCCGAAGAGCTTGCCGTTGACCACATAGTTGTAAGCGCCGCCGGGCGCATGCGGGCCCTGCGCGGTCAGCAGCTTGTAGTGGTAGCCATAGTAGCCCTGCCCCGCCTTGCCCTTGCCGGCCGTGAGGAAAGCCGCACCCAGCGGGCTGGGCGGCTCGCCGTCGCGCGTCGGGTAGTACAGGCCATCGCGCTTGCCGGCGGTGCTCGCCAGCTGGCCCGCATAGACCAGCACGCCGTCGCCGTCGTGGTCGGTCTGGGCATATTCGCGCTGGGCATCGTAGATCGCCAGCATGGTCTGCATCACCGCCAGCTCGTTACGCCCGACACGGCGCAGGCGCATCTCCTCGACCCCGGCGCGGGTATCGAACTGCCAGCCCCTGGCGCCCTTTACCAGCGGCACCGGCAGGGTCCAGCCGTCGTTGCCCACGGCGATGCGGGCGTGGCTGTCGTCGACCGGCTGGAGCGCGTGCGCGACCTGCCATTGCTCCAGGAAGCGTTGCCGGATTTCCGCGCCCACAGGCGGGATCAGCTGGCGAAAATCATTGCCCAGCAGCGCTTTCATGGCAGTGTCGTCCTGGCGGGCAACAGCGTCGCCGAAGGCGTTCATCGCTGCCTCGGCCGAACCGAAGGGCTTCTGCGCGCGCGCCGCCGGCCCGTACGCCATGGCAAGCACGAGGAACAGGCCGGGCAGCCAGCCCAGATACCGGACCGGATGGCGCAAGGCAAGCGCGAGAGGTGAGGTCATGATCGAGGCTCCCTGCACTTAGCGCCTGCCGCCGCGGCCACCGCCGCCAAAGCCGCCGCCGCCGCGGCCGCCACCACCGCCGCCGAAGCCGCCGCCACCGCGGTGCGCGCCGGCTGACTGCATGCTGGACCGGCCACGGTCGAAGTCGCGCTGCGAAGCAGCGCCACCGCCCACGCCCTGGAAGGCGTTGTCGCGCCCGCCTCCGCCCACGCCGCCGCGGGAGCGGTCGGAAGCCCCGGCGCGGTCGGAGACGCCGGCGCGGTCGGAGACGCCGGCGCGGTCGCCACCGCCGGGACGATCCGACAAGGCCGCGCGCTCGCCGCCGCCAGTACGCTCGAGACCGCCCGAGCGATCGCGCTGGCCACGATCGGCGACCTCGCCGCGGCCGCCGGCTCCGCCTTCGCGGCCCCGAAAATCATTGCGGCGGTCCGCGCCCGGCACATCGCGCGAGAATTTCTCGCGCGTGGCGTTGTCCCGGTAGGCCACGCCCTGGCGGTGGCTGGCGTCGTGCTGCCAGCGTCCGCCGGCCTGCACCTTGGTGCGGTCGAAATTGCGGTCGATATTGGTGGCGCGGTTGACGTTGATATTCACGTCGCCCCCGCCCCAGTTGCAATTGCCGAAGATGGCGCCGGCCGCGGCCAGCCCGACGCCCCAGGCAAGGCCGGTGGCCAGCGCCGCGCCCGGATAGTAGGCGGGATACGGCGGCCAGTAATACGGCGGGTAGGCCGGATAGCTCCAGGCCCCGTAGACCACCGTGGGGTTGTACGCCGGCACGTAGATCACCTGCGGGTCGGCCGGCTCGATGCGCACCACGCTCTGCGTGCCGGTGGCGCTGCTGGTGGCGGGCTCGACGATGACCGTCTGTTGCTCCGTGCTCTTGAGGTTGCCCGATTGCTGCGCCCGCGCGCGCAGGCGCTGCACCGCAGCAAGCACGTCCTTTTCCTGCGCCAGGAAGGCATCGCCCAGCTTCTGGGTCCAGTCGAGCTTGTCGTTCATGGGCTCGAGCGCCTGCGGGAATGCCACCAGGGACTTCACGCTGACATCCCATGGCTGGTCGGCCACCGCCTTGACCGCGGCATCGCCCTTGATGCCGGGATTGGCCTTGAGCCAGCGCGCCGCGTGAACGATCTCCAGTGGATAGGTGGAGGCCATCAGCACCTGCGACAGCACCGAATCCGGATACAGTGCGATCGGCGCGACCAGCGCCTCGATCTCCTCGGGCTTGAAGGCAGGGGTCTGTCCCTGGCCGCCCGCCGGCGCGCCCTGCGCGCCGGCGCCAGCTGCCACGGCCATCAGCGCCGCCAGCAGCCATGCCCGGCCGGACCCAAGCAGCCGTTTCACCAGAAAGGCCATATTCCCTCCTCGCGACCGGGTGCGGCGCTTGTGCGGCATGGGCGTGCGGCGCATGCCGTTGTCGAATGCGATGGGTGCGGGCTACCGCTGCGCGCCGATTCGACGCGCGCGTTCATGCTGAATACGCGATATGAAGGTAGTACGACATTTATGGGATTTCAACCGATTTACGGCGCACACCGCCACTACCGGAAATTTGTACATAAAATTGATTCGCGTCAGATTCCGTTGACGCCTGGCTTCCATTGCGAAAACGATCCGCCATTCCGCGCCGGATGACTGCGCGCGCGGCGGCACGGCGGAAACAGAAAGCAGCATTGCAAGGCGGAGGAAAAACCATGGCCAAAGGCAAGGGCAAGGGCAAGCACCACGACAAGCACGACATCGACGAGCCGTTGCGCGAGACCGATAGGCACAACCCCGAGACCGGCGCAAACGAGGCCACGGACGAGCCTGCCGAGCCCGGCAAGGAGGCCGGGCGGCTGTCCGAGAAGCAATACCGCAAGGAGTTGTTTGCGCTGCATGTCGAGCTGGTCAAGCTGCAACAGTGGGTGCAGGCGCGCGGCATCAAGGTGTGCATCGTGTTCGAAGGGCGCGATGGTGCCGGCAAGGGCGGCACCATCAAGGCGCTCACGGAGCGCGTCAGCCCGCGCGTGTTCCGCGTGGTCGCCCTGCCCGCGCCTACCGAGCGCGAGAAGACCCAGATGTATGTACAACGCTATCTGCCTTACTTGCCCGCGGCCGGCGAGGTCGTGATCTTCGACCGCAGCTGGTACAACCGCGCCGGCGTCGAGCGCGTGATGGGTTTCTGCACCGAAACCCAGGCCGAGGAATTCTTGCGCGCCGTGCCACTGGTCGAGCGCGCGATCGTGAATTCCGGCGTCATCCTGATCAAGTACTGGCTCGAGGTCAGCCAGGAGGAGCAGACGCGCCGGCTACAGGCGCGCATCCACGACGGGCGCAAGCTGTGGAAGCTCACCGATATGGACCTGCGCTCGTACAGCCGCTGGTACGACTATTCGCGCGCGCGCGACGCCATGTTTGCCGCCACCGATACCGACTACGCGCCGTGGCACGTGGCCAATTCCAATGACAAGCGGCGCGCCCGGCTGAACCTCATCACACACTTGCTGGCGCAGATCCCGTACGAGCAGATCCCGCGCAAGGCGGTCAAGCTGCCTGCCAGGCAGAAAGCCGGCGGCTACCGCGAGCCGAACTACCCATACCGCTACGTGGAGGAACGCTACTAGCCACGCGCACCCCCGCGCCTGACCCGCCCAGCGCTAGTCCGGCAGCTTGCGCGACTTCCAGCCGCCCTGTTCCTTGCAGTACCAACCGGTCCACGATTCGGACTGCCCGGCGCGGCGGAACTCGCTGCGCACCTGGCGACAGGCGTCGCCGCGATCCGTGCGCGTCTGCAACGGCGTGAACGATCCTTCCACCGCGCGGTGCCGCTGGTCGGCCGGCAAGCTGAACGCAACGCTTGCGCCGTCGGCGGCCTCGTCCATGGTCTTGCCAAAGACGCCCCACGCGGAATTCAATTGGGCCTGGCCCAGCGTGCCGACGATGGTGCCTGCCAGGTAGTGGTCAAAGTAGCCCCAGGCCGGCCACGCCGACACGGCCGCGGCAAGCCCGGCGGCGGCGGCTACGCGCCGGCAGCGCATGGCCATGGCGCCTCCTTACTCGAAGCGCTCGGCCAGCACCATGGCGTCGACCTTGCGCTGCTTCCAGAAAATATGGTTGATACGCGGCACCAATCCGCGCAACGTGCCGGCATCGACTTCGTTGAAATGCAGCCTCACGGCCGGCCGCGAGCCATCGCCCTCGACGCGGGTGATGTCGTCGAATGCCGGCAGTCCGTAGCGCACCAGAAAGTCGCGGATTTCGTCATCGGTGGTCCCCGCGTCGATATTCACCAGCATCATTGAACTCATGGCCTTCTCCTTGGCGTTGCGCAACCGCTGCCGCGCCGGTCTGCCCGACGATATGCCGGGACGGATCGGCCGGCGCACATTGATGCGTGAAAAACCAGAGCCGTGCGTACGCATCGTCATCAAAGTCCTGGCGCACTGCGTCAATGAATCATAGATTGAACAGGCAATCAAGGCACGGCATCGCCGCATAACCCCCTGCCAACGGAGGGGTACCTGCGGCTGCCACGACGTATTGGCCAACCGGACCGCCAGCACAGAACCGCGCAAGCGGCATGGGCGGGACAATGCAGGAGCATGCTGATGGGCTTCCTGGGGTGGATGCGCCGGCGCAAAACGCAGGTCCCCGCACGCGAATCGCGGGAGCTTGCCGAACTGACGGAACGCGTCACCCGTCTCAGTCCGCGCCTGCGGCTGGTGCCGCGCTACCAACAGCGAATCCGGCCCGCGCTGGAACAGGCACTCGATTATGTGCAGGGACTCGTCCGGCAACTTCCCGCCGCGCGCGACGCCAGCAAGGAAGCCTGGGCCAGCGACCCGTATATTCACGCCTTTTTCGGCACGCCCCATGACGTGGAACTGGGCTTCAGCCGGTCTCCCGAATTGCGCGAGTTCTTTGCGCAGTCGGCCGATTCGGCGCAGGCCTATGCTGTGCTCGGCATGGCAATGGCCGAGCGGCGCACGCTAGGCGTGGCGCTGGAAGGCGATGTCATGCGCGCGGACGTGCCCCAGACCGTGATCAGTTTCAGCGATCACAAGGTCAGGATCATTGCCCGCACCGAAGCGGCCCTGCGCGAGGAAATCGTGCGGCGGCTGTTCGACCAGTTGACCCTGGAGAGCCTGGCCCGCGTCGCAGCCGGCAAGTCGCGCCGCAACGTGCTCGAGCGCGAACAGGCGCTGCTCGTGGCGCGCCTGCGCCTGCTCGAGCGGCAAGGCACCGGCATGCGCTCGGTGCTCGGCGGCGATGGCAATGGCGACGGCGGACCTGGCGAGCAAGCCACGCTGCGCGCACAGGTCGCGCAAAACGACCGGGAACTGGCGCAGCTCGGCAAGGATGCCGGCGCGCTTGAACGCCAGCTGGAATGCCTGGCCGAGGTACTGACGAACGCGCGCGACTTCCTGTCCATTGAGTCGAGACACCTGCGGCTCAGCGCAATGAACGTGCTGCTGGCACCGGAAAGCACGGCGCCGGCGCACGAGATCGAGCTGCTTACCGCACGCATCCCGGGCGATCCGCCGCTGGTGCGATCCTTTGCGCTGGTGCGCTTCGACCGTGGCGAGATGCTGTCATCGGGCGCCCTGCTCGATGAGGCGGCACGGCTGCTCTGAAGGCGGGGAAGCGCGTGGATCAGATGGCCGCGTTCATGCCCGCGCCTCCAGGCAGTCCCGCACGGCGGACCCGGCCAGCGCCGCCAGCACCCGCAGCGCTGCCAGTTCGGCCGGCGACCATGCGAAGCGATCTGCCAGATAGTTGAAGGTCCCTATGACGCGCGACTGGCAGCACAGCGGCACATTGACCACCGCCGTGCAGCCAAGCGCGCGGATGGCCTGCACGTCATCGAACACCGCCGCCAGCGCGGCATCGCCCTCGCCGACAAAGACCTCGCCGCGCTCGAGCAACTGGCGCCGCCACCGGCTGTCGCCCTTCTGCTTGCGTCCGCCGACCGGATAAGCGGATGGGTGCGACGACCACAGCCGTTCGATCTGGGCCGGCCCGGCATGCCAGGCGTTGATGGTCAGCAGGCCGGGGCCCAGCGCCTGCAGGGTGGCGGCGCCGATCGCGTCGAACGCGGCGCCGGGATCGCGGGCCTGCTGCAGCTGGTCGCACAGCACATTGGCC
The DNA here is from genome assembly GCF_900250075.1 of Cupriavidus taiwanensis. NCBI lineage: Bacteria > Pseudomonadati > Pseudomonadota > Betaproteobacteria > Burkholderiales > Burkholderiaceae > Cupriavidus > Cupriavidus taiwanensis. Next base: position 2,504,985 of record NZ_LT977071.1, read on the forward strand.
GCCGCCACCAGCGAGGCGGTGCGCAGCAGGCTCATGTCATTCCCCCTTGATGCCGAGTTCGCGGATCAGCTTGCCGTAGCGGTCGGCATCGCGCTGCAGGATGGCGCCGAACTGCTGCGGCGTGGAGGTCGCGGTCTCGACGCCGATGGCGTTCATCTTGGACTTGACCTCGGGCAGCGACATCACCGCGTTGATCTCGCGGTTCAGGCGCGCGGCCAGCTCTGCCGGCATGCCCTTAGGACCGAAGGCACCGTACCAGACCGCCAGTTCATAGCCGGGCACGGTTTCGGCCACGGTCGGCACATTGGGCAGCAACGGCGAGCGCTTGCCCTCGGTGACGGCCAGCAGGCGCAGCTTGCCGCCCTTCACGTGCGGCAGCGTCTGGGTGCCGGCCGAGAACAGCAGCTGGGTCTGGCCGGCCACGGTGTCGACCACGGCGGGCGCGCCGCCCTTGTACGGCACGTGCAGCATCTGCACGCCGGCCATCTTCTCGAACAGCACCGCGCTCAGGTGGTTGGTCGAGCCCGGGCCGGCGCTGGCATAGGCCAGCTTGCCCGGATTGGCCCTGGCGTAGGCGATCAGCTCCCTGACGTTCTGCGCCGGCACCGACGGATGCACCACCAGCGTGTTGGTGACGTAGGCCAGCAGGCCCAGCGGCGTGAAATCCTCCACACCGCGGAACGGCATGTTCGGCATCAGCGCCGGGTTCATCGCGTGCGTGCTCATCGAGCCGACCAGCAGCGTATAGCCGTCGGGCCTGGCACGCGCCACCATGGCCGAGCCGATATTGCCGGAGGCCCCGGGCTTGTTGTCGACGATCACCGGCTGGCCGAGCGAGCGGGTCAGGTGTTCTGACAGCACGCGCGCCAGGATATCGGTCGAGCCGCCGGCGGCCCACGGCACGATCAGCGTGATGGGCTTCTGCGGCCAGCTGTCCGCGGCGCGTGCGGCGCCGCCCAGGCACATCGCCAGCGCGGCCATGCCGCCCAGCAGGGTCTTGGTCATCCATCGCATGGTGTTACTCCTCCGTCGTCGTTGCTGTCTGTCTATTGGGTGGAACCGGTTGGATCGTCAGCGTCCGGCGGCATAGCCTTGCATGCCGCGCGGATTGGCGCCGGCGCGCAGCACCAGCCGGCCGCGGGCGTCGAACTGGCGCGAGCAGGCCGACATGCGGCCCTCGGACCATGGCTCGCCCACGCGCACGTCGTGGCCGCGCTCGCGCAGTGCCGCCAGCGTGCTGTCGGGGAAGCGCGATTCGACGCTGATGCGGTTGAGCACGGTCTGGCGCGGCCAGAACGAAGCCGGGAAGTGGTCGACATGCCAGGCCGGCGCGTCGATCGCCTCCTGCAGGTTCATGCCATGCACGGCATGGCGCAGGAAGAATGCCAGCGACCACTGGTCCTGCTGGTCGCCGCCGGGCGTGCCGAACACCATGTAGGGTTCGCCGTCGCGCAGCGCCAGCGATGGCGACAGCGTGGTGCAGGGCCGCTTGCCGGGCGCCAGGGTATTGGGCAGGCCGGGTTCCAGCCATGTCATCTGCAGGCGGGTATTGAGCGCAAAGCCGAGCGCCGGGATGGTCGGGCTCGACGACAGCCAGCCGCCCGACGGCGTGGCCGCGACCATGTTGCCGTGGCGGTCGATCACGTCGATATGGCAGGTATCGCCGACAAAGATCTCCTGTTCGGCCCACTCGGCCACCGGCGGCAGCTCGGCAAAGGTGGGCTCGCCCACGCCGAAGCGCACGTCGGCGCGCTGCAGCGTGCGCGTGGCCGCGGCCAGGTCGGGCAGGCGCGGCGCAATGCCGTTGACCGTGCCGGGCTCGAGCGACAGTGCCGCCTGCGCGCCGATGCGCTGCGCGCGCGCGGCCAGGTAACTATCGTCCAGCAGCCCCGCCAGCGGGCTGGCGGAGAAATGCGGGTCGCCGTACCACGCCAGCCGGTCGGCCATGGCGAGCTTGGCGGCCTCGGCAATGCGGTGCACGAACTCGGGTGAATCCGCCGCATGCTGCTCCAGGCCGGCATGGCGCAGCATGCCCAGTTGCTGCAGGAACACCGGACCCTGGCTCCAGATGCCGCACTTGGCCACGGTATAGCGGCCGAAATCCAGGGTCGCGGGCGCCTCGATCCCGGGCGTCCAGCTTGCCATGTCCTCGAGGCGCAGCAGTCCGGCGTGCTTGTCGCCGGTGGTGTCGCGCACCCGCGTATGGCGGCAATACGCATCGATTTCCTGCGCCACGAAGCCGCGGTACCAGCAATCCAGCGCCGCGTCGATCTGGCCGGTGCGGGTATCGCTGCGGCGCTGGGCCTCTTCGACGATGCGGGTGTAGGTGGCCGCCAGCACCGGCAGCGTGTGCAGGCTGCCGGGGCGCGGCACCTTGCCGTCGGGCAGCCAGGTCTGGGCCGAACTGTGCCATTCGTCGCGGAACAGCGCCTGCACCGCCAGGATCGCGCGCGCGATGCGCGGCACCAGCGGAAAGCCGTCGCGCGCATAGCCGATGGCGGGCGCCAGCACCTCGGCGAGGGTCCAGCTGCCATGCTCGCGCAGCATGGTCAGCCATGCGCCGAAGGCACCGGGCACGGCGGCCGGTATCAGGCCGATGCCGGGCACCAGGTCCAGCCCCATGGCGCGCAGCGCGGCGGGATCGGCCAGCGCCGGCGCCGGGCCCTGCCCGCACACCGAGCGCATGGCGCGCTCGCGCTCGCTCCAGTACAGGATCGGCACTTCGCCGCCGGGGCCGTTCAGGTGCGGCTCGACCACCTGCAGCACGAAGCCCGCGGCGACCGCGGCATCGAAGGCGTTGCCGCCGCGCTCCAGCACGCCCATGGCGGTCTGGGTGGCCAGCCAGTGCGTCGACGCCGCAACGCCAAAGGTGCCAACAATCTCGGGACGGGTGGTGAACATGGGCAAGGCTCCAGTAATGCCGGCCAGTATAGGTTTGCGGAATAACCAGCTGTGCCTGTTTGGTTATTGTTGTATTACCATCTGGTAATACCGTTATCGCGCCCGCCCCCGGCGCAGCAAGCCCCCGTGTCCATCGCCCCCGACAAGCTGGTCCACAACCTGGTATCGCGGCTGCGCCTGCGCCACCTGCCGCTGCTGCTCGCGCTGGCGCGGCAGCGCTCGGTGTCGCGCGTGGCGGCCGAGCTCAACCTGTCGCAGCCCGCCGTCACCAAGACCCTGCGCGAGATCGAAGACATCTTCATGGTGCCGCTGTTCACCCGCACCCGGCGCGGACTGGAGCCCACGCCCACCGGCCTGGCGGTGCTGGCGCACGCCCGGCTGACACTGGCCGATGCCGATGCGCTGGGGCGCGAACTGGCGGCGATCGAAGCGGGCCTGTCGGGCCGGCTGCGCCTGGGCGTGATTCCCTACATCAGCCGCGGCGTGCTCGATGCGGCCTGCACCTTCGGCCTGGCGCAGACCCCGCGGGTGTCGGTGCTGGTGCGCGAAGGCACCACCGACGAGCTGGTCGGCGCGCTGCGCGAGCATGAACTGGACTGCGTCATCGCGCGCACCTTCTTTGCGCCGGGCGCCGACATCGTGCAGCAGCCGCTGTATCGCGAAGAGCCGGCGCTGGTCGTGCCCACCGCGGCTGCCACCCGGCTGGCGCGCGGCGCGCTCGACTGGCACCGGCTGGCCGAACGCGACTGGATCCTGCCGCCGCCCAACACGCCGATCCGGCGCACCATCAACACCATCTTCGCGGTGGCGGGGGTGGCGCAGCCGACGCCGATGGTCGAGACGTATTCGATCAAGACCATGGCCACGCTGATGCGCAGGCATCCGGCGGCGACGACCATCGTGCCCAGGGCCGTTGCCAGCGAACTGGCCGAGGCCAGGGGCGCGGCGGTGCTGCCGCATGCGCTGAGCTGGGACCTGCCGCCGGTGGGCGTGATGTGGCGGCGCCAGCCGGTGGAGGACGATGTGGTCGCGGCGCTGGTGGCGTGCCTGCGCGCGCTGCCGGCAGACCTCGCGTAGCGCGCGGCGCGCGCCCCGGCAAGGCGCGCACGCGCTCACCGCCAGAGCCTAATTCCGCGTCAATACCCGCACCGGCCCGCGCCGCTCCAGCACGTCTACCACCACGCGCTCGCCGGAACGTCGCACCGCGACGTCGGCGCTGCCGCCGCCGACGCCGAGGTTGCGGAACACCACCTCGTCCAGGAATGGCGGCAGCGACGGGTTCTCGAACGTGATCGCCGGTTCCTGCGTGTCGAAGTCCAGGCCCAGGCAGGCCTGCAGCATCAGCAGCGGCGCGGCCGCGGCCCAGGCCTGCGGCGCGCACGCCACCGGATAGAAGGTCGGTCCCTGGCTGCGTTGCCGCGCGAAGCCGCAGAACAGTTCGGGCAGGCGGCGCAGGTCGATATAGCTCGAGGCCGCGAACAGGCCCTCGAAGATGCGGCTCGCTTCGGGGTGGTAGCCGTAGCGCGCCATGCCCGCCGCGATCAGGGCATTGTCATGCGGCCAGACCGAGCCGTTGTGGTAGCTCATCGGGTTGAAGCGCGCCGCGTCCGCGGCGACGGTGCGGATACCCCAGCCGCAGAACGACGTACTCTGCATCAGCGTGCCCACGACCGAGGGCGCGCGCTGCGGCAGCGCGATGCCGGTGAACAGCGTATGCCCCGCGTTCGAGGCGCGGATGCGGCACGGCTGCTTCTGGCCATCCAGCGCCAGCACGTAAGTGCCCAGCGCGGGGTCATAGAAGTGCTTGTCGAAGGCGTCGCGCAGCACTTCCGCCCTGGCGGCATAGCGAGCGGCGCCCTCGCTGTCGTCCAGCGCCGCGCGGATCTGTGCCGCGGCCTGCCAGGCGCCGTAGGTGTAGGCCTGCACCTCGGCCAGCGCGATCGGGCCGGCGGCGAGCCGCCCGTCCTCGTGGAACACCGAATCGCGGCTGTCTTTCCAGCCCTGGTTGATCAGGCCCTCCGGCGACTGCCGGCCGTATTCGACGAACAGGTCGCCATCGCGGTCGCCGTACTCGCCGATCCAGTCCAACGCGGCCTGTAGGCGGGGCCACAGCGCGCGCATGGTGTCGACATCGCCGGTGCGCCGCAGGTAGGCGCCGGCCAGCAGCACGAACAGCGGCGTGGCATCGACGCTGCCGTAGTAGAGCGCGAACGGCACCTCGCCCAGGCGCGCCATTTCGCCATGGCGCATCTCGTGCAGGATCTTGCCGGGCTCGGCATCGGCGCCGGGGTCGACGGTCTCGGCCTGCATCGCGGCAAGGTACTGCAGCACGCCGCGCGCGATCTCGGGATCGAGCCATAGCGTCTGCAACGCCGTGATCAGCGCATCCCGGCCGAATACCGTACTGAACCACGGGATGCCGGCATACGGGTAAGGTCCATGCACGGTGTTGGTCAGCAGCATGTACAGGTCGGAGATGCTGCGCCGCGCGACTTCGGTGAACAGCTCGTTCGAGGTGGTGATCGACGCCGCGCGCCCGGACGAGCGCCGCAGCTCGCGCCGGGACTGCAGCAGCGCGCCGAGAAAGGACTGGGCCTCGCGCTCTTCATGATCCACCGACTGGCAGCGGATCTCCATGCGCAGCAGCTGCATGCACGACGGCTTGAGCAGCAGCGTGAAGCTGGCGCGGCTGCCGCTCAGCTCCTGCGGCTTCGGATCGAACGAGAGCCGGGTTTCGCGCCGCGCCTCGTCCAGGCCGGTATAGCTGAGCGTGACCGCGGCGCCGTCGACTTGCGGCGGGTGCAGGGTGCCGCGCCGCAGCCGCTGCGTGCCGCGTACTTCGAACAGGTCGGCAAAGTCCGCATCGAAGGCGATGTCGATGCACACGCGCCGCGGCCGGTCGTCGAAGTTGCGCACGCTCAGGCGTTCATAGCAGGCGCCGTTCCACAGGAAGCGCGAGCGGCGCAGGTGGATCAGGTCGTGCTCGAGCCACAGCGCGCCCTCCTGGTCGAACAGGTCCGGATTGGTCAGGTCGCACGTCAGCGCGGCATTGTCGTCGCGCAGCGTCGACGACAGCAGCATCGGACGCTGCCCTTCCACCGTCAGCCGCAGGAAGGACAGGTGGCGCGTGTCGAAATGGAACAGCCCCTCGGGGCTGCCCGGCGCACCGATCGCGTCGCCGTTATGGTCGAACAGCGCGAAGGTGTCGCCATGCTTGAGCGTGCGCGGGCGCCGCTCCTGCAGCGACGCCGCCGCGGGGATATAGAACTGCGCGACGTCGCCAGCGCCGGCGACCGCCACCGAGCGGTTGGGATGTTCCGTGGATTCTGCAGGCATGAGGGGGTCTCTCCAGCAGTGGTCGTGTGCGGTTATGCGAGCGCCAGTCCGTCGGCCTCGCCATGTGTCTCGCCCGCGTCGCCGGGGTTGGGCAAGCCCTGGTAGATGCGCACGTAGTCGCGCGCCATCCGCTCGGCGGTAAAGCGCGCTTCGAACGCGGCGCGCACGCCGGCGCGCGGCAGCGTCGCCACGCTGGCGACAGCGGCCACCGCTTCGTCGACGCTGTGCACGATATAGCCGCTGATGCCCGGCTCGATCACCTCGGGCACCGAACCGCAGTCGAACGCAATCACCGGCGTGCCGCACGCCATGGCCTCGATCATCACCAGGCCGAACGGCTCGGGCCAGGCGATCGGGAACAGCAGCGCGCGCGCATTGCCGAGGAACGCCGACTTCGCCGACTCGTCGATTTCACCGATGTATTCGACTTCGGCATGCGCCGCCACCAGCGGGCGGATCACTTCCTGCCAGTAGGTGCGGTCGACCCGGTCGACCTTGGCTGCCATCTTCAGCGGCAAACCCGCGCGCGCGGCCACCTCGATGGCATGGTCGGGCCGCTTTTCCGGCGAGATGCGGCCAAGGAATGCCAGGTAGTCGCCCGCCGGACTGGCGCAGTAGTCCAGCAGCGTCGCCGGGATGCCGTGGTGGACCGTGCCTACCCAGTTCACCGGCGGCATCGGCGCGCGCTGCGCGTCGGAGACCGACACCAGCGGGAATTGCGGGAAATGCGCATAGAAGGGCTGCAGCTCCGGCAAGTCCAGCCGCCCGTGCAAGGTGGTCAGCGCGCGCACCGGCAGGCGCCGCAGCAGCGGGCATTGCAGCATGTCGATATGGAAGTGCAGGACATCGAAGCGCGCGGCGGCCGCCATCACGCGGTCCAGCATCATCACGTAGTAGGGCAGATGGTCGCCGACGTCCGCATCGAGGCGCAGCGCCATGTCGCAGCACGGCACCAGTTCGGCGCCGGTGACCGAGTCGCCGCTGGCGAACAGCGTGACCTCATGGCCCTGGCGCACCAGTTCTTCCGTCAGGTACGAAACGATGCGCTCGGTGCCGCCATACAGGCTGGGCGGGCAGCGTTCGGCTAGTGGTGCAATCTGCGCAATCTTCATCGGCTCTCCCCCCTGGTCATCAGCAAACTGCAGGGTGGATAGCCGCGACAGTGCCTTGGGGCTGATGAAGGCACCATAGAAAGCGGCGGGGGCTTTTTCAAGCTGGTCCGGACCATGCAGGCGCGGCATGGAAACCATGTAGCGCAGCGATGATGACGGCCCTGCCCGTCAGGGCTTACCCGGAGGCGCGGCCGCTGCTATTTCGCGGTGCGGAATAGCGGGCCGCTTTCCTTGACGGTGCCTGCGCGCCTATGCAAAAGTCGGCGAAAACGAACGATCGTGCGGGAACGCTTTCCCGACACGGCGTCACCGGACGGCAACGCCGTCCGGCTTGCCGGGCGGCCATCGCGCCGCATCGCACAGGAGACACCGCCATGCAGCATCCGCAGCACCGCATTGCGCACCACCATTGCCTCGTCCCGCACGTGGACGTGGCGCCTACGCGCAACAACGCCCGCACCGTCGCCCGCACTCCGGCACGACCACCCGCGCTGCCGTCCGCCTGACCCACAGCGCCCGAGTTTCACCTGCGCGGCCGCACTTGGCGTCGCCGCGACGGAACACGCACGGCCATTGCCGGCGCGTGCCTGCTTTCCCGAACCGCAAGAGGTACCCCCGTGGCATTGTTCCTTCAACAGTTCCTGAACGGCCTGACGCTGGGCGGCGTGTACAGCCTGGTGGCGCTTGGCCTGACGCTGGTCTACGGCATCCTGCACGTGCCCAATTTCGCGCACGGCGCCTTCTACATGGCAGGCGCCTACGTGTCGTACTACCTGATGACGGCGCTGGGCGTGAACTACTGGCTGGCGATGCTGGGCGCGGCGCTGGTGGTGGCGGTGCTGTCGATGCTGGCCGACCGGCTGGTGTTCCACCCGCTGCGCAATTCGCCCGAGCTGCACGACATGATCGCCGCCATCGGCATCCTGCTGTTCCTGGAGGCCGGTGCGCAGGCGCTGTGGGGCGCGGACTTCCACCGCATGCCCACGCCCTATGGCCAGATCGTCGATGTGTTCGGCCTGACCGCGCCGCTGCAGCGCCTGCTGATCATCGGCGCCGCCTTTGCGCTGATGGTGCTGCTGCACCTGTTCCTGACCCGCACCATGACCGGCGCCACCATCATGGCGATGGCGCAGAACCGTGAAGGCGCGGCGCTGGTCGGCATCGACGCCACGCGCGTAACGCTGCTGGTGTTCGCCATCTCCGGCGCGCTGGCCGCGATCGCCGCCACGCTGTATGCGCCGATCAACCTGGTCTACCCCAGCATGGGCAACCTGGTGATCACCAAGGCCTTCGTCATCATCATCCTCGGCGGCATGGGCAGCATCCCCGGCGCCATCGTCGGCGGGCTGATCATCGGCATGGCCGAGAGCTTCGGCGGCTTCTACGTTTCCACCGACTACAAGGACATCATCGCCTTCGTGCTGCTGGTGGTGATCCTGTCGATCCGGCCGCAGGGCCTGTTTGCCGGCAAGGCAGCCTGAGGAGCAAGACATGAAAGCACTGCAAGGAAAGACCGGCTGGATGCTGTTGCTGGCGCTGGCGATCGCGTTCCCGCTGGTCACGCCCGACAGCTACTACCTGACCGTGATGACGCTGGCCTTCATCTATGCCATCGCCACGCTCGGGCTGAACCTGATCACCGGCTATACCGGCCAGCTCAACCTGGCGCACGGCGGCTTCATGGCCATCGGCGCCTACACGCTGGGGATCCTGACCGTGGACTACCAGGTGCCGTTCTGGCTGGCTTTCGTGCTGGCCGGGGTGCTGTGCATGGTGCTGGGCTATGTGGTCGGCGTGGTGTCGCTGCGCCTGAAGGGCCATTACTTCTCGATCTTCACCATGTGCGTGGGCTACATCATCTACCTGCTGATCGAGAAGTGGGAAAGCCTGACGCACGGCACGGTGGGGCTGATCGGCATCCCGGTGCCGGCGGCGATCGGGCCGCTCGGCTTCGACAGCGTGCAGGCGCAGTATTACCTGGTGCTGGCCTTCCTGGCGGTCGGCGTGTTCCTGATGCACCGCATCGTCACCTCGCTGCTGGGCCGCAGCTTCATGGCCGTGCGCAACAGCGACGCGCTGGCCGAGGCGTTGGGCATCAACCTGATGCGCACCAAGGTGCTGTCGTTCGTGCTGTCGGTGGGCTACGCCGGCTTTGCCGGCGCGCTGTACGCGGGACAGGTGCGCTTCCTGGGCCCGGACATCGCCCGCACCGACCTGACCTTCGACATGGTGATGTCGATGCTGGTGGGCGGCATCGGCACGCTGTTCGGGCCGCTGCTGGGCGCGGTGCTGGTGCCGTGGATCACGCAGTCGCTGCAGTTCATGCAGGACTACCGCATGCTGGTGTTCGGGCCGGTGCTGGTGCTGCTGATCATCTTCGTGCCCGACGGCATCGTCGGCTCTTACCTGAAGAAGCAGGCGCGCAAGGCCGCCGCCGAGCGCCGCGGCAAGCTGGCCCAGCCCGCCGCCGAGAGCCACACCGCCGCTGTACCGACCACCCGCGCCGGAGCCGACCATGCTTGAGATCCGCAACCTGACCAAGAAATTCGGCGGCCTGACCGCCGTGCACGATGTCTCGGTGACCTTCGAGCAGGGCCATATCAACGCCATCATCGGCCCCAATGGCGCCGGCAAGACCACCTTCTTCAACCTGGTCGCGGGCACCCATGCGCCCTCCTCCGGCCAGATCCTGTTCAAGGGCCAGGACGTGGCCGGCCTGCGCGCCGACCAGATCGCACGCCTCGGCGTGGCCCGCACCTTCCAGGCGACGGCGCTGTTCGACCGCGCCACGGTGCTCGACAACCTGATCGTCGGCCACCGGCTGCGCACCCGTTCCGGGCTGGGCGACGTGCTGTTCAACACCCGCCGCCTGCGCGAGGAAGAGCGGCTGTGCCGCGACAAGGCCGAGGCCGCGCTGGACTTCGTCGGCCTGTCGCACCTGGCGCACGAGGTCGCGGCCGACATCACGCAGGAGGCGCGCAAGCGCGTGGCGTTCGCGCTGGCGCTGGCGACCGACCCGGAACTGCTGCTGCTCGACGAGCCCGCCGGCGGCGTCAACCCGGAAGAGACCGTCGGCCTGGCCGAGCTGATCCGCAAGATGGTGCGCCATGGCAAGACCGTCTGCCTGATCGAACACAAGATGGACATGATCATGCGCCTGGCCGACAAGATCATGGTGCTGAACTACGGCGAGAAGATCGCCGAAGGCACCCCCGCGCAGATCCAGCAGGATCCGCATGTCATCGAGGCCTACCTGGGAGCCGACCATGTTGCAGCTTGAACGCGTCTCGCTGTCGTACGGCAGCTTCCGCGCGCTGGACAACATCACCCTGCACGCCGGCGCCGGCGAGCTGGTGGTGCTGCTGGGCGCCAACGGCGCCGGCAAGAGTTCGATCTTCCTGGCGATGAGCGCGATCCACCGCATCAGCGGCGGCAGCATGCGCTTCGACGGCCGCGAGCTGTCCGGCATGAAGCCGTCGCAGATCGTGCAGGCGGGGCTGGTGCATTGCCCGGAGGGACGCAAGCTGTTTCCGGCCATGAGCGTGGAGAAGAACCTGGTGCTGGGCGCCTACGTGCACCGGCGCGACGGCGCTGGCATCCGCAAGACGCTGGAAGAGGTCTATGAACTGTTCCCGATCCTGCGGCAGAAGAAGGACGATGCGGCCGGCTCGCTGTCCGGCGGGCAGCAACAGATGGTGGCGCTGGGACGCGCGCTGATGAGCCGCCCGCGCGCGCTGCTGCTGGACGAACCTTCGCTGGGGCTGGCGCCGCTGGTGGTCAAGCAGATGTTCGAGATCATCCAGCGCATCAACCGCGCGGGGACCACGGTGCTGCTGGCTGAGCAGAACGCTTATGCGGCGCTGGGGATTGCGCATCGCGCTTACGTGATCGAGAGCGGCAGGATCGTGATGGAGGGGGATCGGGATGCGTTGCTGAAGGATGAGGGGATTCGCAAGGCGTACATCGGAGGATAAGAGCGACGGACTTATCCATCCCGAGTGGGTACTCCCTCTCCCGCTTGCGGGAGAGGGGAGAAAACAAGCGGTCGACACGGGCCGCGGAACAAACAAAGCGCAGTACTTTCAGGAGACAACACCATGCAACACAACCTCATGCGCCGCATCTTCCCGCTGGCCGTCACCGCCGTGGCCGCGATGCTGGCTTCGGGCGCCGCGCTGGCGCAGGAAGTGGTCAAGATCGGCTACACCGGCCCGCTTTCCGGCGGCGCCGCGCTGTATGGCAAGAACGTGCTGTCCGGCGTGCAGATGGCGGTGGACGAGATCAATGCCTCCGGCCTGGAAGTCAAGGGCAAGAAGGTCAAGCTGGAGGTGGTGGCGCTGGACGACAAGTACTCGCCCGCCGAGGCCGCCATCAACGGGCGCCGCCTGGTGCAGCAGCACAAGACCCCGGCGGTGTTCGTGCCGCATTCGGGCGGCATCTTCGCGCTGCAGGCCTTCAACGAGCAGGAGAAGTTCCTGGTGATGGCCTATTCCAGCGTGCCGCGCATCACCGATGCCGGCAACAAGCTGACCATCCGCATCCCGCCGGCCTATACCGGCTATATCGAGCCGTTCATCAAGGCGCAGATGAAGCGCTACGGCAAGAACGTGGCGCTGGCCCCGGCCGACCACGACTACGCCAAGGCCTGGGTGCAGGCCTTCCTGCCGGCGTGGGAAGCCGCCGGCGGCAAGGTGGTGGCGAACAACCCGATGTCGTACACCAAGGCCACCGACTTCTACAGCGGCGTGTCGCGCGCCATCAGCGAGAAGCCGGACGTGATGTTCGTCGGCGGTCCGTCGGAGCCGACCGCGCTGGTGGTCAAGCAGGCGCGCGAGCTGGGCTTCAAGGGCGGCTTTATCGTGATGGACCAGGCCAAGATGGACGAGATGGCCCGCGTCACCAACGGCCTGGGCATGCTGGAGGGCTCGATCGGCGTGCTGCCGCTGGTCAACGACAGCCGCCCCGCCACGCAGGCCTTCAACGCCCGGTACAAGAAGCTGCACGACGGGCGCGACGCCACCACCGAGATGTCGCTGAACTACACCATGGTGTATGCGCTGGCCGGGGCGATGAAGCTGGCCGGCACCACCAGCGACGCCGCGGCGATCCGCGCGAAGATGCCGGATGCGGTCAAGGGCCTGGCCAAGGAGGTCAATCCCAACGAAGTCGACGGCATCGACGCCAAGGGCGGCTCGATGGCCGACACCGTGGTCGGCTGGGTGCAGAACGGCAAGATCTCGCAGGTCCGCTTGTCCGAACTGGCGAAGTAAGGCGGCACACGCTGCCGGTACGGCACCGCGCCAGCACCAACCCCGGCATGCCTCGCGGCATGCCGGGGTTTTTCATTGCGACGGCCAGGCGTGACTAGCGGCGATCGCCGTCGCGGCCCTGGCGCGCCTCCATCTGGCCACGCTCGTGCTGCGCGCGCTGCTGCTGTTGCATCTGCCGCTGCTGGTCCATTTGCTGGCGCTGGTGCTCCTGCATCTGGCGTTGCTGCTCGTGCATCTGCCGTTGCTGCTGCTCGGCCTGGCGCTGCATGGCCTGCTGGCGCTGCTGCTCATGCATGGCCCGCTGCTGCTCCTGCATATGGCGCTGCTGCTGCTCGGCCTGGCGTTGCATGGCCTGCTGGCGTTGCTGCTCCTGCATGGCCCGCTGCTGCTCCTGCATATGGCGCTGCTGCTGCTCGGCCTGGCGCTGCATGGCCTGCTGGCGCTGCTGTTCCTGCGCCGCGCGCTGCTGGTCCTGCATCTGGCGCTGCTGCTCCGCTTGCCGCTGCATCGCCTGCTGGCGCTGCTGCTCCTGTGCCGCGCGCTGCTGGTCCTGCATCTGGCGCTGCTGCTCCGCGTGCCGCTGCATCGCCTGCTGGCGCTGCTGCTCCTGCACCGCGCGCTGCTGGTCCTGCATCTGGCGCTGCTGGTCCGCCTGCCGCTGCATGGCTTGCTGGCGCTGCTGCTCCTGCATCGCGCGCTGCTGCTCCTGCATCTGCCGCGGCTGCTGTTCGGCCTGGCGCTGCTGCGCTTCCTGCATCTGCCGCTGCTGCTCGAAGCGCTGTCGCTGCATCTCCTGCGATTGGCGCGCCGGGTCGGGGCGTTCCTGACCGTCGGCCCACTGGCGCGGCGGCATGCGCTGCTGGCGCTGCTCTTCCAGCTGCCGCTGCTGCTCGCGCAGGGCGCGCTGCTGCTCCATTTGCTGGCGCTGCTGTTCGCGCTGCATGGCCTGTTGCTGCCGCTGGGCGTCGCCGGGCACGTCCGGCTGCCCGGCAAAGCCGCGCGCCTCGTCGGGCCGGGTACTCTGGCCGCGGCCAGGACCACGCCACGGCTCGCCCCGCGCATGCCCATCGTTGCGATCCGCGCGGCCGTCGCCGTCGGCATCGATACGCCCGGGGCGCGGCTGGACTGGGGCGTGGTCGCGCGATGCAATCGCGGCCTGGCTCATGCGCACGTCCGGCACCGCCCGTGCGTCGCGGCCGGGCCGGCGCTCGTTGCCGCCGCGCCAGGCCGGGCCGGCCCCGGGCACGACCCCGCCCTCGCGCGCAAAGCGCCGCGCCAGGTCTTCCGTGGCCGGGCGCCCAGGCGCGCGCGCGGCGATGGCCTGGCGCTCGAAGCCGTGGCGCGCCTGCGGCGGCAGCGGCCGCGGCGGCGCCGCGCCCACCAGGCTGCCCTTGACCGGCGCCACCGGCGGCGCGCCGTGGGCCTCGCCCGCCGGCACGTTGCGCCATTCGGGGCGGTGCAGGCCGCGCGCCGGCCGTCCCTCGACAAAATTGCGCGCCGGCATGCCGGTGATGGCGCCGGGCACGTTGCGGTTGGCGTAAGGCGGCGGGCGGCGGTCGCCCATCACGAAGTTGTTGACCGTGACCCGGTTGATGCGGGCGACGTAGGTCGGGCTGGCGCGATAGACCGGCCGGTAGGCGTCGCGCGGCCCCAGCGGATACCAGGCCACGCCCGGGCCGCTGCCGACGCGCACACTCCAGTTGGGCCCGGCGGCGCCGACAAAGGCCACCAGCGCCGGGGCATAGCAGGGGCGCACGCGCGGCCCGGGGACCCAGCCCCAGCGCGAGCCCACATACGCCCAGCGGCCATAGTGCGAGGGCGCGAACCCCCACGGCGCATCATCGATCCAGGTCCAGCCCCAGGGCGCAATCCAGGCCCAGTGGCCGGCGCTGTACGGCACCCATCCCGCGCTGACCACGCGCGGGAACCAGATCGCGCCGTAGCCCGGGTCTTCCTGCCAGTCGCCATAGCCGTCCAGCGCGGCGTAGCCCGGCATCTCGCGCGGCACATAGCGCGCCGATGGCGAAGCGTCCTCGCGCGCGTCGCGCGCCGCGGTCCAGCGGTCGAACGCGTCTTCGGGCACCGCGCCGCCGCCGGCATCGGCCAGGTCGGTGCCGGCAAAGCGCATGCGGTCACCGCGCTGCAGCTCGATGGTGCGGCTGTCGCCGTAAACCACCGCGCTGCCATGGCGCATGGTGACGGTGGTGGTGCTGCCGTCGGGCGCCACGTCGAGGCGGTAGTCGCCGGGCTCGCGCGGCACGAAGGCCAGGTTGGGGGTATCGATCTCGACGGTCTGGCCCGGCGGCAGCGCGCGCACGCGCACCTGCAGCGTGCCCTGGGTCAGCTTGACCTGCGTGGTGCTGTCGTCCAGGTTCAGGATGCTGGCGGCGGTGGCGCCGCCCATGCGCAGCGCCACCGTGCCGGCGTGCAGTTCGGCGCGTCCGCCCTGGTCCAGCCAGAGCCGGTCGCCGGTGGTGACCGGCCGGTTCAGCCCGGCCGCGGCCCAGGCGTCCGAGCCGGCGGGCGCAAAGCTGAGATTGCCGTCGACCGCGGTCAGCGTGGCGATGCGCGAGGAAGGATCGGCCTGCTGCAGCGCGGCGTCGGCCACGGGGGCATCGAGGTAGGGTTCGCCCGGCGCGGCGGGCACCTGCGCCAGTGCAGCAGCCGCCACTGCGAGGCCGGCTGCGGCCGCCAGCGCGGTCAGCGCCAGCCGGCCGCCAAGGCGACCTGAATAGCGGCCAGCGGATTGGAAAGGATCGGACATGGAAGGGCAGGAGCGGGACCCGGCATGGGTCGGCGGGCAGGCCGGCCCACGCCGGCGGCCACCCTATTGTCACCATACATGGCCCGGGGTGCCGCGGCGCGTCCGGGGCGGTCACACTTTGTAAGCTCGTATTTCGCCAGGCGCTGGCACCAGCCGGCCCGGCCGGTGTGCGCGGCAGGCTGCGGGCGGGCCGGCGGTCGCCGCCGCCGTGGCCAGCGGGAATCGGCCGTCAAAGGTGGAAACAACTTCGGTGCGCGGGCGCACGGGCCCAAAACTCGCTGCCGGCTCAGCCGGAGGCTTGCTGGCGCAGCATCTCGGTCAGGCGCTCGGCCGGCATCGGGCGCCCGTACAGGTAGCCCTGCGCCTCATGGCAGCCGTTGGCGAGCAGGAAATCGCGCTGCTCGGGGGTTTCCACGCCTTCGGCCACCACGCCGATGTGCAGGCTGGCGCCCACATTGATCACCGAGCGCACGATCGCCGCGTCGACCGGGTCTTCGGTCACGTTGCGGATAAAGGACTGGTCGATCTTGAGCCGGTCCACCGGGAACGACTTGAGGAAGCTGAGCGAGGCATAGCCGGTGCCGAAGTCATCGCAGGTCAGCGTGATGCCGTCGCGGCGCAGCGCCTGCAGCTGGTCCGAGACCTCGTCGCCCTGCTGCAGGGCGATGGTCTCGGTGATCTCGATCTCGAGGCAGTCGGGCGCCAGCTCCAGCGCCCGCAGTACGTGGCGGACCTCGGTCAGCAGCCGGCTCTCGGACAGCTGGGCCGCGAACAGGTTGATCGCCACGCGCGGCGGCCGCGGAAACGCCAGCGCCCAGGCACGAGCCTGGGCGCACGCGGTCTGCAGCAGCCACATGCCGACATCGCTGGCGATGCTGCTGCCGGCCAGCGCGTCGATGAAGGCGGCCGGCGACAGCAGCCCGCGGGTGGGATGGCGCCAGCGCATCAGCGCCTCGGCGCCGTGGACTCGGCCGTCGCGCAGGTCGACCTGGGGCTGGTACAGCAGCTCGAACTGGCGCTGGGCGTAGGCTTCGTGCAGGGCCTGCACCAGCGACAGCCGCGTGGTCACGTCCGAGCGCATCTGTGGCTTGAAGAAGCGGATGGTGCGGCCGCCGTCGTGCTTGGCCCGCGCCAGCGCCAGGCTGGCCGCCGCCAGCATGTCCGAGCCCTGCTCGCCAGCCGCGGGCGCGACGCACGCGCCGATGCTGGCCAGCACGTGATGGCGGCGCCCGGCATGTTCGTGGGGAGAGGACAGCATCGACAGGATCGCGGCGCTGACGTGGCGTACCAGCGTGGGATCGGCAATGGAGGGCAGCATCACGCCGAATTCGTCGCTGCCGACGCGGCCGATGATGGCGTCGCGGGGCGACGCATCGCGCAGGCGGCGGGCCACGCGCTGCAGGACGATGTCGCCTTCGGCATGGCCATGCATGTCGTTGAAGGCGCGGAAGTCGTCAATGCCGATCAGCAGCAATGCGCAGCGCGGCACAGCCTCGCTATGCAGGCGTGCCTCCAGCCGTTTCAGAAAGCCCTGGCGATTGTCAACGCCGGTCAGCGGATCGAGATCCGAGCCTGGCGAGGCGCCAGCCGACTTCGCCCCCGACTTGGCCACCATCCCTGCCCCATCTGTAATTGTCGACATTGTTACCTGCTAGCAATTTAGCAAGTGTGACGAAAACTTGGAAAAAATCAAGCAGTTCCGATACACGCCAATACCCCTAGGCGCCGGCGCAACGCCAGGTCTGCCGCAACCATGCCGCGCGTTGAATCGGGCGGCCGCATACAGTACCCTACCGCGCATCGGCGCCCGCCACCGCCCCCGAACTGCCCCGGCGGCCCCTGGCCGGCATCGTTGCGCCTTCAACAAGAACATCACCGGGATCTCACCGTGAATGAATGGACCATCCGCACGCGCATCCTGGCAAGCTTCTCGCTGATCCTGCTGGTCATGGCGCTGATGGGCGTGGTTGCCTATACCCGCCTGGTTGCGATCGAACGCGAAACCGCCCTGATGCGGGATGACGCACTGCCCGGACTGAACTACAGCACGGCCATCCGCGGCGTCTGGGGCGAGCGCTATGTGCTGGCCTGGCAGGCCATCAACGCCATCGATGAGGCCGAGCGGCGGCGCCTCCAGCAGCAAGCCCAGGAGGCGGCCAGCCGCCTCGACAAGCTCGAGCAGCAATACGACACCACTATCACCCGCGACGAGGACCGGGCCAACTTCCAGGCCTATCGCGACATGCGCGCGCGCTACGAACAGGCGGCCCAGGTCCTGTCGCGCCAGGGCGACTGGGACAGCGCCGCCGCCGCGGCGGCGCTGCGGGGCGAAACCCATGACCGCTGGCTCGACGCGCGCAAGGCGAGCCAGCGCGTGGTGGACGACAACAGCGCGGTCAGCGCGCGCGCGGCGCAAGGCATCGACGATGCCGTCAATGCCGCCAAGATCGGCATCGAAGCGGCGCTGATCGTGGCGGTGGCGGTGGCGCTGCTGTGCGGCTACCTGCTGCTGCGCGCGATCACGGTGCCGATGCAGTCGATCGTCAGCCTGCTGGCCGGCATCCGCGGCGGCGACCTGCGCCTGCGCATGGCGCTGCGCCGCAAGGACGAATTCCATGAAGTCGAGGAAGGCTTCAACCAGATGACCGGCGAGCTGACCTCGCTGGTAGGCCAGGCCCAGCGCACCGCGATCCAGGTCACCACCTCGGTCAACGAGATCGCCGCCACCGCGCGCCAGCAGCAGGCCACCGCCACCGAAACCGCCGCCACCACCACCCAGATCGGCGCGACCTCGCGCGAGATCTCGGCCACCGCGCGCGACCTGGTGCGCACCATCCACGAAGTCTCCAGCGCCGCCGAGCAGGCCGCGGGGTTGGCGGGCACCGGGCAGGTCGGGCTGTCGCGCATGGAAAGCACCATGCAGCATGTGATGGATGCCGCCGGCTCGGTCAACGCCAAGCTGGCCACGCTCAACGAGAAGGCCGGCAATATCAACCAGGTGGTGACCACCATCGCCAAGGTGGCGGACCAGACCAACCTGCTGTCGCTGAACGCCGCGATCGAGGCCGAGAAGGCCGGCGAATACGGCCGCGGCTTTGCCGTGGTGGCCACCGAGATCCGCCGCCTGGCCGACCAGACCGCGGTGGCCACCTACGACATCGAGCAGATGGTGCGCGAGATCCAGTCGGCGGTGTCGGCCGGAGTCATGGGCATGGACAAGTTCTCGGAGGAAGTGCGCCGCGGCATGTCCGAGGTCACGCAGGTGGGCGACCAGCTGTCGCAGATCATCGCCCAGGTGCAGTCGCTCGCGCCGCGGGTGCTGATGGTCAATGAAGGCATGCAGGCCCAGGCCGGCGGCGCCGAGCAGATCAACCAGGCGCTGATGCAGTTGTCCGAGGCCGCGCAGCAGACCGTGGAATCGCTGCGCCAGTCGAGCCAGGCGATCGACGAGCTGACGCTGGTCGCCAACGACCTGCGCAGCGGCGTGTCGCGCTTCAAGGTCTAGGCTGCCGATTCCCGTACCGGGCCATTGCGCGCCGCCGCCATGAAACTCTTCCTGCTGTTCCGCCTCGGCGCCGACCACTACGCGCTCGATGCCGCCGAGGTGGCCGAGGTGCTGCCGCTGACGCGCCTGAAGCAGATTCCCGGCGCGCCGGCGTGGGTGGCGGGACTGATGCAGCGGCGCGGCCAGCCGGTGCCGGTGGTCGACCTGCCCGCGCTCGCCACCGGCGTGCCCGCGGCGCTGCGCACCAGCACGCGCACCGTGCTGGTCCATTACCGCCGCGCTGAAAGCGAGCCGGTGCGGCTGCTCGGCCTGCGCCTGGAGGCTGCCACCCAGACCCTGCGCTGCCCGGCGGAATCGTTCGTCGATGCCGGCATCGCCGGCGCCAGCCCGCGCTATCTCGGTCCGGTGCGGCATGACGCGCGCGGGCTGGTGCAATGGGTCAGGGTCGGCGCGCTGCTGCCGGACGACGTCCACGCCATGCTGTTCGCCGACGCTGCCGGGGAGCCCGCGTGAGCACCGCCGCGCATATCGAAGCGCTGCTCAAGGCCCGCATCGGGCTCGATGCCGGCGCCATCGGCAGCGGTGCGGTGGCGCGCGCCGTGCGCGAGCGCCAGCAGGCACGGCAGGCGCCCGATACCGAGACCTACTGGCAGCTGCTGCAGGGCACCGCCGACGAATTCCAGGCGCTGATCGAGGCCGTGGTGGTGCCCGAGACCTGGTTCTTCCGGCATCGCGAGGCCTTGCTGGCGCTGGGCCGCTTTGCCGCCGAGCGCGCCTTTGCCGACGGCAGGCGCACGCTGCGGCTGCTGAGCCTGCCCTGCTCCACCGGCGAAGAGCCGTATTCGATCGCCATGGCGCTGCTCGACGCGGGCGTGCCGCCGGGGCGCTTCTATATTGACGCGGTCGACATCAGCGCATGCGCGCTGGCGCGCGCGCGCCAGGCGCAATACGGCCCCAATGCCTTCCGCAGCGCGCCGCTCGACTTCCGCGACCGCTATTTCACCGCCACGCCCACGGGCTATGTGCTGGACCCGCGCGTGCGCGCGCAGGTGCGGCTGCTGCAGGGCAACCTGGTCGAGCCCGGCCTGCTGGCGGGCGAAGCGCCCTATGACTTCGTGTTCTGCCGCAACCTGCTGATCTACTTCGACGCCGCCGGCCAACGCCAGGCGGTGCAGACGCTGGTGCGCCTGACCATGGCCGACGGCCTGCTCTTCGTCGGGCCGGCCGAGGCCAGCGTGCTGAGCGCGCAGGGGCTGGAGCCGGTCGGCATCCCGTTGTCCTTTGCCTTCCGCAAGCCGGCGGCAGCAGTGCCGCGCGCCCCGGCCCCGTCCCACCCGCCGGTCCACGCCGCCCAGCCGCCCCGCATGGCCGCGCCGCCGCGGCTGCCGCGCCCGCCCGTGACCATGCGTCCAGCTGTGGTGCGCGCGCCCGCGCCGGCCGCAAGGCCTGTGGCCGGCGCGCATGCCGACGAGCATGCCGACGCGCTGGCCGCCATCGCGGCCATGGCCGACCGCGGCGAACTGGACGCGGCCACCGCCGCCTGCCTGGCGCTGCTCGACCGTGCCGCGCCCGATGCCGATGGCAGCGCCCTGGCCGATGCCTATGGCATGCTCGGCGTGCTGCACGACGCCGCCGGCCGCACCGCCCAGGCGCACGCGGCCTACCGCAAGGCGCTGTACCTGGATCCGTCGCACCAGGAAAGCCTCTATCACCTGGCCGCGCTGCTCGACACCGAAGGCGACCACGACGGCGCCACCCGCCTGCGCCAGCGCGCGCAGCGCCAAACCCGCAAGCACCATGGCTGAGACCCAGGCCCATCCCTTTGCCACCGTGGTGCGCGCCGCGGGCGTGGACGACTGCTGGCGGCGCATCGGCGTGCGCGGAGACGGCAGCTGCCCGGCGCTGGCCGAGCACGCGCACTGCCGCAACTGCCCCACCTACGCGCGGGCCGCCGCGATGTTGCTGGACGCGCAGCAACTGGACCAGGCCCTGCAGGAACTGCCGGATGCCGCCGACGACAGCGCCGACGACAGCGGCAACGACAATGCCCAGGACGCCAACGCGCTGGCATGCCTGGTGTTCCGCATCGGCGAGGAATGGCTGGCGCTGCCCACCGCCGCGCTGGGCGAAGTCACCGCGCCAAGCCCGGTGCATTCGCTGCCCCACCGGCGCGACGCCGCGGTGCTGGGGCTGGCCGCGGTGCGCGGCAACCTGCTGGCCTGCCTGTCGCTGGCGCACCTGTTCGACACGGGCGCGGCCCAGGCCGAGCCCGATGCCGGGGGCGGCCGTTTCCTGATCCTCGGACAAGGCCGCGCCGCGATCGCCCTGCCGGTGGCCGAGATCGCCGGCATCGTGCGCGTGCGGCGCGCCGCGTTGCAGCCGCTGCCCGCCACGCTGGCACGGGGCTCGGCCCGCTATGCGCAGGCGCTGTTCGTCGACCAGGGCCGCAGCGTCGGCCTGCTCGACGCCGCGCAAGTCCGCCAGGCGCTGGCACGGAGCCTGGCATGAACCCCGAACAACTGCGCGACGCCTCGCTGCTGGAACTGTTCGCACTCGAGGCCGACGCCCAGGCCGAGATCCTCAATGCCGGCCTGCTGGCGCTGGAGCGCTCCCCCGGCGCGTCCGGGCAGCTGGAGGCGTGCATGCGCGCGGCCCACTCGCTCAAGGGCGCGGCCCGCATCGTCGGCCTCGATGGCGGCGTGCGGCTGGCGCATGCGATGGAAGACTGCCTGGTCGCCGCGCAGGGCGGCATGCCGCTCGCCGCCGCGCATATCGATGCGCTGCTGCAGGGCACCGACCTGCTGCTGCGCATCGGCCATCCGCCCGGCGGCGACCCGGACTGGTCCGAGCAGGCCGGCCGGGCCGAGATCGACGCGGTGATACAACGGCTGAGTTCGCTCGACGGCGGCGGCGCGCCGGCACAGCCCGCGGCAGCGGACGCGCCCGCATCCGTGGCGGCGCCGGTCCGCACCCCTGCCCCGCCGCTTCCGCCCGAGCCTGAAGCGGCACCATCGGCACCATCGGCACCGATGGCCGCGCACGCCGCCGACGGCCCCGAGCGCATGCTGCGCATCAATGCCGATGCGCTGGACCAGTTGCTGGCGCTGTCGGGCGAGGCCATGGTCGAATCGCACTGGCTGCGGCCCTTCGGCGCATCGCTGCAAAAGGCGCGGCGCCAGCAGGCGCGCGCGCTGCGCGCGGCCGACACGCTGCAGCAGGCCCTGCGCGAGACGCAGGATGGCGACGGCGCGCATGCCTTGTCTGCAGCCTATGCGGCGCTGGCCGAACTGCGCCAGCTGCTCGACGATGGCCACCGGCAACTGGCGGCCCGGCTGGACGAGTTCGAGCAGTACGACCATCGCGCCACGCGGCTGGCGCGCCGGCTCTACGACAGCGCGCTGGCCTCGCGCATGCGCCCGCTGTCCGACGGCCTGGCCGGCTACGCACGCATGGTGCGCGACCTGGGCCGCGCGCTGGGCAAGTCCGTGCACCTGGAACTGTCCGGCGCCGGCACGCAGGTAGACCGCGACATCCTCGAGGCGCTCGACGCGCCGCTGGCGCACCTGCTGCGCAATGCCGTCGACCATGGCATCGAGGCGCCGGCGGTGCGCGCGGCGCAGGGCAAGCCGCCCGAGGGCGTTGTCACGCTGCACGCGCGCCACAACGCCGGCCGGCTGCAGATCGAGATCTCCGATGACGGCGCCGGGGTCGACCTGGATGCGCTGCGGCGTGCCATCGTGCGGCGGCGGCTGGCCTCCGAGGACACGGCGGCGCGGCTGTCGCAGGCCGAGCTGCTCGACTTCCTGCTGCTGCCCGGCTTCAGCATGCGCGACACCGTCTCCGAAGTCTCCGGGCGCGGCGTCGGCCTCGACGCGGTGCAGGAGATGGTGCGCCGCGTGCGCGGCAGCCTGCGCCTGACGCAGCAGCCTGGCCACGGCCTGCACTTCAGCCTGGAACTGCCGCTGACGCTGTCGGTGGTGCGCACGCTGCTGGTGGACGTGGCCGGCGAAGCCTATGCCTTCCCGCTGGGCCGGGTGCTGCGCGCCACCTCGGTGGCGCGCGGCGAGATCGAACAGACCGAAGGCCACCAGCATTTCCGCCACGAGGGCCGCGCCATCGGCCTTGTCAGCGCGGCGCAGGTGCTGCAGCGGGCCGGCGCCGACGCCGCGCCGGCCAGCGAGCAGGTCCCGGTGGTGGTCATCGGCGAGGGCGAGCGCACCTATGGCATCGCGGTCGACCGCATGCTGGGCGAGCGCCTGCTGGTGGTGCAGCCGTTGCCGGCGGCCCTGGGCAAGATCCGCGACATTGCCGCCGGCAGCCTGACCGACGACGGCACGCCGGTGCTGATCTTCGATGTCGAGGACATGATCCGCTCGGTCGAGAAGCTGGTCTCCGAAGGCCGCATCGAAGGCGTGCGCCAGGGCGCGGCGGCGAGCGTGCAGGCGCGCGCGCGCCGGGTGCTGGTGGTGGACGATTCGCTGACCGTGCGCGAGCTGCAGCGCAAGCTGCTGGCCGGGCGCGGCTATGACGTGACGGTGGCGGTCGACGGCATGGACGGCTGGAACGTGCTGCGCGCCGAGCCCTTCGACCTGGTCATCACCGACATCGACATGCCGCGCATGGACGGCATCGAGCTGGTGCGCAGGATCCGCCAGGACGCCGCGCTGCGCCAGCTGCCGGTGATGGTGGTGTCGTACAAGGACCGCGAACAGGACCGCCAGCGCGGCCTCGAGGCCGGCGCGGACTATTATCTGGCCAAGGGCAGTTTCCACGACGCCGCGTTGCTCGACGCGGTCCAGGACCTGATCGGCGAGGCACGTCCATGAAAATCGGCATCGTCAATGATTCCGCGCTCGCGGTGGCCGCGCTGCGCCGCGCGCTGGCACTGGATCCGGCGTTCGAGATCGCATGGATCGCCGGCGACGGCGCCCAGGCGGTGCAGATGGCCGCGCACCAGACCCCGGACCTGATCCTGATGGACCTGCTGATGCCGGTCATGGACGGGGTCGAGGCCACGCGCCGGATCATGGCCGCCACGCCGTGCGCCATCGTGGTGGTGACCATGGACCTGGGCCGCAACGCCACGCAGGTCTTCGACGCCATGGGCCATGGCGCCATCGACGCGGTCGACACCCCCACGCTGGCCGAGGCCGACGCGCAGCTTGCCGCCGGGCCGCTGTTGCGCAAGCTGCGCAATATCGCGCGCCTGCTGGCCGGCCGGGTAGCACCGCAGCATGCACTGGCGGTGGCACCGCGCGCCGTCAGCGCGGCGCGGCTGGTGGCGATCGGCGCCTCGGCCGGCGGCCCGGCCGCACTGGCAGCGCTGCTGGGCGCGCTGCCGGCGGACTTCGGCGCCGCGGTGGTCACGGTGCAGCATGTCGACGAGGCCTTTGCCGCCGGCATGGCCGAGTGGCTCGACGGACAGTGCGCGCTGCCGGTGCGCATTGCGCGCGCCGGCGAGACTCCGCAGGCCGGCACCGTGCTGCTGGCAGGCACCAACGACCACCTGCGCCTGGCCAGCCCGAGCCGGCTGGCCTACACCGAACAACCCTGCGACTACCTTTACCGCCCCTCCATCGATGTGTTTTTCGAAAGCGTGGTGGAACACTGGCGCGGCGACGTGATCGGCGTGCTGCTCACCGGCATGGGGCGCGACGGCGCACTGGGCCTGAAGGCGATGCGCGACCGCGGCTTCCTGACCATCGCCCAGGACCGCGCCACCAGCGCCGTGTACGGCATGCCCAAGGCCGCCGCCGCGCTCGGCGCCGCCGCCGAGATCCTGCCGCTGCCGCGCATCGCGCCGCGGCTGGTGCAGGCGTGCGGCCCGGCGGCACTGGCCTGCCCTGCGCCGCCCGCCTGAAAGCATGCAACCGGTTCCAGGCCGTGCCGGGACCGCGAGAACAGGAATTGAACATGCAACCCGAATCCTCCAACCCCGCCGGCATGCCCGCCGCGACCGACAAGCAAGAGTACCTGGCCATGGTGCTGCTGGTGGACGACCAGGCCATGGTCGGCGAAGCGGTGCGCCGCGCGCTCGCCACCGAGCCCGATATCGACTTCCACTACTGCTCGCAGCCCGATGAAGCGGTGGCGGTGGCGCAGCGCACAAAGCCCACGGTGATCCTGCAGGACCTGGTGATGCCGGGCGTGGACGGGCTGACGCTGGTGCAGCGCTACCGCGACAACCCGGCCACGCGCGATATCCCGATCATCGTGCTGTCGACCAAGGAAGAAGCCGCGACCAAGGGCGCGGCCTTTGCCGCCGGCGCCAACGACTACCTGGTCAAGCTGCCCGACAGCATCGAGCTGATCGCGCGCATCCGCTACCACTCGCGCTCGTACCTGAACCAGCTGCAGCGCGACGAAGCCTACCGCGCGCTGCGCCAGAGCCAGCAGCAACTGCTCGAGACCAACCTGGAACTGCAGCGCCTCACCAACTCGGACGGGTTGACTGGCTTGTCCAACCGGCGCTATTTCGACGAATACCTTGGCGCCGAATGGCGGCGCGCGCAGCGCGAGCAGACCCAGGTGGCGCTGCTGATGATCGATGTCGACGCGTTCAAGGCCTACAACGACACCTACGGCCACGTCGCCGGCGACGACGTGCTGCGCCGCGTGGCCACGGTGATCCGCGACAATTGCGTGCGCGCCACCGACCTGCCCGCGCGCTTCGGCGGCGAAGAGTTCGCCATGGTGCTGCCGGCCACCTCGCCCGGCGGCGTGCGGCTGCTGGCCGAAAAGGTGCGACGCGCGGTGCAGGCGCTGGCCATCGCCCACAGCGGCTCGCCGACGCTGGACTGCGTCACCGTCAGCATCGGCGGCGCGGTGCTGGTGCCCCAACCCGGCGCGCAGCCAAGCCAGCTGGTGGAGGCGGCCGATGCGGGCCTCTACCAGGCCAAGCGCAATGGCCGCAACCAGGTCATGATGTCGCAAGCCTGAGCCGCGGCCAACGCTGCGGGCAACCGCGCGGCAACAACCGGTTACACATCTGCGCAGGCGGCAGGGCGGCGCGCGGCCACGTCCTGTCGCGCCGCCGCGCCCGCGCTGCCAAGGCACGCCGCCAGGAAGCTCCGCGCAGGCATCACTTCCTGTGGGAATCGTCCGACATTGAATTCGGAGCGTTGCGCCTGTCTGGCCCACCGGTTCAAACCTATCGTTGCATCACGGCAAGCGTGATCCCGCGCCTGCAAACCAGATAGCAACTGGCCACGCGGCCGCCGCGATCCGCGCCGGCATGGGCCAGCTCGTCTCTGACTCTAACAGCAAGAGGTGACCCATGCTTCGATCCAAGACCCTTTTCCTCGGCCTGGCGCTGGCCGCGACCGCGGTGCTGACAGCGTGCGGCGGCGGCGATGACGGCATCGACGACCGCATCGGCCTGAGCAAGCCGAGCGTGCGCGTGATCCATGCCGTCACCGGCGGCCCCAATGTCGACGTGCTGCAGAACGGCTCGCTCACCAGCATGGTCAACAAGCCCTACAAGTTCGTCTCGACCTACTTCAACGTTGAAACCGGCAACCAGCTGATCTCGTTCAACGCCGCCGGCACGCAGACCGAACTGGCCCGCGGCAGCCTGGTGGCGGCCACCGGCCACAAGTACACCGTGGTGGCGGTGCCGGGTGCGTCGGTCGCGGAAACGGTGACGATCGACGATCCGTTCGGCAAGGGCCTGCTGTCGAACAAGGCGCGCGTGCGCTCGCTGAACGCCTCGTTCAATGCGCAGAACATCGACATCTACGTGACCCTGCCCGCGATCGACCTGAACTCGGTCGCGCCGACCTTCGCCGCGGTGGGCTACAAGCAGGCCTCGCCGGCATCGGGCCAGGATTCGATCGACCTGGACGGCAACACCACCTATCGCCTGCGCATCACGCCGGCCGGCTCCAAGACCGTGATCTTCGACTCGGGCGCGTTGACGCTGGCCAATAACGCCGACTGGCTGATCACCACCATCCCGTCGGACGGCATTGCCGGCCTGACGCCTAACAAGATCAAGGTGCTGGTGGCGCGCGGCGACGACGAATCGCAAGCCGGCCTGGAGCTGGTGACGACGCAATAACGCTGTCGCGGTTGCCCGTGGCAGGCGGGCAGCATGCGGGAGGCCGGTCCGGAGGGACCGGCCTCTTTTTTCTTAAGGTTGGGCGTCGCGCTGCGCCGGCGTTTCATCGGCGGGCTCCAGCTCCGCCTTCAGCACGGCCAGGTGCGAGATATACGACTCCAGTTCGGCCCGCCCCTGCGCGGTGATGCAGTACACGCGGCCGCTGCCTTCGACCAGCTCGGCGGTGATGGCGCGGGCCATCATCAGGCTGCGCAGGATCGGCCGCAGCGAGCGGATGTTCTTTTCGATGCCGCGCTCACGCAGCCGGTCGACCAGGCTGAGCACCGTCGACGGGCTCGACTGGACCAGCTTGAGGACATAGATTCTGGAGAAAAACCGGTCAAGGGTAGGCGGTTTCATGGGCGCTGTCGGCGCACCCAATGGTGCGGGAATCCTGATCATCATGCGCAGCCCATGACTGCTGCCGCAGTCGGGCACTCTCTGGGAAACAGGGCGGGCGGACGCGCGGCGCGCGCCGTGCCCGCGAAAGACAACGGGGTGCGCGAAGGCACCCCGAAAGCTTGCGTTGCTCGCGCCGGCCGCTTGCGGGGCCGGCGCCATTCCGGGGCGCTCGCTGGCGCTAGTCTTCCTGGAACGCTTCCTCGCGCTTGGCCTTGATCGACGGCAGCGCCACCACCGCCACCAGCGCGGCGGCCGCGATCAGCAGGCCCACCGACAGCGGCCGGGTCACGAACACGCTGAAGTCGCCACGCGACAGCAGCAGCGTGCGGCGGAAGTTCTCTTCCATCATCGGCCCCAGCACGAAGCCGAGCAGCAGCGGCGCCGGTTCGCACTTGAGCTTCAGGAACAGGTAGCCGATCACGCCAAAGCCCGCGGCCATGAACACGTCGAAGGTCTGGTTGTTGACCGAGTACACGCCGATGCCGCAGAACACCAGGATCGCCGGGTACAGGAAGCGGTACGGCACGGTCAGCAGCTTCACCCAGATGCCGATCATCGGCAGGTTCAGGATGATCAGCATCAGGTTGCCGATCCACATCGAGGCGATCAGGCCCCAGAACAGCGACGGGTTGCTGGTCATCACCTGCGGGCCGGGCTGGATGTTGTGGATGGTCATCGCCCCCACCATCAGCGCCATCACCGCATTGGGCGGGATGCCCAGCGTCAGCAGCGGGATGAACGAGGTCTGCGCCGCGGCGTTGTTGGCCGATTCCGGACCCGCCACGCCTTCGATCGCGCCCTTGCCGAACTCATGCGCATTCTTGGAAGTCTTCTTCTCCAGCGAGTACGCCGCGAACGAAGCCAGCGAGGCACCGCCGCCCGGCAGGATGCCCAGCGCCGAGCCCAGCGCGGTGCCGCGCAGCACGGCCGGGATCATGCGCTTGAAGTCCTCCTTGGTCGGGAACAGGTTGGTGACCTTGTTGGTGAAGGTCTCGCGGGCTTCCTTCTGCTCCAGGTTGGCGATGATCTCGGCAAAGCCGAACATGCCCATCGCCAGCGCGACGAAGTCGATGCCGTCGGTCAGCTCCGGCACATCGAACGAGAAGCGCGCGGCGCCCGAGTTCACGTCGGTGCCGATCAGTCCCAGCAGCAGGCCCAGCACGATCATCGCGATGGCCTTGGGCAGCGAGCCGGAAGCCAGCACCACGGCACCGATCAGGCCCAGCACCATCAGCGAGAAATACTCGGCGGGGCCGAACTTGAAGGCGATTTCCGACAGCGGCGTGGCAAACGCGGCCAGGATCAGCGTGGCGACGCAGCCGGCGAAGAACGAGCCCAGGCCGGCAGTGGCCAGCGCCACCCCTGCCCTTCCTCGCCTTGCCATCTGGTAGCCGTCGATGGTGGTCACCACCGACGACGATTCGCCCGGCAGGTTCACCAGGATGGCGGTGGTCGAGCCGCCGTACTGCGCGCCGTAGTAGATGCCGGCCAGCATGATCAGCGCGGCCACCGGCGGCAGCGTGTAGGTGATCGGCAGCAGCATGGCGATGGTGGCCAGCGGTCCCAGGCCCGGCAGCACGCCGATCAGCGTGCCCAGCACGCAGCCCAGGAAGGCATAGGCCAGGTTCTGCAGCGACAGCGCGGTCGAAAAACCCAGCGCGAGGTGTTCAAACAATTCCATGATGCGGCGCTCCTTAACCGGTGATGAAGGCCGGCCACACCGGCATCTGCAGGTTGATGCCGTACACGAAGGCGCCCAGGCTGATCAGCACCAGCACCACCGCGTTGAGCAGCGCGCCCTTCCAGCTGAACTCATGGCTGGCCATCGACGACACCAGCACCAGCACGAACACCGACAGCACCATGCCCAGCGGCTTGAGCAGCAGGCCGAACAGCACCACCGAGCCGAGGATCCACAGCAAGGTCTTCAGGTCCCAGCGGGCCAGGTGGTCCTGCTCGCCCTTGGGCGACAGCGAGGTCAGCAGCACCACCGCCCCCAGCACCGCGAGCACCAGGCCCAGCAGGAATGGAAAGTATCCGGGTCCCATCTTGGCGGCCGTCCCCATGGAATAGCCGCGAGCGACCCAGGAAAAGCCCAGCCCGACCAGAATGAACATCAGGCCGGAGGCAAAGTCCTTTTGGCTGCGTATGCGCAAAACGATTCTCCTCAAAGTTCACGAAATGCCGTGCCGGGGGCGCACTGGCTCAGGCGCAACAGGCATGCAAGCGGGCATGCTCCCCGACGGTTGACCCGAACCTTAGAGACGTGATCTTTCAGGTGCCTTTCATTTGTCCTGTTTTAGGGGTATTTACCAATGAACCCTTAAAACAAGGCAAATCCGGCGATGACGCGCGCGCAATTACCTCACGTTGTGATGTAATTTGACGCAAGAAATACGAAGGAAAAGTCAACAGGAACGTCAGGCGAAACAAGACGGCGCGCGCCCTTGCATCAACGCAGGGCGCGGCCGCAAAGACGCGTGCCGATGCCCTGGCGGCAGGGCACGCGTGTGCCGGGAAGGAGTGTCAGCGGTGACACGATGACACATCGATCTTTCGGAAGGCTTTCAATGCGGGGCTCGCAGGGCGATCAGCGCGCGGCCTCGGCCGTTGGCCTGGCGCTGCTGGCCGCATCGACGGCCTCGCCGGCGTCTTCGCAGGGCGTGCCCATGCTGGTATCGGGCGCCTGCCCCACCGCCTCGGCCGGATGCGGCGCGGCGGGCAGGATCTGGCTGCCACGCCAGTTGCCGAAGCGGTAGTAGCCGAGCGCCAGTGCCAGCGACACCACCGAGCCGAGCGGGAAGCTCCACCAGATCGCGTCGGCGCCGATGCGCGGGCCCAGCGCCCAGGCAAACGGCAGCCGGATCACCCACATCGACAGGAACAGGATCACCAGCGGCGCCATCACCGCGCCGGTGGCGCGCACCGTGCCGAAGATGACGATGGTGAAGCCGAACAGGATGAACGACCACAGCACCACCACGTTGATATGCTGGGCGATGCCGATGGCAACCCCGTCGGTGCCGAGGAACAGGCCCAGCGAATGGCGGTTGAACAGGTAGATCAGCGCCACCAGTGCGCCGGTCATGGCGACGTTGAACAGCAGCCCCATGCGCGTGATGCGCGCCACGCGCTGCCACAGCCCGGCGCCGACGTTCTGCGCCACCATCGACGACACGCTCGCGCCCACCGCCAGCGCGGGCATCTGCACATAGGTCCACAACTGCGACGCCACGCCATAGGCGGCGGTGGTCTGCGAGCCATAGGCGTTGACCAGCGCCATCATCACGATCGCGGACGACGAGATCACCACCATCTGCAGGCCCATCGGCAGGCCCTTGACCACCAGCGCGCGCAGGATCGCCGGGTCCGGCACCAGCAGCGCCAGCTGGCCGCGATGCAGCAGCAGGAAATGCCGGCGCCGGTACAGCAGCGCCAGCATCGCCGCCAGGCTCGCCAGCTGGGCGATCAGCGTGGCCAGCGCCGAGCCCGCGATGCCCATGGCCGGGACCGGGCCCACGCCGAAGATCAGGATCGGGTTGAGCACCACGTCCAGCACCACCGACAGCAGCATGAACCAGAACGGCGTGCGCGAGTCGCCGGCGCCGCGCAGCGTCATCATCACGAAGTTGTAGAAGTACATGAACGGCAGCGCCAGGAAGATGATGCGCAGGTAGGCCACCGCCAGCGGCGCGGCATCGGGCGGGGTCCGCATCGCCGCGAGGATGTCCGGGGTGTAAAAGTAGCCGAGCGCCGAGGCCAGCACCGACAGCGCGACGAAGAAGGTGGTGCTGGTGCCGACCACGCGGCGCGCCTCGTCGACGTCGCGCGCGCCGACGGCCTGGCCGATCATGATGGTGTTGGCCATGCTGATGCCGAACACCACGCCCAGCAGGAAGAACAGGATGATGTTGGCGTTGGAGGTGGCGGTCAGCGCGGCCTCGCCCAGGAAGCGCCCGACCCAGATCGAATTGATCGAGGCGTTCAGCGACTGCAGGATGTTGCTGCCGAGCACCGGCAGCGAGAACAGCAGCAGGGTCCGGCCGATCGGGCCGGTGGTCAGTCTGGCATCGGGCTTCATGAGGCGTCGCGCGAGGGAAATCCGCCCAGTCTATTCCTGCCCCCCGGCGGCCTACAAGCGTGCCGAGCCTTAACCCCGTCGTTCCCGCGAAGGCGGGAACCCAGTGACTTTTTCCCCGGAGGGGACGTGAAAGACGCTGGATTCCCGCCCGCGCGGGAATGACGGTGTGTTTGATGCCTGTACTGAACGGCATACGGCTCCGCCCGCCCCTTTTTACCTGAATGAGTTATTTCCGGCCGATGGCCGGCGACGCATACTCCGGCTGGGACCAGCGCGTCCCGGGCCGGCTGCCGGACGGGGTAATCCGGGATTATCCGGGCTTATCCGGATCGATCCGGCATGCGAGCGCCTTCCGCCGCAGTCAAAACAAGGAGGTGGGGTCATGTTTGTCGGTTTCGAGCCTGTTGCCGGCGCCCTGGTGCCGTTTGCCTATGACTGGCCGATGGTGGGCCTGTCGTTCCTGATCTCGGTATGCGGCGCCTACGTCGGCCTGCGCTGGTCGCGCCGGGTGCGCCAGCCCGACGGGCGCCTGGACGTCGACCGGCTGCTGTGCGCCAGCGTGGCGCTGGGCGGCGGCGCGGTCTGGTCGATGCACGTCATCGGCATGGTGGCCTACCAGACCCCGACCCATCGCGAGTTCGGGCTGTTCACCACGCTGGCCTCGCTGCTGGTGGTGATGGTGCTGGCCGGGGCCGGCCTGGCGATCGCCTCGCGGCCGCGCGGCAGCCGCAGCGCCAACGTGGTCCAGGGCGGCGTGCTGACCGGGCTGGGCGTGGTGGCGATGCACTACACCGGCATGGCCGCGATCCGTTCCAACACCCGCTTCGACTGGGATCTCGCCATCATTGGCTTGTCGGTGGTGATCGCGGTGGTGGTGTCGGTGGTGGCGCTGTGGCTGGCCACCACGGTGAAGACCGGCGGCAAGCAGCTGGCGGCGGCCGTGGTGATGGGCGTGGCGGTCTGCGGCATGCACTACACCGGCATGTCGGCCGGC
Source organism: Cupriavidus taiwanensis (assembly GCF_900250075.1). Taxonomy (NCBI): domain Bacteria; kingdom Pseudomonadati; phylum Pseudomonadota; class Betaproteobacteria; order Burkholderiales; family Burkholderiaceae; genus Cupriavidus; species Cupriavidus taiwanensis. The sequence continues at coordinate 2,537,448 of NZ_LT977071.1, forward strand.
ACCATGATCTGCACCAGCCCGTCCTACGCGCCCAGCCTGTTTGCGATCGAGGGCGACAGCATCGGCTATGCGGTGTTCGGGCTGAGCCTGATCACGCTGCTGGTGATCCTGGTGGTGGAAGCCACGCGCACCGGCGCCGTGGCCGCCCCCGCCGCGATGGCACGCACGCGCGACCCCGCCTGACACCGGGCTCACGGGCCGGAGGCTGACGGCCCGGCGGGCCCGTTCCCGCACATTCCTGGCTGGCACCGACCCGGCGCGCTGCATGAACGCGGCGGCCGGGTTAAGCTTGCGCTTTCACCGCCCACCAGGAGAACACGCATGTACCAGGATCTCGCCCTCTATATCGACGGAGAATTCATCAAGGGAGGCGACCGGCGGGAGCAGGAGGTCATCAACCCGGCCACGCAGGAAGTGCTGGGCCAGCTGCCGCACGCCACGCGCGCCGACCTGGACCGCGCCCTGGCCGCCGCGCAGCGCGCCTTCGAAAGCTGGAAGAAGACCTCGCCGCTGGAGCGCGGCAAGATCCTGCGCCGCGTCGGAGAACTCGCGCGCGAGCGCGCCCGCGACATCGGCCGCAATATCACGCTGGACCAGGGCAAGCCGCTGGCCGAGGCGGTCGGCGAGATCATGGTCTGCGCCGAGCATGCCGACTGGCACGCCGAGGAATGCCGCCGCATCTACGGCCGCGTGATCCCGCCGCGCCAGCCCAATGTGCGCCAGCTGGTGGTGCGCGAGCCGATCGGCGTCTGCGCCGCGTTCACCCCCTGGAACTTCCCCTTCAACCAGGCCATCCGCAAGATCGTTGCCGCGGTGGGCGCGGGCTGCACGCTGATCCTGAAGGGCCCCGAGGACTCGCCCAGCGCGGTGGTGGCGCTGGCGCAGCTGTTCCACGACGCCGGCCTGCCGCCGGGGGTGCTCAACATCGTCTGGGGCGTGCCGTCCGAGGTCTCGACCTACCTGATCGAATCGCCGATCGTGCGCAAGATCTCGTTCACCGGCTCGGTGCCGGTGGGCAAGCAGCTGGCGGCGCTGGCCGGCGCGCACATGAAGCGCGTCACCATGGAGCTGGGCGGGCATTCGCCGGTGCTGGTGTTCGACGATGCCGACATCGACCCGGCCGCCGAGATGCTGGCGCGCTTCAAGCTGCGCAATGCCGGCCAGGTATGCGTGTCGCCCACGCGCTTCTACGTCCAGGAGAAGGCCTATGACCGCTTCCTGGCGCGCTTCACCGAGGTGATCGGCTCGATCAAGGTCGGCAACGGCCTCGAGGACGGCACCCAGATGGGCCCGCTGGCGCACGAGCGCCGGGTGCTGTCGATGGAGCAGTTCCTGGACGATGCCAGCCATCGCGGCGGCAAGGTGGTGGCGGGCGGCTCGCGCCTGGGCGACAAGGGTTACTTCTTCGCGCCGACCGTGGTCACCGACCTGCCCGACGACGCGCGCCTGATGACCGACGAGCCCTTCGGCCCGGTGGCGCCGGTGACGCGCTTCAAGGACACCGCCGAGGTGCTGCGCCGCGCCAACAGCCTGCCCTACGGCCTGGCGTCCTACGTGTTCACCAACTCGCTGAAGACCGCGACCGAAGTGTCCAACGGCCTCGAAGCCGGCATGGTCAACATCAACCACTTCGGCATGGCGCTGGCCGAAACCCCGTTCGGCGGCATCAAGGACTCGGGCATCGGCAGCGAAGGCGGCCTGGAGACCTTCGACGGCTACCTGGTGACCAAGTTCATTACCCAGGTCTGAGCGCCCGGGGGCGGCGCAAGGCGGCCTGCCGCCGGCGCCCTCCCCGGGGCCGGCGGCGCCTCCCCGTCAGCGGAAGAAGATGCCGCGCGTCAGGAACGTATGATTCGCTTCTTCCGCCATCAGCCAGACCAGCACCAGCAGGCACAGCGGCGGGATCAGGATGGCGCAGATCAGCGCCATGCGCTCCCATGCCATGTGCATGAACACCGCCACGATCAGCCCCGCCTTCAGGCTCATGAACAGCAGGATCAGGGTCCAGCGCAGATAGCCGCTGACATGGAAGTAATCGACCATGTAGGACAGCGCGGACAGCACGAACAGCAGCAGCCAGATCTTCAGGTACAGCCCGATCGGATGCTGCTGGCCGTGGTGCGCGGCGTCCGCGCCAGTGGCATGCGGGGGCGTTGCCGGCGCCGCGGGGGTTGCAGGGTTCGATGCCATGGCCACCCTCACCAGAGATAGAACAGCGCAAAGATAAACACCCACACCAGGTCGACGAAGTGCCAGTACAGCCCGGCGATCTCGACGATCTGGTAGTTGCCGGTGGCCTCGTAGCGCCCGCGCAGCACGCGCATGGCCACCACCAGCAGGTAGATCACGCCGCACGACACGTGCAGGCCGTGGAAGCCCGTGATCATGAAGAAGGTCGAGCCGAACTGCGCCGCCCCCATCGGGTTGCCCCAGGGCCGCACGCCCTCGTCGACGATCAGCTTGGTCCATTCGAACGCCTGCATGCCGACGAACAGTGCGCCGAACGCCGCGGTGACGAACATCAGCGTCGCGCATTCGCGCCGCGCGCGCCGGTAGGCGAAGTTGACCGCCATCGCCATGGTGCCGCTGCTGGTGATCAGCACGAAGGTCATGATGGCGATCAGCAGCAGCGGGATGTCGGCGCCGCCCACGTGCAGCGCGAACACCTCGCTCGGGTTGGGCCACGGCACCGTGGTCGACATGCGCACGGTCATGTAGCCGGTCAGGAAGCAGCTGAAGACGAAGGTGTCGGACAGCAGGAAGATCCACATCATGGCCTTGCCCCACGACACCTTGAAGGCCTGCTGGTCCGACGACCAGTCGGCCAGCATGCCGCGCACGCCGCCCACCGGCGGCGCGGGCGCCACGCCGGGGGTGGCCGAGGGTGAAGACAGTTGCGTCGACATGCCGGTCCTCCTTGCCGCCGGCGCTAGGCCGTGCCGCAGATATAGCGCACCAGTTCGGGCGTGAGCCATCCCAGCGCCGCCAGCAGCACCGCCCACACCGCCAGCAGGAAATGCCAGTAGCGCGCGCACAGCCGCAGGCGCAGCACCGCGGCCGTGCCGCTGCCGCGCGCCGTCATGGCAAAGCCCCAGCCCGCCAGGCCGCCCAGCACGTGCAGCCCGTGCATCGCGGTCAGCAGATAGAAGAAGCTGCCGGCCGGATTGCCGGCCGGCATCACCTGCATCGCGCCCAGCGCCTGCCACGCCCACAGCTGCGAAGCGACGAAAGCGGCCGCCCCCAGCCCGCCCAGGCGCAATGCCCGCCGGGCCGCGGCCATCTCGCCCCGGCCCGCGGCGCGCGAGGCCACCGCCATCGCCACGCTGCCCGCGGCCAGCAGCGCGGTCGACAGCCATACCTGCCACGGCAGCGCGATGCGGTGCCAGTCAGGGCTGTCCATGCGCAGCGCATAGGCGGTCAGGAACAGCGCGAACAGCGACGTGACCACGCCCATGAACACCCACAGGCCGATGCTGGCCGGCGCGCGGCGCTGCGGGTGGCGGTTGGCGGCGTTCTCGCCCGAAGGGTTGCCGCCGAAGTCGTCGCGGCTGACCTTGTAGACGGCGTCGGCGTTCATGCTACGGCTCCACGGCTGGCGTGCGGTTCAGGCTCGGACCCGCCCTGCTCGGGCGGCGCGTTCTGCGCGATAAAGTCGTCGCGCGCCCCCGGCACGCTGTAGGCATAGGCCCAGCGGTACACCACCGGCAGGTGCGGGCCCCAGTTGCCGTGCGCCGGCGGCGTCTGCGGCGTCTGCCATTCCAGCGAGGCCGCGCGCCAGGGGTTGCCGTCGGCCTTGCGCCCGTGCCGCAGGCTCCAGAACAGGTTGAAGACAAAGATCAGCTGCGCCGTGGCAACGACGAACGCCGCCACCGAGATATACATGTTCATCACATGCGCCGATTCCGGGATAAAGGCGTAGTTCTCCCAGGCGTAGTAGCGCCGCGGCATGCCCAGCACGCCCAGGTAGTGCATCGGGAAGAAGATGGCATAGGTGCCGACGAAGGTCACCCAGAAGTGGATGCTGCCCATGGTGTCGTTCAGCATCCGCCCGGTCACCTTGGGATACCAGTGGTAGAGCCCGCCGAATACCACCAGGATCGGCGACACGCCCATCACCATGTGGAAGTGCGCCACCACGAAGTAGGTATTCGACAGCGGGATGTCGACGCTGACGTTGCCCAGGAACAGCCCGGTCAGCCCGCCGATGATGAAGGTGCTGATGAAGGCGATCGCGAACAGCATCGGCACGGTGAAGTGGATATCGCCGCGCCATAGCGTAATGACCCAGTTGTAGACCTTGATCGCGGTCGGGATCGCGATGATCAGCGTGGTGGTGGCGAAGAAGAAGCCGAAGTACGGGTTCATGCCGCTGACGAACATATGGTGCGCCCACACCACCACCGACAGCACGCCGATCGCCAGGATCGCCCAGACCATGGTGCGGTAGCCGAAGATGCTCTTGCGCGAATGCACGCTGATCAGGTCCGAGACGATGCCGAACGCCGGCAGCGCGACGATATAGACCTCGGGGTGGCCGAAGAACCAGAACAGGTGCTGGAACAGCAGCGGGCTGCCGCCCTTGTACTGCAGCTGCTGCCCCATCGACACCATTGCCGGCATGAAAAAGCTGGTGCCCATGGTCTTGTCGAGCAGCATCATCACCGCCGACACGAACAGCGCCGGGAACGCCAGCAGCGCCAGGATGGTGGCCATGAAGATGCCCCACACCGACAGCGGCATGCGCAGCAGCGTCATGCCCTCGGTACGCGCCTGCAGCACGGTGGTGACGTAGTTGAGCCCGCCCATCGTCGCCGCGACGATGAAGATCGCCAGCGACACCAGCATCAGGATGATGCCCCAGTCGTGCCCCGGCGTGCCGGGCAGGATGGCCTGCGGCGGATACAGCGTCCAGCCCGCACCGGTGGGTCCGCCCGGCACGAAGAAGCTGGCCAGCAGCACGATCACCGACAGCAGGTAGACCCAGAAGCTGAGCATGTTGAGGAAGGGGAACACCATGTCGCGCGCCCCCACCATCAGCGGGATCAGGTAGTTGCCGAAGCCACCCAGGAACAGCGCGGTCAGCAGGTAGATCACCATGATCATGCCGTGCATGGTGACGAACTGGTAGTAGCGGTTGGCGTCGATGAACTCGAAGCGGCCGGGGAAGCCCAGCTGCATGCGCATCAGGTTGGACAGCGCCACGCCCACCAGGCCCACCACGATCGCCACGATGGTGTATTGCACGGCGATGACCTTGTGGTCCTGGCTCCAGACATAGCGTGTCCAGAAGCTCTGCGGCGCGTGATGGGCGGCGTCATCGGCGTAGGCCATGCAGGTCTCCTCACTGGCGCGGCGGTGCGGGCGCGGCCGTGGGCGGCACCGCGACGGCCGTCGAAGTGGTGTAGGTGCCGGACGCGGCGCCGGCCGTGGCCGCGGGCGCCGCGGAACCGGCGGCCGCCGTGGTCGCGGCGCTGGTGGTGGCGGCCGCGCCGGCGGGCACGTCCACCGGCGCCACCGGCGCCACCATGCCGGCGTCCGCGGCACCGCTGCCAACGGACTTGATATACGCGGTCAGCGCCGCGACCTCGTCGTCGCTGACCGGCACCTTCGGCATCACCGGGCCGTAGCCCTTGACCAGCCGCGCATGCGGGTCGGCGATCTCCTTGTGCAGGAAGGCATCGTCCACCCTGGCGCTGCTGCCGTCGGCAAAAGTCTCGGTCTTGCCGTACAGGCCCTTCCAGGTCGGCCCCACGCCCGGATTGCCGTCGATGCTGTGGCAGCCGACGCAGCCCTTGCTCTGCGCCAGCGCGCGGCCCTTCTCGATGGTGCCGGCCGCACCCGCCGCACCGGGCGCGGCCGCGGCCATCGCAGCAGGCGGCGCCGCGGCCTTCGCCAGCGTCATGGCAAAGGTCTGCTGCTTCGCCAGCCACGCCTCGAACGCGGCCGGCTCTTCCACCACCACCGTGCCGCGCATGTTGTAATGCCCCACGCCGCACAGCTGCGCGCACAGGATGTCGAAGCGCCCCGCCTGCGTCGGCGTGAACCAGAACGATGTCACCATGCCCGGCACCATGTTCATGCGCGCGCGGAACGGCGGCACGTAGAAGTCATGCAGCACGTCCTTGGAACGCAGCAGCACCTTGACCGGCTGGTTCAACGGCAGGTGCACCTCAGGGCCGACGATGACGATGTTGTCGAGCCCGCGCGGATCGTCCGGATCCAGCCCGAGCGGATTGGCGCCGGTGACGAAGCGCGCGTCCGACGCGCCCAGCTGCCCGCTCTTGCCGGGAAAGCGGAACGCCCACGACCATTGCTGCCCGACCACTTCCATCACCATCGCCTCGCGCGGCGGGCGCACGTAGTCGGCGTAGACGAACAAACCCGGCGCCAGCAGCAGGATCACGCCCAGCGTGGTGCCGCCGATCAGCCACAGTTCCAGCCGGCTGTTCTCGGGGTGGTAGGACGCGCGGTGGCCGCTGCCGCCGTTGGGATGCGGCGCATCATGGCGAAAGCGCCAGACGATGTAGCCAACGAACAGGTTGATGCCGATAAAGAAGATGCCGGTGATGACGAGGGTAATGGTCAGCGTGTCGTCCATCTGTTTCCAGTTGGACGCCAGCGGCGTTGCCCACCACGGGCTCAGGAAATGAAAGAGCACCGATGCGGCAACCATGACGACGAGTGCGATGGCCATCGCCATATCCACCCTCCTCCTCGCGCGCGGCGAGGGATGCGCAAGTCACGCAGGTAGAGATAAGACTAGTGCATGCCGTCAGGTCACTGCAAGGCGACACGCCGGGGCATTGGTGTCGCAATGCACAAGTGCGCCGTACAAGGAAAAAGCGGCGGCGGGAACCCGTGGTTCCCGCCGCCGCAGCTGCTGTGTGCCGGTCCGGTGTGCTGGCCGGCTTGCGCTCAGTGCGAGACGTCCTTGCTTTCCAGCTTCCAGTAGCACGCCGCCGCCGCGATGCCGAAGATCAGGTGCCCGACGAAGGTGTGCCAGCCGCGCACCTCGACAAACCACGGGAACGCCCGCGTCATCACATAGAAGTTGAAGACGTAGACCAGCACCCCGAACACCGCGCCCGCCAGCATGGCCAGGCCCAGGCTGGAATCGAGCGTGAACGGCGCCAGGATCGCCGCCAGGATCATGCCCAGCACCGCGCCCAGCACGAAGTGGATCACCAGTGCCGCGGCCACGGTGCCTACGCTGAACAGCGAGGTCTGCAGCACCTCCGGCCCCATCACGATCGCCGCGATCATGCGCGTGGCCACCCACGGGTTGACGCCCGACACCATCGACGACCAGAACAGTTCCAGCACCAGCAGCAACGCGCCCGCCGCCAGCCCGGACACCGCTGCCGCGGTCCAGTCCGGCAGTCGTCGCACGTAGTGGTGCGATTGCATGTGAAGTTCCATAGCCACCTCCGTCTCTCTCGTCGGCGGGGCATCGCACGAAAGGGGAAACACGCCCCGCGTCTCTGCTCAGCATAGGACAAGCGTTCAGCGCTTCGAGAGCGGCCAGCCGAAAAAAGGCTCGGATTGCGTACGTCGCGCAACGGCCGCCTAAGGCAAGTGCGGCCGCCGATACCTGCTGGCGCCGGCACAAGCGCCGCATCGGGGACAATCCCGATGCGCACACCGTCCATACGGCACACACTGCCTATACTGGACTCACAAAAGAGAGACAGGAGACCGCCATGCACTTCACCGCGCATGATCTTGTATTCCTGATTCCGATGGCGCTGGTAGGCGTGATCGCCATGGGCTCGATCCCGGTGACCGCCAAGTTCCTGCGCATCAGTTGCCGCACCATGGGCGCGCTGATCGGCGCACTGGTCGCGGTGCTGGTGCTCGAGGCATTACCGCTGCTGATCTGACTCCCGCGGGAGTCGGTTCACACGTAGTGGGAGGAGGTCCCGCTATGTCGATCGGCCTGCTTGCCGCCATCATGGTGGCGCTGCTGTGCATTACCGTGTGGCGGGCGCTGTGGCGCTGCAGTCATCCGGACCGGATGCGGTATCGGAGGTGCGCGGTGCAGCGGCAGCGCGCGGGGCTGTGCCGGCACGCGCCGCGCAGGCAGGGCTGAAGGTGACGTATCGCCTAAATCACTTGGTTGACATAACTGCGCCATATTTGGCGCAGTTTGTGGCGCAGTTCATAAAACTGCGCCACAATCGCGCCACCGCTCAAGCGAACTGCGCCACGCCCCAATGTCGACCGCCCATTCCCTCCTTGAAAGCATCAGGAACGCCTCTGGCGGGTTGATGCTCGCCGAGTTGCTGGCACAGCATCCCGATGTTGCACGACGGACCGCCCAACGCTGGATCAGCCAATGGATCGAGGACGGACAAGTCACTGCAATCGGCGAAGGGCGCGCACGTCGTTATTTCAGGGGGGGCACGACAGAGGCTGCCGCACCTTTACCCGAGCGAGACCGCTTCCCGGATTACATCCCACTTTCGGCCGACAGCCGCGACATCGCGGCGTATATCGATCAGCCTCCGGAAGCACGCAAGCCCGTGGGCTATCAACGCGACTTCCTTGACACCTATCAGCCCAACGTCACACGATACCTTTCGGAATCGCTCCGGCGTCAGTTGCACAAGATGGGCAAGACGGCGCAAGCTGATGCGCCCGCCGGAACCTACAGCAGGGCCATCCTGAACCGGCTGCTGATCGACCTGTCATGGGCATCGAGTCATTTGGAGGGCAATACCTATTCGCGCCTCGACACTCGCGAGTTGATCGAGCATGGGAAGGCGGCGCAAGGCAAGGCGGCCATCGAAACACAGATGATCCTCAACCACAAGACAGCCATCGAACTGCTGGTGGAGAACATCGGCACGGTCGGTTTCGACCGTTATACGTTGATGAACCTGCATAGCGCGTTGTCGGAGAACCTGCTACCCAACCCCGCCGACGAAGGCCGGATTCGACAGCATGTCGTGGACATTGGCCAAAGTGTTTACCGGCCCCTGTCAGCACCACAGCAAATTGAGGAGGCACTAGAGGTTCTGCTCGGGAAAGCGGACCAGATCGATGATCCTTTCGAACAGTCATTCTTCGTGCTGGTGCACCTGCCATACCTGCAACCATTTGCGGACGTCAACAAACGCACCTCGCGCCTCATTGCTAATCTGCCGCTGTTCCGAGCAAACCTCTGTCCCCTGACTTTCCTGGATGTACCGGAGCAAGCTTATAGTCGCGCCATCCTTGGCGTGTATGAGATGACCCGCGTCGAATTGCTGCGCGATGTCTTCGTTTGGGCCTACGAGCGCTCAACCCAAGAGTACGTTGCCATCAAGCAAGACCTGTCGGAGCCTGATCCGCTCCGCCTTGCCTGGCGTGATGTGATCAAACAATCCATACGGGACGTCGTACTTCACCCCGATCAGGATGCGCTGGCCGTTATTCGGCAGGTCGTCCTGGCAAAGGTGCCGGAGGTCGATCGTAACAACGTGCAAGCGCTGATCATAGATGAGCTCCGGCGGTTGCATGAAGGCGTGCTGGCCCGCTACGGATTGCGCCCCTCGGAACTCACAGCGTGGAAGGCAAACCAGGTGGCTGCGCCTTCCAGCTCTTGAGAAGTGCCTGCAGCGTTACAGCTCGATCATCGCGAATTCGCCCTTGCCGACGTCACATTCCGGGCAGCGCCAGTCATCGGGGATATCCTCCCAGCGCGTGCCGGGGGCGATGCCGTCTTCCGGCCAGCCCTGCTCTTCGTCGTACACCCAGCCGCAGATCACGCACACCCACGTCTTGTAGGCGACGGCGGCTTCCATTGGCTCCTGCTGCAAAATTCACTCCTGATTCGGCGATGGAACGGATTGTCCGGGCCGAATCATACCGGTTTTCCTGGCAGTGCCCGTGGCGGCGCCGCGCGGTGCGGCGCCGCCACCCGCGCTAGCCGCGGATGGAAAAGTCCACGCGGTTGGGCGTGCCCTTGTCCTTGATGCCCTCGGCGCTGAGCTTGGGCGCCGTCAGGAACAGCCGGCTCTCGGGCACCTTGCCTTCGCGTTCGAGCGACTGCTTGACCACCAGCGCGCGCTGCTCGGCCAGGCGCTTGAGGTCGGCCTCGGTCACGGTGGCGTTGGCCATCAGCAGTTTTTCCATCTCGTCGGGCGGCAGGGTCTTGGCAAAGCCGACGAAGTTGCGCGGCTTCTTCATCGAGGTGCGCTTGTAGACCTGCTCCAGGTACTTCGGGTACTCGGCTTTCGACACCTTGACCTCGGCGCCCTGCTCGCCGGCCTCGTCGTCACCCGCTGCGGCACCGGCCTGCGCGTTGTCGCGCAGGTCGCGCCGCTTCTGCTCGGCCACGCGCGCATCCAGCCAGGCGCGGCGCGCGCCGGCTTCATCGGTGGCGGGATCGATGCGGCCGCTGATTTCCAGCCGCAGCGAGGGCCGGTCATTGAGCGCCTGGCCCAGCTTGGCGATCTTGTCCCGGGCCGCCGGGGTCAGCGTGGCGGTGCCGGGCGCGAACTCGACATAGCCCAGCTCCTCGCCGCTGCCGCCGAAAGCCGAGGCGATCAGCGAGAACGGCGAGGTGATCGCCTTGGTCAGCAGGTTGACGATCACGCGCACGATCACGCCGCCGATGCTGAACTCCGGATCCGACAGCGAGCCCGACACCGGCAGGTTCACATCGATCACGCCATTGCGGTCCTTGAGCAGCGACACCGCCAGCAGCACCGGCAGCTTGGTCGCATCGGGGCTGTCGACGCGCTCGCCGAAGGTGAGCTGGTCGAGGAACAGGTGGTTGCGCGCGTCGAGCCTGCCGTTCTCGATCTTGTAGGCCACGTCCACGGTCAGCTTGCCCTTGGTGATGGGATAGCCCGCGTACTTGGCGGCATACGGCGTGAGCCGCGTCAGCTCGACGCCCGCGGCCTTGGCGGCAATGTCGAGGAACAGCTGCTCGCCCAGCGGATTGAGCTTGCCGCTGATATTGACCGGCGCGTCGTCGTCGATGCGGCCGTCCAGCACCAGGTCGGCCGGGGTGGGATCGCCCGACGACACCTTCGACACCGAGCCCTTCATGCCGGTCAGGTTGGCGGTGTAGTTGGGCTTGACGAAGAAGTCCGAGAAATTGATGTTGCCCTTGTCGACCGAGACCCCGCCGATGCGGATCTGCGGCTTGGGCCCGCCCGGCTTCTGCTCGACCTGCGCGGTGCGCGTGTCGCCGGCCTGCACCGGCGGCGCGGCCGGCGCCGAGGCCGGGTTGGCTTGCGTCAGGCTGGTGGATGGCGCCGCCTCGCCTTTTTCCGCGCCGCCGGCCAGCACGTCCTGCAGGTTCAGGCGGCCGTTGGCGTTCAGGATCACGCGGGCGTAGAAATCGGACAGCGCGATATTGCCCAGGCTTACGCGCATCGGCCCCTTGCTCTCGTCCATCGCGAAGTCGATGCCGGACACCGCCAGCGAGCGCCAGCGCAGGAAGTCGTCGCCGCTGACGCGGTCCACCGTGCGCACGTTGCCGGTCTGCACATTGCCGTTGAAATGCGCGGCAAGCGGCTTGCCGGCCGGCGCGTCGACATTGAGGCGGCCCTTGACCGTGAGCGTGCCGCTGCGCAGGGCGGCGTTGAAGCGGTCAGCCAGGTAAGGCTGCAACGGGCTCACGTCGACCTGGCGCAGGTCCAGCTGCAGGCGGCTGGCCGGCAGCGCCGGCAACACCGTGCCATCGATGCCGATCACGCCGCGGCGGCCGGATTCGGCATGCACCTTGACCGGCACCGCCGCCGGCGTCAGCGGCCAGGCCAACGCGCCGGTGCTCAGGCCGATATTGCGGAACTGGTGGATCACCGGGCGGCCGCGGTTGGCCTGCGCCGGCTGGTAGTCCGCGAGGCGGGCGCTGCCGCCTTCCACCACGACCTTGCCGATATTCGCCCTCCAGCCACCACCGGCAGCAGCGCCGTTGGCACCATTGGCACTGGCCTGCGGCGTGCGCCGCGGTGCGGGGCGTGCCTGCTGCGCGGATGCGCTCGCCCACAGCCGCGCCATCTCGAGCAATTCGCCGCGATGATCGCGCGTGGCGGCGATTTGCGGCTGCGCCAGCGTCACCTGGCTGGTGGCAAAGGTCTGTTTGGCGAGGTCGAACTGGATATCGTCCAGCACCAGCTTCTGCGCCTGCAGCAGCGGCAGCGCAGCACCATCCCGGTCGCTGCCGCGGTCGCCGGCGCGATCGCGCGGGCGGCGGCCGACGCCCTGCGGCCGGTCCGCGGCATGCGCATCGGCTGCGCTGGCACGCGGTGCGGCGGCCGCCGGCATCACCACCGGGTCGCGCGTGGCGACGTACAGCGGCGCCAGTTCCAGCCGCGATTTTTCCAGCACGAACTGGAACTGCGGCGCGCCCCAGGCCATGCGGTAGTGCAGCTCCGCATTGACCGCGGTGGTGCCGAACTGGCTGCGCAGCTCGCGCGGCCACCAGGCGGCAAAGCCCTGCGGGCGCAACCCGGTGGTTTCCAGCGTGCCGGCCATCGAGCCGTCGCGCAGCAGCAGGTCGCCGGTATGGTGCAGGGTCTGGCCGTCGGCCACGGTCAGCGTGGCCTCGACGCGCACGGGCTTGTCGCCGTCGATGCCGGCAAAGCCCTTGACCTCGGCATCGAGCGGCCCCAGCGCGAGCTTGCCCGGGCCCGATGGCGCCAGCGCATCTTCGAATCCGACCCGGGCCTGCCTGATCACGATGCGGTCGACCGCATAGCGCCACGGCACCTCCTTGGCCGCGGCCGTCGCCGGGGCTGCCGGAGCGGCCGGAGCGGCCGGAGCGGCCGAAGCGGCGCCGGGGGCCGAGGCCGGCGCCGGTGCCGGCGCCACGCCATCGGTGGACCGGCTCACCGCCTGCGGCAGGAATGCCGTGGCCAGGTTCAGCGAGCCGTCCGCGCGCCGCGCCGCCTCCACCGCCAGCCCGTCGATCTCGACGCTGCGCAGCTGCGCGCGGTGCGCCAGCGGCTCCAGCCTGGCGATATCGACCGCCAGCTTGCCGCTGCGGATCAGCGGCTGGCCGGCGCGCGTGCGTACCTCGGCTTCGCGCAGCGCGGCGGTGCCCAGTACCACCATCTCCTGCGTGTCCTTCTGCTGGCGGAACGCCACCGTCAGCCGCGTATCGAGCTTGCCGGACTTGACCTCGGCATCGCGCAGCGGCGGTGCGAACGCCATCATCCGCGCCACCTCGAGCCCGTCGAGGTTGATGTTGAGCCGGGTCTGGCGGGAATCGGCGAAAGGCAGCACTTCGCCGTCCAGCGCCAGCGGCGTGCCGTTGACCTGCGCGCTCAGCGTGGGCCGGGTCACGATCTCTACGTCGTGCGGCAGGTTGGACAGGAACGGCAGCGTCAGCGTCAGGTTGTCGACGCGCAGGGTGGTGTCGAGCAGCTTGTCGTCATAGCGAACGCTGCTGCCGGTCACCGCGATGTTGTTGACCGAGAAGCGCGCCGGCTTGGCATCGGCCGGCTTGGGCGGCAGCGCCGCGAACTTCTCCTGCACATCGGCAAAGCTCATGCGGCCGTCGGCGCCTCGCACCACGTGCACGGCCAGGCGGTCGACATGCAGGTTGTCCACCACGGGCGCCAGGTGCCAGACCGAGGCCAGCGAGGTATTGGCCTGCGCCTCGCCCAGCGTCAGCGCCGGCGTCTTGCCGTCGCGCTCGTAGATGGTCAGGTCGGTCAGCGTGGCCGCCAGCTCGAACGGCCGCACATGGGCCTGCCCCAGCGTGACCTTGCGCCCCAGCGCCTCGGTCGCGTTCCGTTCGACCAGGTACTTGATCAGCGGCGGGCCACCGAAATAACCCGCCAGCCCGAACACCGCCAGCGCCGCCGCCACGCCGCCCGCAATGCGCACGGCCAGCCGGCCGCGCGGCGTGGCAGCCACCGTGGCTGCCACCTGGATGGATTGCTTGAATGCCATGACGTTCCAGAAATTCCGACCCCGCAATCCGGCGCTGCACGCTTCTTTGTGCCCCGGATTTCACATTTTTCGACATTATCGCAACGGTTTCGGACAAAGCAAAGAAATAGACTAGGCCAGACCCGCCCACAGACCGGCGCTGGGTCCACGTCCGGTTTTGACCGCTCAACGGCGCGTGCAACGATCTGGTATCTTTACGTCCTTTGCGAAGCGTTCCGTCGCAAGCCTGTGGCTTACCCGCCGCGCCGTGCCTGCCTCTCCCGCGCTGTACCCTCCGGCCACCCCCATCACGTTATTCCGTGCTGTGCGCTTCGCATGCGTTCTCTTCCATGCGAGTCCATTCCATGTCTATCACCAGCAGTACCGCCGCGGGTGTCGGCACGCCGCGCGCCGGCGCGCGCGCCCTCACCGGCCAGGATTACAAGACGCTTTCTCTTGCCGCCCTGGGCGGCGCGCTCGAATTCTACGACTTCATCATCTTCGTGTTCTTCGCGACGGTGATCGGCCAGCTGTTCTTCCCGCCGTCCGTGCCCGACTGGCTGCGCCAGTTGCAGACCTTCGGCATCTTCGCGGCGGGCTACCTGGCGCGGCCGCTGGGCGGCATCATCATGGCGCACTTCGGCGACCTGCTCGGCCGCAAGAAGATGTTCACACTGTCGATCCTGCTGATGTCCGTGCCCACGCTGCTGATGGGCCTGATGCCGACTTACCAGTCGATCGGCCTGGCCGCGCCGGTGCTGCTGCTGGTGCTGCGCATCCTGCAAGGCGCGGCCGTCGGGGGCGAAGTGCCGGGCGCCTGGGTCTTCGTTTCCGAGCACGTGCCCGCGCGCCATGTCGGCTACGCGTGCGGCACGCTGACCGCGGGGCTGACCGCCGGCATCCTGCTCGGCTCGCTGGTGGCAACCGGCATCAACACCGCCTTCACCCCGGCAGAGCTGGCCGACTACGGCTGGCGCGTGCCGTTCCTGATTGGCGGCGTGTTCGGCATTGCCTCGATGTACCTGCGCCGCTGGCTGCACGAGACCCCGGTGTTCGCCGAACTGCAGCAGCGCAAGGCGCTGGCCGCCGAGATGCCGCTGAAGTCGGTGATGCGCGACCACGGCGGCAGCGTCGCGGTGTCGATGCTGCTGACGTGGATGCTGTCGGCCGGCATCGTGGTGGTGATCCTGATGACCCCCACCTTCCTGCAGAAGCTGTATGGCTTCGACGCGCGCACGGCGCTGGTCGCAAACAGCGTCGCCACGCTGTGCCTGACGGTCGGCTGCATCGTGTCGGGCGCGCTGGCCGACCGCATCGGCGCGCGCCGCACGCTGTTCTTCGGCGGCCTGCTGCTGGCGGTCTGCGCCTACGCGTTCTACACCACCATCTTCACCCGCCCCGACCTGCTGCTGCCGCTGTACGCGCTGGCGGGCTTCCTGGTCGGCACCATCGGCGCGGTGCCGTTCGTTCTGGTCAATGCGTTTCCGGCGCAGGTGCGGTTCTCGGGGCTGTCGTTCTCGTACAACGTGTCCTATGCGATCTTCGGCGGCCTGACCCCGATGGTGGTGACGTTGATGCTGAAAAACGACCCGCTGGCGCCGGCGCATTATGTGGTGGCGTTGTGTGTGGTGGGGATGGTGACGGCGCTATTTGTGAAGGAGCGGTCGCCGGGGTGATAGGGCCATCGCGGCAGGTAAAGCGGGATGGGTGGTGAAATGCCGTTCTGTTAAGGGATCAATCACTGAACGGGATGCGATCAGCGTCCCGGTTTCGCGGACGGCGCGAAATAGTGCTGTTCCAGGTAGCTGACGCCGAACGCCACGATATCCCGGGCGTCGATCAGATAGCAGTGTGCACAGCCCACCTGGCCTTCGGTGTGCCGGCCCAAGGGAACATAGGCCCTGGCGATGGTTTCTACCCCGTCCGGCTGGCCTTCGATGGCAAAGCAATCCAGAATCCCGTTCGAGTCAAAGTCCTCTGCGGCCTTCCACACGGCCTCCCCGTCCGCGCCTTGCAGGGGCATCTCATAGGTGACGCGGCGCTTGCCGGGGATCTCGGCAATGGCCTCGGCGTAGTGCAGGACGGTCAGAGCATCGAGACCAGCGCCAAGCAGCAGCACCTTGCCGCCCTCATTGACAAAGCGCTCGATTGGAGAGCCTTTGCCAAAGGCTTCACCAAGCCGATGTGGCTCGATCAGGAATCTTGCGCGTGGTCCGAGCGCGACCATGGAAGCGTCCGGATGGGCGCTTCGCAAGGCACCCGGGGATGTGGCGAGGTAATGGTTGAGCAAGCCGAAGCCGCGATACGTGCCTGCCGTTGCAGGATCGAAAGGCGGCCAGTTGCGCCGCTGCTGTTCGTCCATCTTCGCACCGTGCAGTGTCTCTTCGTAGGGAGACCGATCCCATGAGGCATAACCTAGCAGCGTGCCTTCGGGGCCAACGGCGTCGCGAAGTGCTGCCACAAGGGCAACAGCGCCTCCGTCGATAGGGCCGATGGCCTTTAGCGAGGCATGTACCATCACAAGGTCGCCGGCATGGACTCCGAGCGAGCGAAGTTCGCAGGTGATTGTGGTTTGGCTTCGCATTGTCCGCTTTCCATGTGCCGATCGGTGCGACGCCGGGCGACACAAACTCAGGCGCCTGCGACGCACTGCGCCTCAGCGCCGATACTGCCGAAAAAACCCCCACATCATCGCGCTCGCATCCGGCCCGATATCGCTGTGGTAACTGTAGCGGTCGTCGCCGCCGCTCCAGGCATGCCCCAGGCCTTCCACCTCGACCAGCGTCACCAGGTCGCGCTGCCAGCGGCCAAAGCGGTATTCGTGCGAGCGGCCCGGCATGTCGCCTTCCGGATCGAAGCGCGCGGGGCGGCCGGCGAGGCGGTCTTCCAGGCCGTTGTAAGCCAGGAACTGCCGCGCCAGCAGGCGGCCGTTGACCGGATGCACCGCTTCGTCGGCCAAGCCATGGATCACCAGTGCGGGTATCTGTGGGCCACCCGGCGTTACGCCGGCGGCATCGAGCAGCCAGGCGGGCTCGGCCTCGGAGCCTTCCTGCATCGCGCGCAGGCCAGCGCGCGGATTGCCGGCCGCGCCGATGACCACGCCGGAATGGAGTGCCACGGCGGCCACCTTGTCCGGGTAGCGCAGCGCCACCACCGCGGCCATGGCCGCGCCGGCGGACATGCCCGCCAGGTAGATCTCGCGCTCGCGCACGTCGTGGCGCGCCGCCAGCGCGTCGACCAGCGCGGCCACGGCCTGCGCCTCGCGTCCGCCGTCGGCCGCGCCGAGGTCGAACCATTGCCAGCAGCGCTGCACCTGGCGGCGCAATGGCTGTTGCGGGTAGGCGACGATAAAGCCCTCGCGTTCGGCCAGTGCATTGAGGCGCGTACCCGCGGCCAGCTCGTCCGGCGTCTGGCGACAGCCATGCAGCGCCACCACCACCGGCAGCGGGCCGCGATGGGCCTTCGACGGGATGTAGAGGTGATAAGACAGTTGCGGCACCAGTTCGCCCGGCATGGGTGCCAGGCGCAGCCGGTGGGCCTGCCAGGTGCCGGGCAGGATGCCGGGATCGGCGACCGGGCGCGCGGGCCGGGCAGGCCGGGGCGGGTCGGGCAGGCGCGTGGGCGTGAGCGGATTGAGCGAATCCATGCGCCGGAGCCAGGATTTCACCTGGGCTTCCGTGCGGTTTTGCACGCGGCTCAAACGCCGCATGCGAGCATGCCAGTCTGCTGCAAGGCTCTTCGTCATGAGGACTCCTTTGTGACGGAATCTCCCCCTATGCCTTTATTGTTGCGTTGCAGCATACCACAGACGTGAGTCGTCCACCCCAATGGGGACTGTGAGTGGGGAAAACGAAACGGAGCCTTGACGATGCCGGTGGGCGCCGGCCGCCCATGATTTCCGGGCGGCCCAAGCGGAAGATGTCAGCGATCGGCCACCCGCTTCCAGCCTTGGGGCGAGAAGCTGCGCATGGCCCGGGCGCGCGATGCGGTGCCGGACCCCAGGTCCCGTTCGTAGAACACACGGTCGCTTCCAAGCAGGAAGGTATGGACGCCGGTATCGCCGTAGCGAGCCGGCCAGGCGACCAGACCGTAGCCGCCGTCGCTACCCGGGGCGGCCGGCAGGATGCGGTAGTGGTAACCGTAAAACGCGTCGGCGGCAGGCGTTTCCGGCGCCATCGCCAGTGCATCGGGCCCGAGCGGGCTGGCGTCCTGCTCGCTGTCGGCCGGCCAGTAGAGTCCGTCGGTCTTGCCGGGCGTGCTGATCAGCCGCCTGGCGTAGCGGCCCTGGCCCACCTGCTCGGCATAGCGCTGCTGGGCGTCCGCCAGTTGCAGCAGGGTTTCCATGGTGACCAGTTCGTTGCGACCAAGCCGGCGGCGGCGCACTTCCTGCTGGCCGGCAGGCAGGTCGAACTGCCAGCCGCCCTTCTGCCGGGCAAGGGGCACCGGGAACGTCCATCCGCTCTCGCCCACCGCAATGCGCGCGCGGTTGTCGCCTTCCGGCTGCACGGCATGATGGCGCGCCCATGCGCCCAGGAAGTCATAGACGTCGTCCTGATCGATCGAGCCTTGCGGCACCAGCAACTGGTATTGCCTGCCAAGCACACGCTGCAGTGCGTCGCCATCGCTGCGTGCGATGGCGTCGCCGAGCGCGTCGGCTGCCGCTTGCGGACTCGGAAAGACCTGTTGCGCCGCCGCCGGGACGGCCAGCGACAGGGCCAGGGTCGCAGCCACCAGCGACAGCATGCGCGCACCGCGAAGGCAGGCGACGGCGGGAATCAGGTTACCGGTCTTGCGCATCATGCATTACCTCCGGCCATGGCCAAAATGTTCACCGCCGCCGAGCCGGCCTCCGCCC
Source organism: Cupriavidus taiwanensis (assembly GCF_900250075.1). Taxonomy (NCBI): domain Bacteria; kingdom Pseudomonadati; phylum Pseudomonadota; class Betaproteobacteria; order Burkholderiales; family Burkholderiaceae; genus Cupriavidus; species Cupriavidus taiwanensis. Next base: position 2,556,175 of record NZ_LT977071.1, read on the forward strand.
CCTGGCCCGCCGCCGTGGTGCATGACGCCCTGGTTGAACCCGGCCGGATGCACCGGTGCCGCCTGGTGCTGGGACAACCCGGCGCGCTGCGTCTGCTGGCGCATGCGATCGCCGTTGCCGGCGTCGCGCAGTGCGCTGTCACGATTGGCATTGCGCGCACGGTCGCGCGCCGCGGCCTGATCGGCGCGCTGGTGCTCGGCACCGGCGGGACGCGGATTGCGCGTGCCGGCACTGCCCGCGCCCGGCCGCGCGCCCTCGGTGCGGCCGGCCACGCCGCCGGCATGGCCGGGAATCGCCTGGCCGGTACGGCCTTCGAACGAGCGCGCGGCGCGATCGCGAGCCTGGTCACGCGCCGACGCTTCACGCTGCACGGCGCCGGCGCCGCCGACGCGCTGGCCCGGCTGCGCGCCCGCCTGGCGGTTGGCCAGGCCGGCCTGGCGCTGCTGGTCATAGCGGCCGCGCACCACCGCGTTGTTGTAGGGCACGTTGCCACGCCGGGCCGGATCGTGCTGCCAGTTCACGTTGGCACGGTTCACGTCCAGGCGCTGGTTGACATTGATGTTGTTGTAGCGATTCACGTTGATATTGACATCGTGGTCGTGCCAGTCGAATCCGCCCCACATCGCATCGACCGCTGCCACACCCAACCCGAAGCCGATGCCCGACACCAGCGCCGTGGCGAACACCGAGCCCGGCGGCGGCGGATAATACGCCGGCGGATAGGCCGGATACGGCCAGGTGCCGTAAACCGTGGTCGGGTTATACGCAGGCACATAGACCACTTGCGGATTGGCCGGCTCGATTTGCACGATGGTGGTGCCGCCGGTACTCTGGGTCACCACCTTCTGCTGTTCGGTGGTCTTGAGCGTGCCCGCTTTCTGCGCCTGCAAGCGCAAGCGCTGCACCGAGTCCATCACGTCATTGGGCTGCGCCAGGAAGGCATCGCCGATCGACTGCACCCATTGCGGCTGGCGGCCCATCATGTCCAGCACCGACGGGAAGGCGGCGAGCGATTGCACGCTGGGATCCCAGGCCTGGCTGGCCACCGCCTTGGTGGCGGCGTCGCCCGACAGGCTGGGATTGGCCTTGGACCATTGCGCCGCCGCGGCCACGTCGGCCGGATAGGTGGCGGCCATCAGCACCTGGGACAACAGCGCATCGGGATACAGCGCCACCGGCGCGGTGAGCTGGTCCAGTTGCGCCTGGCTCAGCGTGGTTTGCGCCAGCGCGGGCTGCAGCGGAGCCATCAGCACCAGTGCCAGGCACCATGCGAAAAGCTGTTGAAGACGATGCATGTTGACGCTCCACAAGTTCGCAAGTGACAGCCCGCCCCCGCCAGGGCACCGCTCAGCGGCGCTCCTGCGCGCACTGCTGGCGATACGCTTCTTCCAGGCGCTTCCGATCCGCCTGCCGCTCCAGTGTCGGGTAGGTGCGCCCGTCAGCCGTGGTGACCGAACCTTTGCCGGTGGACCATTGCGGTCCGCCGGGCAGTGCGTTGATCTGGTCGAGCAAGCCCTGGCAGTGCTGCCGCTGCGATGCCGACAGCGTGCCGCCAGGCCCTTCCACCACCGCGGTGGCCTCATCCAGCATCCGCGGCGGTGGCGGCGCCACCATCGGCGTAGCGGCCGCCGAAGCGGCTACAGCGGCCGCAGCCGCACTGGCATTGCCAGCCGCCCACAACGGGGCAGCCGCCATGGCGGTGCATGCCAGCATGCCCGCCTTGATCAGAAACTTCGTCAAACCCATGACTCCAGAGCCGTCCACGGCGAGTCGTCTGCCGTGGGCATGTTGCGGGAACCGTCCGTCGCTAGCGGTCCTTGATATTGCCGCCGCGGCGGCCGGTGCGGTTGCGCATCAGCTCAAGCTTGAGCAGCGCGTCCGCAAGCATACTCTTCAGCTTGGCATTCTCTTCCTGCAGTTCGCGCAGCTTGCGCCCGTCCCGCGCTTCGCCGGTGCCGGGCTGGCCGTAGCGGCTGCGCCACCCGTAGAACGATGCATCGCTGAAGCCATAGCGCGCGCACAGCTCGCGCACCGGCACGCCGCTGGCTGCCTCGGCGAGATAACCGCGGATCTGTTCTTCCGAATACCGTCTGTTCACGAATCTCTCCGCTTCGCAACGGCGGGGCCCAGGCGTCGCACAGCCGCGACGCCAACCGTGCCGACTCTCGCCGTAAGTTAGCCCAGAGCCGCCGCAAAAGGCAATTCAGTGTCTTCGCAGTGCGAGTTAAGAAAATTATCGTGGCGCAGGGGTGCCAGCCATTGGCACGCGTCACCAAAATTCGTTATTCCAATTTGGAAATTGCATGGACTGATTGCATGCAAAGGTCACCCAAGCGGGGGATGAAATACCGTTACCGGAACTGGTATTTGGCGCCAGACCGGCCCGCAAACGCTTATGGCAAGCCATGTCTTCAGAGCGATACAAGAGCGTCAAAAAAGAATGTACAGGTCTGTCATCAATTCAAGTTTCTAGGACTTTCTCTAAGCATGTATTAAGATTCCTCGGCATAACTAAATTTCACACGCCTTCGCACGGCGCCCTTGCGGCGCCGGCAGAAACGCGGCCCGGCAGCGCACCACCCAGAAGTCGCCCCGCATGCCGATACCCATCCCGGCCGCCGGCATGCGCCGGATTTTGATGGATCAAAGCATCGCCAAGTTGTGGGTCTGAGCTACGTGGACACTGGCGTGTCACGCGTGTAGTGGAGCATCCTGCCGAGCCCTTGCGTGCGGGATTTCAAGCTTGACCCACTTGGCTCGCGCGGCGTGGCAAACGCGCGGTGCGCCGTGGTTTCATGCGTGCCATCACTGGCGCATCGCTGTTTGCATCGGACCGACAAGAACAAGAGAGCGAAGTCATGTGTCAGGAGAAGTCGGAATGCGTCATGTCAGCACGAAGTTGTTGCATGTCTTTGTCCTGGTCATGGAGTACCGTGACCTGAGCGCCGTTGCAGCCTGCACCCAGGGACGCGTGCCCACGGTGGCCTACAGCCTTGCGCGCTTGCGCGAGATCACCGGCGACCCGTTGTTCGTCAAGCGCAACGGCATGCTCGAGCCCACCCCGCATGCGCTGCGGCTGGAACAGACGGCGCGCCAGATCCTGGCCAAGTGGAACCACCTGGTGCGGCCCGGCGAACCGGGCCTGAGCAAACGCCGCGAAGGCGGCAGGCGCGTCTCCATCGGCTTTTCCTCATCGATCGGCGATCCCGTCATCACCGAGATCCTGACCGCGCTGTGCGAGCAGTTTCCGCAAGACAGCTTTGTCACGCGCCCGGTGATTGCCGACGCCGCCCTCGCGGGCCAGCTGAGCGAGGGCGAGCTCGACTGCGCCTTCGTCGTCGATAGCGGCCATGATGCCGAGCGCGTGCGCCAGCACAACATCATGGCCACGCCGCGCCGGCTGGTCAGCGCCACGCGCGGCGGCAGCCAGGATGAGAGCGAAAGCGCGTGGATCCTGCTGCAGGAAGACAGCGAGGCCGGCAGCCCGCTGCGTGCCTTCCTGAGCCGGCAGGCCAGCACGCCGGGTCATCGCGAGACGGTGGTGCCCTCGTGGCATACGCAGATCACGCTGCTGCACTCCGCCGGCGGCATCTGCTCCGTGCTGGATTTCAACGTGCCGCTGGTCACGCGCGAGCGCAAGACCCGGCTGCTGGCACCGCCAAGCAGCTTCCCCGAATGGGCCGCGCTGCACTTCTGGGGGCCTGAGCGCAGCCGCGACCAGGGCGTGCTGCGCGATGTCATGGAAGTCGGCAGCGCCGTGCTGCGCGACCCGCTCAAGGCCATCGACGGGCGCCGTAACGGGCGTCCCGCAGTCGCGTCCGAGGTCGCAACGACCTGACGCCAGGCGCGACACCAACGTGCAAACGGGCGCTGTCCGCCGCAAGGCGGCAGCGCCCTTTCTTGTCACGGACCGTTGTCACGGATCGGCGACAGCCGCACCGTTCATCACCTCCCCGAGATAGATTTTCGAACTGCCGGCCCGCGCGGCACTCGCGCGCGCTGGATGGCGCAAGGTCTTTTCGGACCGTGATTTACGAATCCTCCTAGTTCCGCCGCGCTGGCTCGCCGCTATGCTGCCATGGCATTGCCGCAGTCCGGCCGTCTCCCGTTTGGCCCGGACCGGCGGTCATGCGAGCAGTTGACCGGCGCCTCCATGTCTGGCGTCATTTTTGCGCCGCACGTCGCCATGGCGTGCGGCGTTTTCTTGACGTTTGCCGAAGGCTGCGCCGCCTGAACATGAATCGAGGAGCACCCGATGGCATTGAGGATCCTGCTTGCCGATGACCACCCGCTGGTCTCGGCGGCCGTCGCCGACCGCCTGCACACCCAGACCGGCTGGGAAGTCTGCGGCAGCGTGACCAGCGCGACGGCGCTGCTCAACAGCATCGACAGCCTGCGCCCCGATGTCGTCATCACGGACTACCACATGCCCGCGCAGGGCGAACGCAACAGCGACGGACTGCGGCTGCTGGCAAGCCTGCGGCGGCGGCATCCGTCAATGGCGGTGATCGTGCTGACCATGATCACCAACCCGCTGGTGCTGCGCTCGATCCTCGACACCCAGGTGCACGGACTGGTGCTGAAGGACGCCCCGCTGACCGAACTGGTCACGGTCGTGTACCGCATCCAGCGCGGCTTTCATTACATCGGCAAGTCGGCCATGGAGGTGCTGTCGCAGGCCGACCCGGGCAGTCTGGCAGGTGCTGGCCGGGCCGGCGCGGAACGCCTGTCGCGGCGTGAAATGGAAGTACTGCGGCTATACCTGACCGGGCGCTCGGTCAGCGAGATCGCGATCCAGCTGTGCCGCAGCGTCAAGACCATCAGCCGGCAGAAGAACTGCGCCATGCAGAAGCTCGGCGTCACCAACGACCGCGAGCTGTTCGAGTTTGCCGCGCTCAACGGCCTGCTGCTTAGCGGTTGAGCGCATGCAGCCGCTCGGCGTACGCTGCCGCGGCATCAGGCCGCGTCGGCCTGCTCCGCCGCGCGGGCCTGTGCGTGGGCAATGCCCGCCTCCAGGCGCGCCAGGCCGCGCGACAGTTCGCGCATGGTCGTGGGCGAGACCTCGGACAGCACATCCTCGAGAAAGGCCGAGCGCAGCGGCATGGCGCGCGCCACCACCTCGCGCCCGGCCGGCGACAGCGTGACATGGGTCACGCGGTTGTCGCGCTCGGACGTGGTGCGCTCGACCCAGCCCAGTTCCTGCATGGCCTTGAGCTGGCGCGTCAGCGCACCGGGATCCATGACGACCAGGTCGGCCAGCGCCTTCTGGCCGATGGCGCCCTCCTGGTGATGCAGCGCATGCAGGATGCGCCAGCGCGGCAAGGGCAGTCCCATGCGCTGCTCGAACGCCCCCGCATAGGCGCGGTAGGTTCGGCCGAACTGCTGCAATACGGCCACGCTCTGTCGCTCCAGTTCCATCCGTTCTCCTCAGGGTAAGTTGCCGCCGGACTTCACTCCGCCGCCATCGCCGGCGCCGGACCGCGGGTCAGCTTGATCGATGGCACCTGGCGCGCGCACCACACGCCCAGCGCGGCCGCTGCGCCCGCCACTACCAGGCCGAGGTGGATGGACCCCACCAGCGACACGCGCGCCTGCTCCAGCAGCAATGCGCCATTGTGCCCGGCCTGCTCCAGCTGGCCGAGCAGCGCCAGCTGCGACGCCTTGTCGATCAGCACCTGCGGGTCGGCCATGCGCGCTGCCCACTGGATCGCATCGGCGCCGGACAGCGCCTGCTCGACGCCGCCGGTATAGCTGCGCGTCACCAGCGTGCCCACAATCGCCGTGCCGACCATGCCGCCCACCATGCGCAGCGACTGCAGCATGGCCGTGGCGATGCCGAGGTGCTCGCGGCCCGCGGTCTGCTGCGCGAACACCGTCAGGTTGGGCATGATAAAGCCCAGGCCCAGCCCGCCGACCAGCATGATGACCATCAGCACGCCATGCGGCATGCCGCGCGTGGCCTGCGACAGCCCCAGGCACGACAGCGCCAGCATGCCAAAGCCGGCATAGAGCATGGTATTGGGCCGGCGGATGCGCGTGACGATGCGGCCGTTCAGGATGCTGCCGACGGTGATGCAGACCACCAGCGGCGTGATCAATACGCCTGCCTCCTTCGGCGAGTAGCCGAAGCCGCCCTGGAACAACAGCGGCGCATACAGCAGCAGCGCGAACATGGTGAAACCCGCGAACACCGACAGCTTGAACAGCGGCGCCAGCCCCGGGTCGCGGAACATCTCGACCGGCAGGATTGGATGGGCGCAGCGCCGCTCCCACTGCCACAGCGCCACCAGTGCCACCACCGCCAGCACGAGCAGGCCCGCGGTATAGGCGTCGAGGCCACGCGCCGGCAGCAATTCCACGCTCATCTGCAAGCTGCCGAGCCCGGCCGCGATCAGCAGCGCCCCCAGCCAGTCGACCCGGATCGGCCCGCGATGCGCCTGCTGGCGCAGATGCGGCAGGTAGCGCCAGGCAAACCACAGCCCCAGCACGCCCACCGGCAGGTTGACGTAGAACACCGCGCGCCAGCCATACCACTCCGTCAGCAGCCCGCCCAGCGACGGACCGATCGCATTGGCAATGCCGAACGCCGCGCTCAGCATCACCTGCCAGCGTAGCCGCACGTGCGAATCCGGAAACAGGTCGGCGATGCAGGCAAAGGCCGTACCGACCAGCATGCCGCCGCCGATGCCCTGCAGCGCGCGCGCCGCCACCAGGAACGGCATGTTCGGCGCCATGCCGCACAACGCCGAGGCCACCGAGAACACCACGATCGATGCCAGCACGAACGGCTTGCGTCCGTAGTAGTCGCCCAGCCGGCCGAATACCGGCACGGTAATCACCGAGGTCAACAGGTAGGCCGTGGCGACCCACGCGTAGTACTCGAACCCCTGCAGCTCCGCCACCACCGTGGGCAGCGCCGTCCCGACCACGGTCTGGTCCAGCGCCACCAGCATCACCACGAAGGCCACGCCCAGCATGGCCAGCAGCGACTCGCGAAACGGCAGGACCTGGCCGGCAGGCTGAGGACTTTGTGGTTCGGGGGTCATTTTATTGCTCGATCAATCGTTGCATTGTCAATAATTATAGGTCAACTTTTGCGGCCTTGCCTTGCCATCGCAGGCACGGTTGTGATGCCCTCGCCCGGGGGCATGAGCGGGCGCAAGCCCCGCTACACCAACAAGGTGGCGCAGGCGCCGGCGATCAACAGGATCCCAGAGTCAAGACGGCATCCGCGCCAGCATGTGCGTCGGGCTACCCACAGCTTGGTGATGTACCATCGCCGGAAACGGAGGTCGCCATGCCTGCAGAGATGCGGAAGTGCCTGTGGTGGTACAAGTTGTGCTGGGTCCTGGTATTGCTGTGCGCCAGCACCTTGCTGGTCGGGGCGCCGGGCCTCCTGATGGCCGTCCTCTTTGTAGCCGCCGCGCTCGCGGGCGGCGCTTCGGCGGCGTACCTGGAACAAGCCAAGCCAACCATCGTCGCCGATTTCGTCTGGTTCGCTGCCTCGGCGGCGGTACTGCTGTTCCCGCTGGCGCTGGCGATCCACAGCGTGCGCGTCTATCGCCTGAGCCGGACGGACTGGACGTAACGCCCGTCTCAAGCGCCATGCTTGCCTTACGCGGCTACACGGTCTGGTCGGTGCCGGAGAGCGACCGATAGCAGCGACTGGCCGCCAATGCGACACTGCGACAAGATCAGCCGGTCGGCCGCGGCGCGGCAGTCGCTATGAATCGTCGCAGGGGCCCGCAGGCCCCCGCGGATTATTCAGGTTGAATACCCGATTGCTTCACCAGATTCCCCCAGCGGTCCACCTCCGCGCGCAGCCGGTCGCCGAGTTGGGCGGGCGTCGACGCTTGCAGGTCGATGCCCTGGCTGTCTAGCCGGGCCCGGGTCTGCGGACTCGCCAGCGCCGTGCGGACTTCGTCGGCAAGCCGGTTCACCACCGCCGTCGGTGTCCGCGCCGGCGCGACCAGGGCCCACCACTGGCTGACCTGCATGCCGGGCAGCCTGGCTTCGGCGGCGGTCGGCACGCCGGGCAGCGCGGCCACGCGCACCGGGCCGGTCACCATCAGCGCCGAGATCTTGTTGCCGCCCAGCAGGCTGCTGCCGCTTGCCAGCGTGGCGAAATGCCCCTTGACCAGTTGCGCGGAGACATCGGTCAGCGCCGGCGCCGAACCGCGGTACGGCACGGCGTCGACCGGGATCCCCACCTGGCTTTCCAGCATCTTGGCGGCCAGATGGCTGATCGAGCCGTTGCCGCTGGTGGCAAGCTGCAGCGGCGTTCCCGCCTTGCGCGAGTCCGCCAGGAAGCGCTGGATCTCTCCGGCACGATATTGCGCGCTGTCCGCGAACAGGATCAGCGGCGCCTCGCCCAGCAGTGACACCGGCGCGAAGTCGCGCAACACATCGTAGGGCATCTGGCGGAACACCGACGGTGCAACGGTGTGCGCCAGTTCGATCACGCCCAGCGTGTAGCCATCCGGCGCGGACTTGGCCAGCGTGTCGGCGCCGATGCGGCCGGAGGCCCCGGCGCGGTTGTCGACCACCACCGGCTGGCCCATCGATTCGCTCAAGCGCTGCGCGACCGCGCGCGCCAGCGCATCGGTACTGCCGCCGGCGGCCCAGGGAACGATCAGCCGGATCGATTTTTCCGGATAGGCAGCCAGCGCCGCCGGCATATGGGCCGCGATGCAGCAAGTGATGGCGGTCAGCAGGTAACGCAGCTTCATCAATGTCTCCCCAAGGTGTTTGAAATCATGCCTGGCCCGGATCGCGGTCGCCGCGCGCGGTCAGCAGCAGCATCACGGCTTCGGTCCGGTCGATGCGCCCGTCGGCGCGCAATGACTGCGCCGCGGCAAGGCCGGCGCCGGCGCACAGTTCGACCCAGAATCCCGCGGCCGCAAGATGGCGGGTGCCATCGCGTGCCGCCGCGTCGTCGACCACCACCGCGCCGCCGCCCGAGCGCCTGACGGCAAGGACCTGTTGGGCGGTCACGGTGGAGCCGGCGGTGGAGAACTGAATCGTCGTGCCGGCGAAGTCGGACTGCTGCGACGCTCCCGCCAGCACGCGCGACAGCCGTGGAAACGGCTCGACCGCCCAGAGGCGCGGCAGCTTCGGCAGGTGCCCCAGCGCAGCCAGGTCCCGCAGCGCGCTATAGATGCCCCACAGCAGGTCTCCGCGCGCGGTCGGCACGATCACATGGTCGGGCCGGCACCCTTGCGCCACCCATTCCAGCGCAACGGCCCGGTAGCCTTCCACGCCGAATACCGGGCTGCCCACCGCCGGCACGCTGTAGTTGGTCAGCGCGAAGGCACCGTCGTCCCGGACGCGCCGGCGCACATGCGCCCAGCGCGCATGGCCGTTATCGCAGACGACGCGCCGTGCGCCGTAATGGCGTAACGCAGCGTCGAATACGGCGGGCAGCGCCTGGTAAGTCGCAACTTCGCAGTCCAGCCCCGCGGCGGCGCAATAGGCCGCCGCTGACACCGCGGCATTGCCGCTGGATGCCAGCACCACCTCGCGCGCGCCGATATCGAGGGCCCGGCTGACGGCCTGCGCCGACATGCGGTCCTTGTGCGATCCGGTCGGGTTCGCCCCTTCGTTCTTGATCCAGACCGACGCCACGCCGGCCAGCGACGCCAAGGCTGGCACCCGAAGGCAAGGCGTCGCGCCCTCGCCAAGGGATACGCCGTCCAGGTAGGGCTGCCAGCGCCCCCATGTATAACTTCCGCTTTTCGGTGCAAAATGCAGTGCCTGGGCGTCGTAGACCGCTTCGAGGCTGCTTGGATGACCGGCGGCGGCGCAGGCCGGGCAGCCTTCCGGCATGTCGTCGAGCGCATAGCGGGCGTGGCAGGTGATGCATCGCAACCCCTGCATGGCCGGGTTGATAAGCGGTTGGGTCGGATTGGCGCGGGAGCGCATGGTAAAGGCTGATGGCCGGAGTGGAAGTGGCTCGAGTCTATGCCAGGCCACGCTCCCGTGGCACATGCGCGCCGATGATCGACTTAAGTAAAACTTATAGGGTAGAGATGGAGACAGCCGCTGATTCAGGCATCAGCGCCCGCCAGGTCGAGGTGTTCCGCATGGTCATGCGCCTGGGATCGGCGCGGCGCGCCGCAGAAGCCTTGCATATCAGCCAGCCCGCCGTGACGCAGATCGTGCTGCAGCTCGAAAAGGCCGCGCGGCTGAGGCTGTTCGACCGCAGCAAGGGGCGCATGGTGCCGACACCCGAGGCGGCATCCTTGATGGATGAAGTCGAACGCGTCTATGTCGGCCTCGACGCCGTGCAACGCCGGATCGATCAATTGCGCGCGCATGAGGATACGGTGCTGCGCGTGGGGGTATTGCACGCCATGGCGTCCAGCGTGATGCCGGCGGCGGTGGCGGACTTCGTCCACAGCTATCCGCGCGTTCGTTGCCAGCTTGAGGTCGACAGCTCCCGCGGCCTGCGCGAGCGCTTGCTGCAGCGCGAACTCGATATCGCCTTCATGGGCGACGAAGCGGACACCAGCGGCCTGACCGCTTCCGAGTTCTACGCGGTGCAGGCCGTCTGCGTCGCGCCGGCAACGCATCCGTTCGCCGCACGCGCGAAAGTGGGAATCGAAGACCTGGTCGACGTGCCGCTGATCGGCCTGGACGCCGCCGATCCCGCGCAACGCGGGCTGCAGGCGTGCTTTGCCGAACTTGGCATCGCGCCGCGCTTCGTGGCGACGACCCCGTACAGCCATACGCAGTGCTCGCTGGCCCTGGCCGGTGCCGGCCTGGCGATCACCAATCCCCTCGTCGCCCGTACCTATGTGGCGCTCGGGCTGCGCAGCGTACCCCTGAGCGCGCCGATTCGATTCCGCGCCATCCTGGCCTTCCATCCGGGCCTGGGGCAATCGACCGCTGCGCAGCAGTTTGTCAGCCTGTGCCGCCAGCGCCTGGCCGATCTGCAGTGATGCACGCACGGCCGCGGCGTCTTTGTCAGGCGGCGTGGCTGCCGCACTGCGCCTCCAGTCGCTCCGCCAGCTGCTCCAGTTCGGCGTGGATGGCTTGCCAGTCGGCGCCGACGGCGCCCAGCCCGGCGCGCCGCACGGTCTGCTCAAGCCAGCGGCAGGCCTGGCTCTGCACCGGATGGCCCATCACCGACAGTGCGCCGGCCAGCCCATGCAGGCGCTGGGCGAAGGTGTCGGCATCGCCGGCGCGCAGCGCTTCGGCCAGCGCGCGCTGGTCGCTGCGCAGCGCATCCGCATGCAGCACGGCGCCGCCGGCTTGCAGGTCGGGCACCGTGCGTGCGGACACGCGGGTGCCGGAAATATCTTCCAGCAGCTCGCGCAGCGTCGCCAGGCCGACCGGCTTGGTCAGGCAGCGGTCGATGCCGGCGTGCCGGCAGCGCTCGGCCACATCGGGTCCCACGCTCGCCGTGATGGCGACGATGGGCATGGCATGTCCCGCCTCGCGCAGGCGCCGCGCCAGCGTGAAGCCGTCCATGCCCGGCATCTGCAGGTCGGTCAGGATCAGGTCGTAGTGCCGGCCCGACGCCAGCGACAGCGCTTCGGGACCGTCGTGGGCCAGGTCGACCGATTGGCCCAGGCTTTCCAGCTGCTCGCGCATGACCACCTGGTTGATGGGATGGTCCTCCACCAGCAGCAGGGCCAGCTGCGCAGCGGGCGCCTCGGCACGCGCCGGCGCGCTGGCGGGCCCCTCGTCCACCTCCGCACCCGCCGCGGCCGCGATGGCCGCGACCAGGCCCTGCCAGGCATAAGGCGAGGCCACCACCGGGGTCTGGGTCAGGTCCGGCGCGATCGGTGCCAGCGCGGAAATCACCACATCGGCATCGGGGCAGGCCGACAGCGCCTCTTCGTCGCAGACCAGCACGTCGACCGGCGTCACCGGCGGTGCGCCGGGATCGTACCGGACCGCGCGTGCGCCGTAGTACCGCAGCAGCTGCTCGACGCCCTGGTAGAGCTCCTGCAAGGTGACGTTCAGGCCGACGGTCAAGCCGCGCAGCCCGGCCTGCGGCCAGGGCTCCGCGGGCGCCGGAATGCCGGCGCTCGCCAGCGGCAGGCTGACAATGAAGCAGCTGCCCAGGCCCGGCTCGCTGACCACGCGGATCTCGCCGCGCATCAGCTCGACCAGCCGCCTGCAGATCGACAAGCCTAGCCCCGTGCCGCCGTAGTGGCGCGTATCGGGCTGCTCGGCCTGCACGAACGGCTCGAACAGGCGGCGCTGGTCGTGCGCCGCAATGCCGATGCCGGTATCGACCACACGGATTTCGACGCCTTCGGCGCCGCCGCCCTGCGCAAGCCGCATGCGCCTGGCCGTGACGATCACCTTGCCCTGTTCGGTGAACTTGACCGCGTTGCTGACCAGGTTGTTCAGGATCTGTTCCAGCTTGACCACGTCGGCCATCACCGGCTCGGACAGCGACGGATCGTTGATGCACAGCAGGCGCAGGTGCTTGCGCGCGGCTTCGGCGGCAAAGCCCCGGGTCACTTCCTCGACCACCTCGTCAAGCCGGCACGGCCGCGGCTGCAGCGACATTTGCCCGGCCTCGATCTTGCTGAAGTCGAGCACGTCGTTGATGATGTCGATCAGCGATTGCGAGGCGTGCTGCATTACGGCGAGCTGGTCGCGCTGGCGCGGCTCGAGCCGGGTCATGCTCAGCAGTTCGATGCTGCCCAGCATGCCGTTGAGGGGGGTGCGGATTTCGTGGCTCATGGTTGCCAGGAACGCGGACTTGGCCCGGTTGGCGGCATCCGCCGCGCGGATGGCCTCTCGCAGGCGCGCCTCGCCGCGCCGCACCTCGGTGACGTCGTTGAGCGCGCACAGCAGCGCCGCGCGCACCTCGTAGGTGATCTGCACCAGGCGGACCTCCAGATAGCGCGTCTCGCCATTGCTGCAGGCCATGTCGACGTCGAAGCAAGGCAGCACCTGCGGCGGGCCCTCGGCACTGGCATCGCAGCTTGCCAGGCGCGCTTCGCAGGCGTCCTGCAGTTGCACCAGGCCGGCAGGCGTGGCCTGGTCGATGAGCACCTGGGCTGCGGCATTGGCCAGCAGCACCTGGCGCGTGTTGCGTTCGACGATCATCAGGCCCACGCCCGCCACCTCGATCACGAAGCGACCCAGCGCATCGCTCTCCTGCAAGCGCAGGGACTGGCGCTGCGCCGGCCGCATGATGCGCCGGTCGATCAGCCAGATCCACGCGAAGATCAGCAGCGACAGCGAACCGGTCAGCCCCACCATCCACAGCGTGTTCTCCCGGAACTGCCGCCACACGCGGGCGAGGTCGACCACGCTCACGGTGCGCCAGCCCCAGGCGTCGAGCGGATAGTCCAGCACCACCACGTGCCGCAGCAGCCCGTACCGCACCAGCGATGAACGCACCGTGCCCGGCCGCGCGCCGCCCGCCGCCAGCGCCGCGGCGACGGGCGCCTCGAGCGGGCCTGCCGGCATGCCGTCGGCGCCCAGCACCATGCCGGCATCGGTCAGCAGCATGAAGCCGCCATCCTCGGCCGGGTCGTCGGGGAGCATCGGGGACAGCGGGAACTCCATCGCCAGCACCGCGGCAGGTTCGCCGCCGTCCTGCACCAGCGTGGCAAAGGTGACCGTGCGGATGCCGCTGATCCAGTCCTGCGCCGGCGGCAGCATCACCGCCTGGCCCGGACGGGCACGCAGGCGCGCCAGCAGCGCATCGTTGCGCAGCCGCTGCAGGGTGTCGCGCAGGAACACCTGGCGCGCGTCGTCGCGCTGCAGCAGCATGCGCGCCGGATTCAGCCGGCGCGGAATGACGTACAGCTGGTCGGCGTGCAGGTCGATCAGGTAAGCGCTCTGCACATCGCGGTATTGCAGGTTGTTGACGCGGAAGGTGAACGTCATGACGTGGGCCAGGTCCTTCAGCCGCTTGGCAGGCTGGCTGGCGCTCGCGGGCGGCACCAGCAACGCGATGTAGGGCCGGTCGCCGCGGCGCTGCAGGCGCTCGGACCATTGCGCGTCGCTGACCGCCGCGACATCGTCGGCGAGGCCAATATCGGACAGCCGCGCCAGCGATCCCTGCGCGCGCACGGTCAGCGCCTCGGCAAGGTGCAGCGTGGACTGCAGCTGTTCGGACTGCGCGTGCAGCACCATGCCCTGCCGGTCGATCGCCTCGCGCAGGCGGTAATGGAGCAGCACGCCCCAGGACAATACGGTCAGGCCCACCACGCAGGCCGAGAACAGATAGACCAGATAGCGGATCTGGCGAATGCTCAACGGCAATGCGGCGCTGGTGTCGGCCGGCATCAGCCTTTTCATTGCTTACCTCGTCATCACGTCGACCGGCCCGGGCGCTTGCTGCGCCGGGCTTCTCACAACATGCCGCGCTGGATGGCGAAGGCGGCGAGCTCGACGTCGTTGTCGGCACCGACCTTGCGCATGACGCTCTGCTTCTGCGTACTGATGGTCTTGACGGTGCGCCCGGTCCGCACCGCGATTTCGGTCACGGACAGGCCGGACAGATAGAGCCGCAGCACTTCGCTTTCGCGGGTGGTGAGCAGTTCGGCCCAGTCGTCGAAATCGCCGAGGCCGCGGCAGCGCCGGCCCCAGATCAGGTCACAGGCGATGTCCGACACCGAAGCCAGATCCAGGTGTGCCATCCGCACCGCCTTCACGACCTCGTCGGCGTGGTCACGGGCGGTCACGACATTGCGGCAGCCATCCTTGATCAGTTGCAGCACGCCGGCGCGGTCCGCGATATTGGCAATGGCGACCACGCGTTGCCGGCCCAGCGCGGCCAGCCGCGCGCCCAGGCGGGCGTAGCTGCCGCAACGCGCATCGTTGCCGGTGCCGAGCGGGAACCGCAGCGCCACCACATCGCAGACGCCATGCCCCAGCGCCTGCACCAGGCCGCGCTCGTCGCCGACCAGGCCTGACACCTCGATGCAGGCGCTGGCCGCGAGCCGCCGGCCCAACAGCCGCCGCGCCACAGGTTGCGAGTCCGCGACGATCACCCGGATTTTTTCCATGACCGCTTTACGCTCCAGCGTTGTCCCGGTCTCAGGATGGGCCATGCGCCTGGCTTTCGAAATCAGCCAAGCCTGAAATGTCCGCGGTATTTTCTGATCAGCAGCTGCCGAGGGACCGCGCGGCCGAGCGCAGGCCGGCAATAACGGCGCGCGTCAGCGCCCGCGCGCAAATCGGCAGTGAAAAAGGGAAAGGGAGGAAGAGAGAAAGAAGGGAAGCCTGACCTGGATGCTCACGCGGCCGCGATTATCCCGCGCCGCCAAGCAGGCCGTTGGTGCGGGCATATTCGTAAAGCTCATAATCGTTTGCCAGACCCAGCTTTTTCATGGCAATGCTTTTTTGCGCGCTGATGGTCTTGCTGCTGCGATTGGCCTGACGCGCAATCTCGATGACCGGCACGCCGGCCGCGCATTGGCGGATCACTTCGAGTTCCCGGCGCGTCAGGATCGGCCGGCGCGACAGTTCATCGAGCCCGCCCGAGGCGAGAATGGCGCGCACCGAGGCCGGCTGGTAGCTCAGTCCGCTGAACGCGGCGCGCACCGCGGGGATCAGTTCCTGGACCGGATCGGTCTTGTTGAGGATCACCGAAATGCCGACCTTCTGGATATTGCGGATCAGCGCCGGATTATCGAGCATGGTCATCACCACGATGCGCGTGGTGGGATAGCGGCGCCGCAACATCTGCAGCATCGGCAGGCCGTCGCCAAACTGCCCGCCGGGCATGGAGTAATCGGTGACGATGACGTCGCAGTCGGTGCTTTCGAGCAACGCCACCAGTTGCGTCGAATTGGTGGCGCTGCCCACGACCTGCATGCCCACTTCAACGGCCAGCACACGACTCATGCCGTCCAGGACGACGGGGTGGTCATCGGCGATGATTATTTTGATCATTGTTACCCCCTGATTTTTCGGTTCCGTGGCCACGCAGCGGTGTCCCAGGGAACTGAGCCGGTATTGCAATACCGGTCATCTTGGCTGACTTGAATATTAGGAGTTCTCCGAAAAACCCGAATTAAGGTATTCCTTAAATAGTACTCCGCCAATCGCCAGGATGGCCGTTCCGGCTGCCGCTGTTGTTGCTGCCCTGGCTGCCCTTCTGTTCGCTTGCCGGATCGTCGGACCCCTCGAAGTACGCTGCAAGATACAAGGCCAGGTTGTCGACATGAGCCTGCACGGCCTGCTGCGCCTGCGCCACATCCAGTTCCAGTTCCCGGCACAACGCGACGATTTCTTCGCCGTCCTCGGCCAGCGCCATGGCGCCGCGCATGCGGTGGGCGTGGTGGCGGAGCGCCTTCCATTCCCCGCGGCGCGCGGCGGCGGACAGCGCCGCGAAATCTTCGCGCATGGTATGCGCCAGCAGCGCCAGGCTGGCGGCGCTGTCAGGGATTCGTGGCAAGCCGGCTTCGTCGTCGGCGGGTCGCATCGGTGCGGCGGCATGCTCGGGCAGCACCGCCCGCAGGCACTCGGCCAGGGGACCGAGCAAGACGGGCTTGGACAGGTAACGGTCCATGCCGGCGTCCAGGCAGCGCTCCACCTCGCCCTGCGCGATGCTTGCGGTCAGCCCGACGATCGGCACGGTCGACCCTTGCGCGCGCAGCCTGCGGCAAAGTTCGTTGCCGTCCATGCCGGGCATGTGGACGTCGGTGAGCACCAGGTCGAACTTGCGCTGCTGCCACAGCGCCAGCGCTTCCTCGCCACCGCTCGCCAGCGTGGCGCGGCAGCCCAGGCGGTCGAGCTGCTGCTGCATCAGCAGCCGGTTGTAGGGATGGTCGTCCACCACCAGGATCTCCATGCCCAGCTGCGGCACGGGCTCGGCGGCCGTCGCCGCTGGCGGTGCGCTAGCCGGCGTCATGCCGGCGGCCAGGCACAGTGCGCGCAGGATGCCGGCCTGGTGGTAGGCGCTGACGAGCCAACTGCCGCCGACGAGCTGCGGTTCGACCGGGCCATCGGCACGTCCGAACACCACGCCGGCATAGCCTTGCGGAATCGCCGCGATACGGCGGGTGGCAACGAACAGCACCATGCCGGGTTGCGGCGCCGGCCCGTCGCAAGCGGTCGCCTCGCACCCCGTCGCGCGCAGGGTCTCGATGGCATGGTTGCGGATCTCGTCGTCCTCGGTCAGCACGGCCACCGGCGGCAGCACCGGCTCCAGCGCCGTGCGCGGCCCCGCTTGCGGCAGCCGCAGCAAGACCCGGAACACGCTGCCCTTGCCGGGCTCGCTGTGCACAAAAACGCTGCCATCCATCAGCGCGGCCAGCCGCCGGCAGATCGACAAGCCCAGGCCCGTGCCGCCATAGCGCCTGGCGGTGGACGGGTCGGCCTGCACGAACGGCTCGAACAGTTTTTCCTGAACCTCGGGCGCGATGCCCGGCCCGGTATCCGCGACCTCGAGTTGGATCGTGATC
The DNA here is from genome assembly GCF_900250075.1 of Cupriavidus taiwanensis. Lineage (NCBI taxonomy): Bacteria > Pseudomonadati > Pseudomonadota > Betaproteobacteria > Burkholderiales > Burkholderiaceae > Cupriavidus > Cupriavidus taiwanensis. Next base: position 2,573,562 of record NZ_LT977071.1, read on the forward strand.
CTGCCAGCGGCAGCGGCGGTTTCCGGCACGGCGGCCACCTCGCCTTGAGGCGCTCGTCCCAGGCGCACGATGACATGGCCTGTGGCGGTGAACTTCAGCGCATTGCCGATCAGGTTGCCGATGATCTGGCGCACGCGCACGGGGTCGCCGGCCAGGCACGGCAGGCCCGGCTCCGGATAGCACGACAGCGCAATCCCCTTTTGCAGGGCGATCGGCGCGTGCGCCCGCACCGTCGATTCGAGCAGGTCGACCGGGTCGAACGGCACGCTGTCCAGCTGCATCTGGCCCGCTTCCGCGCGCGAGTAATCAAGCAGGTCGTCCAGGATCTGCAGCAGCACCTGCGACGAAGACTGGATGGTCGACAGCATCTCGCGCTGCCTATGCGCAAGGCTGGTCAGCGACAGCAGTTCCAGCGTGCCCAGCATGCCGTACAGCGGCGTGCGGATCTCATGGCTCATGGTGGCAAGGAAGCGCAGCTTGGCGGCGCCGGCCTCGTCCGCAAGCTGGCGGGCGCGGGCCAGCTCGCGGTTCGCCTCGCGTTCTTCCGTGACATCATGGATCGCGCACAGCAACACGTCCTCGCCTTCGAAGCGGGTACGGCGGCCGACCACCAGCACGTCGCGCGCACCGCCGGCGCCCGCCGGTACCCGCACCTCGAGCCGCACGGGGGTTTCGCCGCGCCGCGCCAGGATGGCGTCGAGCCAGGGCCGGCCTTGCGTGCGCGCATCGAGCGGCAGCCATTGCGCGGCCAGCGCGTTCTCGGCGCGCACATGCGCATCGGCGGTGCGCACTACCCGCAGGCCTACCGGCGCGGCCTGCATCACGGTGCGGTTGAAGCGCTCGCTGTCTTCGATGCGCTCGGCGTTGCGCTGCATCGGCACCAGCACCCGGCGCCGGACCATGCGCGCGCCTTGCAGCACCGCGGCGACGCCGAGCCCGTAGAGCAGCAGCGCCACCCCCAGCGCCAGCCCGTGGTCGGCCAGGCCTCGCGACAGCGGATAGGCATAGGCCGCGCGCCAGCCGTGGTCGCGCGCCATGCTGCCGATCATCAGGCTGCCTTGCTCGAACCAGTAGGCCACGCCCTGCTCGCCGGCGGCCAGCTCGCGCGCGACGCGGTCGCCCATGGCCTGCGTGTGCAGCCAGCCGGCATCGCGGCCCTGGAACAGCAGCTTGCCGCGCTCATCGAAGAACACGGCGCGCTTGCCCGATACCCGCTGCACCGCTTGGGTGGCCCCCGGCAGGCTGACATCGCCCATCAGGGCGCGGATCGGAATGGCGGTCGCGGTATAGCCGAGCAGCGTTCCGGTGGCGTTGCGAACGGGCAGGAAGCAGCTCAGCATGGTTTCCTGCCCGATCAGGCCCGGATAAGGGCCGGCCCACAGCGGCGTGCCCGCCGGCGTCGACGCCCGCGCCTCGCGCGACCGGCGCGCCAGCGCCTTGGCCCAGTTGCTGACGGCATCGGCAACCAGTGGCCCGCTCAGCGACAGCGCCGCCGGCAGCGCGGGGGTCACCAGCGCCTCGCTGCCGTCAGCCATCAGAAACACCGAGCGCACGCCTTGCGGCGCCGTGCCCCAGTACGCGCGCTCGAAGATGGCAAAGCGGATGATGTGCGACACCGCCGCGGACCGGTCCGCGCCTGGCACCGGCGCGCCGCGCATCAGGGTGGCGGGATTGATCAGTCCGGGCAAGTCGACGGCTCTCGCATTGCCCGCGGGAACCGCCATCAGCGCGGCTTCCAGCTGGGTCGCGGGCCGGTCGCTGCGCACCAGCCGGTACTCGGGCCCGGTGATCTCGGCCATGCGCCGGATAAAATACTCATGGGTTGCCTTGGCCGCCAGCACCGCGCCAAAGTGCTGGCGCGCGGCCCACGCCTGCTCCCAGACGACGCGCTGGAACCGGCTATGCAGAAACAAGGCGAGGCACCCGCTGATGACCACGATCAGCAGGGCGGCAACGACGGCGAGAAGGCGACCGGGAAACTGCTTGTTTGCGCGAGACAGCCAATTGGGCATTGGCGAAACTCCTTCTCAGCAACCTGCCTGACGCGGCTCGGGAACCGGGCCGTCTTCCGGCGCCCGATGGCCGGGAATTGCCTATGGATTATGCATCAACATCCCGGCTCTTCCTGGCACGCCGCCGTGTCGCGATGGCTGAGGCGCCATGGACGACGTCATGGTCCCGGGTCAGCGCGCCGCCGATGCCACGCAGGCCGCGTCAAGCACTGCCAACGGGTTGGCAGGGCGCGCCGTTTCCGGCGGCAGCGCATAGCGCAGCGCGCAAGAGGATTTCGCATCGCTGCCCCATTTGACCTGCAGTTCGCCGCTGTCCTGCTTCAGCCCGCGCACGATGATGCGCCCGCCCTGCCCGACGGTGCCCGCCGCCTGGCCATGCGCGTCGGTGACCTCGGCCCCGAACGGCAGCGGTGCCCCATCCGGGCCCATGACCCGCAGGATCGCGGCGCGCCCGGGGTTCTCGGTCTCGAACTTCATCTTCACGATGGCGCCCGCGGTGGGTGCGGTGTTCTGCTGCGTAGTCTTCAGCGCCACGCTGAGCGGCAGCCCCTTGGGATCGATCTCGATCTGGTTGCGCGAGAACGGCGTCAGGCTCGGCACGAGGGCGTGGCCCCACGGGTCCACGCGCAGGCCGCTGCCATTGGTCACGCGCGCGCCGGCTGCGTCCGCGGCCTCGATGATGGCCATGGTGTCGCCCGGCATCGGCGTGAACGCCACGCCGCCGGCATAGGCAACGATGCCGCCGCTGATGCCGAAGCCGGCCTGCGAGTAGTTGCGGCCCTTGCTGGCGCTGGCGGTGACGGTGGCAAATGGCGACACATAGCCGACGTTGGCGCCCACGGTGGCGGTGTCGGTGCTGTTGCCGCCGCCCGTGTAGCCGGCATTGATGCCGTAGGTGAAGGCGTTGTCGTCGCCCAGCGTGCCGGTCACCGATTCCTGCAGCGAGGTGCCGCCACTGGAGTCGTGCGACAGGCTTGTCATCGAGTACGGCGCATGCTGGCCGCTGCCCAGCGGGATGCCCACCGTGAGCATCACCCGGTTATCCCATTTGCCCGCATTGACATTGAACTGGCGCGATGCCGAGATGCCGTAGTTGATGCGCTTGTAGCTGTTGTTGTAGCCGGCCTGGAACTGGGTGTCGCTGCCGCTGCGGTTCCAGTAGTTCTGCGTGGATCCGGTCAGGTAAAAGGAGCCGTAGCCTTGCGGCAGCATCTGGTTGATGGTCACCTGCAGCCGGCCGCGCTGGATCCCGCCCATGAACATGCCCGCGGCCATGCCGCGCTGTTCCAGGTCGCGCAGCGCCATGGCATCGGACATGCTGAGGTAGCCGCTGCTGGAGTAGCGGTAGGCGGCCAGGGTCAGGTTGGTGTTGGTCGGCGCCACCAGCTTGCTGTAAGACAGCCGCAGGCTCTGGCCGTCGTGGCCGCCCGCGTCCTGCAGCGTGGTCCAGGCTTGCGTGATGTCGGCACCGAAGGCGCCCAGGTCCGTGTTCAGCGCGCCGCCGCCCATCACCGCGGTGTAGTCCTGCGCCACGATAAAGCCGCCGTAGCCCGTCACCATATTGCTGATGCCATGCTGGACCGTGGCCTGCATCATCATCGGCCGGCTGTGGAGCGAGACATTGCGGTACTGCCCCACGGTAATGCTGTAGCGCGTGATGCCCGGGCGCAGCGCATTGACGGCCGCGGCAAAAGGCAGGCGCGAGATGCGCACGTTGCCGTCGGCTTCGGTGATCACCAGTTCGAGGTCGCCCCCATATCCGGTCGGATACAGGTCAGTAATCTCGAACGCACCGGGCGCGACCGTGGTTTCGTAAATGATGTTGCCGCTCTGGCGCACCTGCACCCGGGCATTGCTGTTGGCAATGCCGCGCACGACCGGCGCGTAGCCGCGTTGCGATTCCGGGTACATGCGGTCGTCGCTGGCAATCTGCACGCCGCGAAAGCCGAAGCTGTCGAACAGGGCCCCGTCGGTATAGGCCTCGCCGATCACCAGCTGGCTGCGGATCGGCGCCAGCGAGCGCTGCAGGCTGGTCTGCACGCTCTGGTAGCGGCTGCCCTCGAAATCGCCATGGGTCAGGTTGCCGACATGGCGGAAGCGCCAGCCACCGAAGTTGAAGCCGGCGTTCAGCCCGACGTAGCTCTGCGTGGTCGAGAACCCGGCCGCATCCGAGTGGTAGACGTTGGCGTTGTACTGCAGCCGCGCCGCGGTGACGCCCTCGTCCCAGTACTTGGGATCGACATAGCCGCGCGCCGTGCGCGACATCGCAATCTGCGGCACGGACACGTCCAGCCGCTGCTCGCCATTGTCGAAGCTGGCGGTGGCATCGGGCACCAGTTCGGGCAGCGCCACGCAGCCCGCCACCAGTTTTGCCGAGGCCTCGGGCGAGAGTTTCGACAGGTCGATGCCGATGCGCTCGACCGCGGTGCGGTCGAAGCAGGGCTGCACGTTGCGCGTATCGTCGCCGACCTGTCGCAGCGTCGCCTCGGTCCGGCCCAGCCAGGCATCGTTCACGTAGAGTTCTGCGCGATAGCTTCCGGGCAAGGCCACGTTGCCCTTGTTGAAGCGGCTCACGTCGATGCGGACGCCGCCCGGCTGCTGCAGGAAGGTGTCGTTGAACTCGACTTCGGCGAGCATGGTCGAAGCGCCGGAGCCGCCGGCCGCTCCCCATGCATTCACGCTGGCAAACAAGGACAACACCACCGCGCTGGCCGGACGCAGCCGCGACGGGAACGACGAGGTCTTCTGGGTTTTCATGGTCTATGCCGGATAACTGGCACTGCGCGGGCAACACTTGCCCCTGCCGCCTGCGCGGCATCGTCAATCGAAGGCATTCAGCCTGGAGGTTCGCCGGGCGGCGCCCGGCGCTAGGTCAGCGCGAAATTCAGTGCGAAGTTCAGCGCTAAAGGGCCGGGGCGGTGCGGCTGTCGAGCGCGGCTTCGCCGCGGGCGGAGCCGCCATAGTCATTGATGGTGTTGAAGCGGACCGTGGCGTCCGGGCCTTGCGCCACCTCGCCGGTCAGCGGAAAGTTCTTGGTTTCGCCCGGCCCGATCATGCCGCCTTCTTCAAAGCGGGCGGTCCTGCCACCGCCGACCAGTTCGATCCGGGAGAAGGAAACGTGATACGCGCTCGGGTTGCGGCCTTCCAGGACAGGCTTGCCGCCGGCCTGGACCACGCGCCAGCGGATCATGGCCGGGGCTTCCTCGGCCGTTCCCTTCAGGCCGGCAGGACGAAAGAACAGCTTGATGCGTGAACGGAACGCCAGTTGCAGCTTGTTGGCATCGGCCTGGTCCGCGCCCGGCTTGGGCGGAATCTCCAGCACGTTGAGCCAGAACACGGATTCGCGGTCCTGCGCCAGCGGCTCGCCGGTGTAGAGGATGCGCAGCGTCTGGCCCTTGCCGGGGTCGATGCGCGACACCGGCGGCGTCACGGTGAACGGCACCTCGATGGCGGCGGGCGCGGCCTTGGGATCGCCCTTGTCGATCCACGCCTGCGTCAGTGCGGGTGTCTTGCCTTCGTTGGTCAGCTTGATGGTGGTCTCGCTCTCCTGCGCGCGATAGATGACCCGGGTGCCGGCGATGACCACGGAGGCCTGCGCTTGCACTGCACTCAGGAGCCCCAGCGCAACAACGCCGGCGGAAATCAGAAACTTGATCGTCATGTTCTTGCTGGCAGCGGGCGCCGGCTCGGGTGAACCGGCAGCCGGATCGGCCGCCAAAATGGTTTACCGGCGCGACGTCAGTTGGTGAAGGCGCGGAGCGCGCCGGTATCACGCTCCGCACCGGCGGCACTGGGTTTACTCGTAGGAGATCGAGTACATCACGCTGGAGTTGGCGGCACCAGGAGTGGCCTGGCCGGTAGCGTAGTACTGGGCGTAGTACCACAGCGTGGCCGCGCCGTTGGTAATGGGAACAGAGTTCGAGTTCTGTGCCGCATCGGTAAACCCGGCCTTGATCGGGGTGTTGGCGGTGCCGCCGTTCAGCAGCCGGATCTGCACGTTCGTGGCGCCGCCCGCCTCCAGGATCAGGTTGCCGGTGGTGGCATCGGTGGTCGGGCCTGCCTCGAAGAACGTATGCACGTTACCGGTGTCCGGCGTGCAGTCGGTCAACGCGATGTTGAAGGGGGTCTGTCCGGCAACGTTGCCGGCCGCGTTCAGGGTCGTGGTCGAGACCGTCGGCAACTGCACGGCAAAGTTGGTGTTGCCGGGGCCTTTGCCGTTACCGTTGATGGTGCAGGTCTGGCCGATGACTTTGCCATTGAAAGTAATGGTGCCATCGACGGCATGGGCAGACTGCGCGCCCATGGCGGTACCGGCAACGATCAGAGCGGCGAGAAGCTTGTTGTTGGTCATGATGGGTGATTCAGAGGTTGGTAGGTCAATGGCTTGCGGATCCGGCGGATCCCGCCCTGCCCCGTGCCGCGTGCAACTGCCGATCAGCTTGTGCATTTGCCGGCCGCCCCGGGGACAAGTGGAATATAGGGATGGGGCTTAATGCCACCAATCAGGCAAGCCTTAGATCTTGTTCGGAATTTTCCCTTTGACAGGGCAGGGTCACCCCATGATGCGTCGGCACCACCAGCGGCTGGCGTGGCGGCCAGCCAGCTCCCTGCAGGCCGCCCTGTTGCAGGGCCGGCGCCGCGCGCGTCAGGCCAGGCGCGGCAGGTGCACCGATACCGCCAGTCCGCGCGGCTGCGCATTGCGCGCGGATACCGTGCCGCCATGCGCGGCGATACCCGCCTGCGCGATACTGAGCCCGAGCCCTGCGCCGGCCGGATGGCCCGGGCCGCTGCGCACGCGATAGAACGGTTCGAACAGGCTTGCCAGCGCATCGGCCGGCACGCCGGGACCACCATCGACGATGTCGAGCCGGATCGCGTCCGCGTCAGCCCGCAGCGTCACGCTCACCGGCGCGGCCGGATCGGTGTACCGGATGGCATTGCGCAGGATGTTCTCGATCGCGCTGCCCAGCGCCGCGGCATCGGCATCGAAGACCAGCTCGTCCGGCGCGGTCCAGTGGATCGCCACACCCCGGGCCGCGGCCTCGAAGCGGGCATCGGCGACGATCACGTCGACCAGATCGGCGAGGTCGACGGGGCTGCGCACCGGCGCCATCGCATGCAGCCGTGCCAACTGCAGCGTGCGTTCGACCAGGGCATCGAGCCGCTCGGTCTCGCGCTCGATGCGATCGAACTGCAGCGCGAGCGTGGCATCGCGGCGGCGCGCCAGCTCCAGCGACAGGCGCAGCCGCCCCAGCGGCGAGCGCAGCTCATGCGCAATATTGCGCAGTAGCTGCTCGCGCCAGTCCACCAGGCGCTGCAGCTGATCGGCCATGGCGTCGAAATCTCGCGCGAGCTGGCCGAGTTCGTCGGCGCGGCGGGCCAGCACCGGCGGCGTGCGCGTGGCCAGCTCGCCGTCGGCGAGCGCCTGCGTGGCTTCGCGCAGGCGCCGCACCGGGCCGGCCACGTGCCGCGTCAGGGCCCAGCACAGCGGCGCCGACACCGCCAGCGCGAACAGGCCGAGCGCCAGCGCCACCGGCGACAGGTGCAGCACCTCCCAGCGCGACGAGTCGAACGGCAGGAACAGCAGCAGTACCTCGCTGCCGTCCGGCAGCGCGATCGGTTGCGGGTCCCACCACGACACCCGCGCGCCGGGCCGCGGCACGTGCTCGACCGCGTGGCCGATCATGCCCGCGCGCCACATCGGCACGATGCGGTCGGCCACGTGGTTACGCAGCCGCGTCGGCAGTTGCCGGCCCAGCATGTCCCGCAGCGCGTCGTCGACGATATAGACGTCCAGCGCCGAGTCATGCGAATCCATCGCCCGCAGCCAGCGCCGCAGGCCTGGACGCCCCTGGGTCCGCGCCACCTCGAGCGCGTCTTCGGTGAGCGCGGCGGGGCTCAGGCCGTCAAGCGCCTCGAAGCGGTACCAGGCCACCGCGGCCGTCAGCGCCATGCCGATGCCGACGATCGCGGCCATGCCCAGCCAGAACGCCAGGAAGTTGCGCCAGAACAGCGGCAGCGGGAACAGCGCGCGCATGCGGCGCCAGCCGTTCACGGCGCCTGCACCAGCAGGTAGCCCTGGCCGCGCAGGTTGCGGATCCGCAGCGGCGACGAGGTGGCGTCGAGCGCCAGCTTGCGGCGCAGCGCGCTGACGTGGGTGTCGAGGCTGCGGTCGTAGCGCTCGGGAGCGCGTCCCAGCGCGAAGCGCCCGATTTCTTCACGCGTCACTACCCGGCCGGCCGAGCGCATCAGGATTTCCAGCACGCGCTGCTCGGCGCCGGTCAGCGTGGCCAGCGCCGGTCCGTGCATGGCTTCGCCGGAGGCCAGGTTCAGGCGCAGCGCGCCGGCCTCCAGCCACGGGCTGGCGCCGGTGGCCGGCGTGGCGCACTGGAACCGGCGCAGCACCGCGTGCATGCGCGCGCGCAGTTCGCGCGGGCTGAAGGGCTTGCTCAGGTAGTCGTCGGCACCGAGCTCGAGCCCGAGCACGCGGTCGGTCTCGTCGCCATGCGCGGTAAACATGATCACCGGGCGCTGCGAGCGCGCGCGGTGCAGCCGCAGCAGCTCCAGGCCGTTGCCGTCGGGCAGCATCAGGTCCAGCAGCGCGACATCGAAGTCATTGCGGGCCAGCAGGGTCTCGCCCTGCTCGCGGGTGTGCGCCAGCGTGACGGTGCAGTGGTCGGGCTCCAGGTATTCGCGCAGCATCTGCGCCAGTTCCAGGTCGTCGTCGATCAGCAGCACGCGCGCGGGGGGCGTGTGAGAGCACATCAGCATGCAGCTTGCCGGGGCCCTGGCGGGCGAGGAGTAGTCCGCCGGCCTCCGGTTCCGTCAAGAAACGTCAAGAAAACAAAAGCTTTCCAAAGTGACTGGTTAGCAATTTGCCCCCGATTCTAATATGAGAATGATTGTTATTTGCATACAGCGGGGAAAATAATGAAGGACAGGCAGGCCGCCGGAAGCGGGTGGGCATTGAAGGCGGCAGCACGGGCAGTGGTTGGGACGGCAGCATCGGGGGGCATGCCGCGTGGTCAATGGATGACCGGGCTGGCGGCAATATGCGCGGCGTCGGGCATGACCGGGGCGTGGGCCCAGGCGCAGGAAGCCAAGACGGAAGCCACCCTCGCCACCGTGGTGGTGACCGCGGCGGGCAGCGCGCAGGATATCCGCGATGCACCCGCGTCGATCAGCGTGGTCACGCGTTCGGACCTGGAAAACAAGGCTTACCGCGACCTCAACGACGCGTTGGTGGAAGTGCCGGGCGTGATCGTCAGCGGCGGCGGCGACCGCACCGATATCAGCCTGCGCGGCATGGGCGCCAAGTACACCCAGGTGCTGATCGACGGCAAGCGCCAGAGTTCGCGCGAGACCCGCACCAACTCCGACTCGTCGGGCGTCGAGAGCAGCTGGACCCCGCCGCTCGCCGCGATCGAGCGGATCGAGGTGGTGCGCGGCCCGATGTCGTCGCTGTATGGCTCCGATGCCATGGGCGGCGTGGTCAACATCATCACGCGCAAGGTGCCGAAGCAATGGACCGGCGAGCTGCGCGGCGATGCCACGCTGCAGCAGCACAGCGACTCGGGCAACCAGTACCAGGGCAACTTCTACCTGGCCGGCCCGCTCAAGAGCGACCTGCTCGGGCTGCAGCTGTACGGCCAGAGCACGCATCGCGTCGAGGACGACATCGATTACGGCTTTCGCGGCCGCCGCGCCGAAAGCCTGACCGCCAAGCTGGCGCTCACCCCCACGCGCCAGCACGACATCGTGTTCGAGGCCACCGGCATGCGCCAGCAGCGCAGCGAGACCGTGGGCAAGACCGTGCCGCCGCTGCCGCCCGGCACGCCGTGCCCGCGCACCGGCTGCCCCACCTCGTCCGAGACCGACTACCGCAGCGAGAAGTACGCGTTGTCGCATACCGGCCGCTGGGGCTTTGGCGTCTCCGACAGCTATATCCAGCAAGAGGAGTTCGACAACCGCAGCCGCCGGATGAAAATCAAGAACCTGGATGCGCGCACCAGCTGGGCCATGCCGCTGGGCAACCACATGCTGTCGGTCGGCGCCGAATACCTGAACCAGCGCCTGAACGACCAGACCGGCAACCAGATCGCGGGCGGCCCGAACCGGGTCGAGCGTTACCAGTGGGCCCTGTTTGCCGAGGACGAATGGCGCCTGGCACAGAGCTTTGCACTGACCGGCGGCGTGCGCATGGACCATGACCAGAACTTCGGCCAGCACTACAGCCCGCGCCTGTACGGCGTCTGGCACGCGGCCGAGCGCTGGACCGTCAAGGGCGGCGTATCCACCGGCTTCCGCGCGCCGGACTTGCGCCAGACCGTCGCCGGTTGGGGCCAGACCAGCCGCGGCGGCAACATGTACGGCAACCCGGACCTGAAGCCCGAGACCATGGTGTCGCAGGAACTGGGCCTGCTCTACGACAAGGGCAACGGCCTGCAGGCCGGCATGACGCTGTTCAACAATGACTTCAAGGACAAGATCACGCGCGTGGCCTGCCCGCTCACGCAATGCACTGATGGCCCGAACCAGTTCGGCGCCGCCCCGACCACGTACATGAACGTGGACCGCGCCTACTCGCGCGGCGTGGAAGCCAGCCTGCGCTGGCCCATCGCGCAAGCGTGGTCGCTGACCGGCAGCTACACCTACACCCGCTCGGAACAGAAAAGCGGCCAATACCAGGGCCAGCCACTTAACCAGTTGCCGATGCACCTGCTGGTGGCCACGCTGAACTGGCGCCCGTCGGAAAAGCTCAACGCGTGGGCTCGCGTCAACTACCGCGGCAAGGAAAGCCAGCCGATCACCGGGCCGTCTTCCAGCACCGTAGTGGCGCCGTCATACACCTTCGTCGACCTGGGCGCGACCTACGCGGTGACCAAGAACGTGTCGGTGTTCGCCGGCATCTACAACCTGTTCGACAAGCAGGTGAACTACACCGACTACGGCTATGTCGAGGATGGCCGGCGCTACTGGATGAGCGTGGCGGTGAAGTTTTGAAGGGGTGGGGTTTGGGGCTTGGGGGCAGCAGGTCAGAATCCCTGGCGCGGTACGCTCACCTCTAAGCCCCAACGCCATCCGCGCGGCACGTTGCCGGAACCTCGCCGTAGCGTGCCATCAGCGCCCCGGCAACCGCATTGGTCCAGCCAAAGCCGTCCTGCAGCGGATACTCGCCGCCGCCCCCGCCCTGGGCGGCGCCTTCGATGCGCCGGATGCGGTATTTCTCGACCAGCTTGCATTCGTGGGTGTACAGGCTGGCCACGGTGGCCAGCCAGCGTTGCGCGATCTCGCGCGCGAGGGCCTCGTGGCCATAGCGCTCCAGGCCGCAAACCGCCAGCCATTGCAGCGGCGCCCAGCCATTGGGATGGTCCCATTGCTGACCCGAGGTGCACTCCGTGGTGGCCAGGCCGCCGTCCACCAGCAGCCGTTCCTGCACCGCCTGCGCCACCGCTTGCGCCTGCGCCGGACTGGCCAGGCCGAGATAGAGCGGCATCACGGTGGCCGCGGTCAGGTAGCGGCGCTGCGCGCCGCGGCACCAGTCGTAGTCGACGAAGACGCCCGCGGCACCGTCCCACAGGTATTCCAGGATGGCAGCCTCGCGCCGCTGCGCCGCGGCGCGGTAGATCTCCGCCGCGGCGTCGCCGGCCTGCTCGCACAGCGCGGCAAGCCGCCTTTCCAGGTGCCACAGCAGCGCATTGAGGTCGACCGGCAGCATCGCCGTGGTGCGGATGGTGGCCAGGTCGGCGGGCTGGCCGGCGCGCGGATCTGGCGCATCGAGCCAGCGCGAGCTGAAGTCCCAGCCCGATTCCGCCGCGGCGCGCAGGTCGCGGAACACCATATGGTGCGGGCGGCCGCTGCGCAGCGCGGTCTCCATGTCTTCCAGGAAGGCCTCCTCGCGCGGCCATGGGCGGTCGTCCCAGTAGCGGTTGAGCAGCGCGCCGTCAGGCAGGCAGACCACGCGGCGGTGCGCGTGGCCGGGACACAGGCCGTCGGCGCCGTCCATCCAGAACGCATATTCGCGGCGCAGCTGCGGCAGGAAGTCGAGCGCGCCGGCCAGTTGCTCGCGCTCGAGCAGGTCCACCATCAATGCAAAGACCGGCGGCTGCGAGCGGCTCAGGTAGTAGTTGCGGGTGCCGTTCGGCACCAGCCCGTAGGTGTCGAGCAGGTAGGCGAAATTCCGCGTCATCTCCACCATCAGGTCGCCGTGCCCGCTGCGGGCCAGCCCCTGCATGGTGAAGTAGGAATCCCAGTAATAGAGTTCACCGAAGCGCCCGCCCGGCACCACGTAGCGATGCGGCAGCGGCAACAGCGACGACAGCGGAGGATGGGCCACGGGCGCGCGCGTCAGCACTGGCCACAGCCCGTCGATATGCTCGCGCAGGGTGCTGGCCGGATCGGATACGTAGTGGCTGTCCGGCACGGTGGCGCGGGTGAAGTACGCCTGCACGAAATCCGCCAGCGAGAAGCCGGGCGTGTCGCGGCTCTCGCGATAGCGCGCCACGATCTGGTCCGGGTCGCAGTTGGGAATGCAGTCAGGGAAGGTCTTGCTGTCGGCGAACAGGCCGCTGTGCTGGACGTCGACGAACAGTTCGCAATAGCGTGCCGCGGGCGACAGCACGTCGGCGCAGGCGCAGCCCGGCAGCGTGTGCGGCGGCGGGCAGTCGCGGTGCGTGATCCAGGCGGGCTGCGCCGCCGCATGGATCTTGCCGGGCGCCGCGGCCGGTCCGGCCACGGCGCCGGCCCCGTCGGGCGTGGCCGGGGCGCTGCGCGGCACCGTGCTGCCGCTTGCGGCGGCGCCGGGCGATGACGGTACCGCGGGTTCGGAATCGGGCTTGCCGGTTGGCCGCATGGACGCCTCCTTGTACCGGCCGCGCCGGCTCCGATGGGATAGAAATAGGAGCCGCGGCGCGCACGGTAAGTTCGCCGCCGCCACGCAAAGCGGCGCATGTGCCACGCCGGGACAAGCCCGGGCGCGCCCTAGACCTCCTTCTCGCCGTGTTGCACCGGAATCGCCGGCGCCGGCTCGCGCACGCCCAGCTGCATGAAGATCCAGGCCGACGCGCAGGTGATCAGCCCCATGCAGATAAAAGTCGCATGGAAGGCCGGCAGCACCGCCGCGGGATCCCCGCCAAAGCGGTGCTGGAACGTCGCCAGCAACGCCCCCGCCGCGGTCACGGCCAGGCTCATCGACAGCATCTGCACCATCGACAGCATGCTGTTGCCGCTGCTGGCGCCGGCGCCGCTGAGGTCCTTCAGCGTGACCGTGTTCATCGCCGTGAACTGGATCGAATTGACCATGCCGAACAATGCCAGCAGCGGCACCAGCAGCCACAGCGGCAGCTGCGGCGTGATCAACGCAAAGGCTGCCATCACCACGCCCACCACGAAGGTGTTCGACACCAGCACGCGCCGGTAGCCATGGCGCTGGATCAGCCGTGTGGCGAGCCGCTTGGACGCCATGCCGGCTGCGGTGACCGGCAGCATCATCAGGCCTGCATCGAACGGCGCATAGCCCAGGCTGACCTGCAGCGTCAGCGGGATCAGGAACGGCATCGAGCCGTTGCCGATGCGCGCGAACAGGTTGCCCAGCAGCCCGACGCTGAAGCTGTGGATGCGGAACAGCCGCAACGGGAACAGCGGCTGCTTGCGGCGGTTGGCATGCAGCCCGTAGGCGGTCAGCGCGGCCATGCTGGCGATCAGCAGCATCAGCACGGTGGCGTGCTGGAAGCCCAGCCCGGCCAGGCCGTCGAGCGAGAACGACAGCGCCAGCATGGCGGTGGCCAGCAGCAGGTAGCCCGCGATGTCGAAGCGGCCGACGCCGGCCAGCCGCGCATTGGGCATGTAGCGCACGGTGGCCAGCGCCCCCAGCACGCCGACCGGCACGTTGATCAGGAAGATCCAGTGCCAGGACAGCGCCTGGGTCAGCCAGCCGCCCAGCGTGGGCCCGATCAGCGGGCCGATCATGCCGGGGATGGCGACGAAGCTCAGCGCCTGCAGGTACTGCTCGCGCGGGAAGGTGCGCAGCACCGAGAGCCGCCCCACCGGCAGCAGCATCGCGCCGCCCACGCCCTGCACCACGCGCGCGCCGATCAGGAAGTTCAGCGTCGGCGCGTAGGCGCACAGCAGCGAGCCGGCCACGAACAGCGCGATCGCGGTCTGGAAGATGGTGCGGGTGCCGAAGCGGTCGGCCAGCCAGCCCGAGGCCGGGATGATCACCGCCATCGTCAGCGAGTAGGCGATCACCACCGACTGCATCCGCAGCGGGCTCTCGCCCAGGCTGTGCGCCATCGACGGCAGCGCGGTATTGACGATGGTCGAGTCCAGCGTCTGCATGAAGAAGCCGACCGCCACCACCCACAGCATGATGCGGCGGGTGCGGTCGTCGGGCGCGGGCGAGGTCATGGTGCGGCTCCGGGTCCGGCCGGCGCCGCGCTGACCCGCGCGCCGGCCAAAGCCAACACCTTAAAGGGCAACGACGGCCGAGGCAATCGGCGCCAGGCTTACAGCGCGGCGCGCAGCCCGATGAAGAAGCGCCGGCCCGGTGCCGGCTCGAAGTAGCGTCCGTTGGCCTCGTTGACGATGACCGAGCCGATATAGCGCCGGTCGGCCAGGTTGTCGATGCGGCCGAACAGGTAGAAACGCGTCGGGCCGAGGCGGAAGGCATAGCCGGCGCGCAGGTTGATCACGGCATAGCCCGGCGCCGCCTGGGTGTTGAGGTCGTCGGCATAGACGCGGCTGTCGACACGCAGTTCGGCCCCGAGCGTCAGCGGTGCGAGCGGCCGCCATGACAGGTCTGCGGCCAGGCTGTGGCGCGCCGTGCCGGGCAGGCGATTGCCGGCCGCCACGGCCTGGCCCTGCGCATTGACAAAGCCATCGCCGAAGTACGCATCGAGCCAGGTATAGGCCAGCCCCGCCTCGATCCGGCTGCCGCCGTCCTGGCCCGGCGTGCCGACCTGACCCAGGAAGCCGCCGCGCCAGCCCAGCTCCAGCCCGCGCCGGCGCACGCCGCTGACATTCTGGTAGACGGTGCGGCCGGCGTTGTTCGATTGCGGCACCACCTCGTCATGGCTGTCGGCATCGAACAGCGCCGCTTCCAGGCGCTGCCCCGACCCTTGCCACTTGATGCCGATCTCGCCCTGGCGGCTGGTCGATGCCTGCAGCCCCAGGTTGCTGCCGACGTCGCCGGGGCCGTAGGCGACCTCGGTCAGCGTCGGGGTCTCGAAGCCGCGGCCGAGGTTGGCATAGACGTTGAGGGAGTCCAGCGCATGCCAGACCACGCCGAGCACCGGGCTGACATTGCCGTAGCTGGCGTGGCCGCTGTCGTCGGGGCTGGCCGCGGTGATGAAATGGTCGTCGATGCCCAGCCGCACCCGGCTGGCGCGCGCCCCGCCCACCAGTTGCCAGGCCGGATGAAAGCTCCAGTCGAACTGCGCGAAGGCGCCAAGGTCGGTTGCGGTATTGGTTTCATCGCGGCGCAACGCCCCCTGGGTGCCGTTCTGGTTGACGTAGCCGTTGCGGCCGTCGCGCATGCCGTTGGCTTCGAGCCCGGCGCTCCACAGCAACGGCAGACCCGCGGCCGTGGTGGTGCGCCGGTTCCACGACAGCGCGGCACCGCCGAACGTACGGTCGAGATCGACGATGCCACCGGATGACGTCAGCGCGGCGCCGCTGAAGCCCAGCCGCTGGTACAGGTTGCGCGTGCCGCCGTACAGCCGTGCCGACAGGCTGTCGGTGCCGCTGACCTGGTGGTCCACCACCACCCCGGCCTGGGCCTGCTCGACAGTCTTGCCGGTATCGAACTGGGTGGCCGCGGCCACCGCCTGGCGCGGGTTGGCATCGGCCTGCGCGCGGGTCAGGCCGAGCGGGTCCTGCGCCAGCGGCTGGTTGAAGTAATTGAACTGGCCGGTCACGCGCGTGCCGCTGGCCGGCTGCGCCACCACCCTGGCATTGAGCTGGTAGCGGCGCGCCGCGCTGTGCTCGCGATAGCCGTCGGTCTGGTAGGTCCACGCGTCGAGCGAGCCGCCGAGCCGCTCATTGCCGCCAGCCAGCGCCACGCCGGCCTGCCACTGGCCATCGGCGCCGAAGCCGGTCGAAACGCGCCCGGTAACCCCATCCTTGGGCGGATCGGGCGTGAACACCTGCACCACCCCGCCCGAGGCATTGCCATACAGCTGCGCGAACGGGCCGCGCAGCACCTCGACCCGGCTGGCGTTGGCCAGGTCCGCCGTGGACGCCTGCCCCTGTCCGTCGGGCATGGTGGCGGGGATGCCGTCGACATACAGGCGCACGCCGCGCACGCCGAAAGTCGAGCGCGTGCCGAAGCCGCGTACCGCCAGTTGCAGGTCCTGCGAATAGTTCTGCCGGTCGCGCACCGCCACGCCCGGCACGCCGGCCAGCACCTCCGACAGGTTCACCAGCGGCGTGGCGCTGCGCAGCGGGTCCACCGGCACGCTGTCGACCGCGGCGGGCGCATCGAAGCGGCGTTGCTCGCTGCGGGTGGCGCTGACCACCACGTCCGGCAGGGTCTCGCCGGTGGCCGCGGCAACGGCCGTGCCGGGCGCGTCCGCCGCCAGCGCGGCGGCGCTGGCCAGCATCAGCACCACGCACGCCAGCGTAGAACGCGCCCGGAAACGATGAACGGAGCGGCGCTGCTGCCGCATCGCCGGGATCTGCCTGCCGCCTGGGTGCATGGGAATCGGAAGCGGTTGCGGGTGGGGCGCGGAGTCGGGCAGCGCCGGGCGGGGTGGATATGGCGCAACTTTATCCGGGTCGCGGCGCGATGGCTACGCGCCGCGCTGCCGGGAAAACCCGGGGACCGGGGCCGGGGCCACTTTCCGAACCAATGTTCAGAAACTTTCAACGACTTATTGCGGAAGCACCCCCGCTTGCAGTGCTTTGGCACCCTACACTTTCCTCACCAGCCGCTGCAGCCCGCAAACTTCCGTCAGGCGACGCAGCATAACGATATTCAGATTTTCGAAATCAAAAGGATCGAAATCATGACCACCGCCTCCACCCGCGTTGCCATCGTCTACCACAGCGGCTACGGCCACACCGCCCGCCAGGCCCAGGCCGTCGCGCGCGGCGCCGGCAGCGTCGCGGGCGCCGAAAGCCTGCTGATCCCGGTCGAGGACATCGACCAGCACTGGGATACCCTGGAACAGGTCGATGCCATCATCTTCGGCGCGCCGACCTACATGGGCAGCGCCTCGGCCCAGTTCAAGGGCTTCATGGACGCGACCTCGCGCAACGTGTTCGCCAAGGGCGGCAAGTGGGCCAACAAGGTCGCCGCCGGCTTTACCAACGCGGCCTCGCGCTCCGGCGACAAGCTGGCGACGCTGCAGCAGATCGCCATCTTCGCGGCACAGCACGGCATGCACTGGGTCAACCTGGGCCTGCCCCCGGGCCACAACAATTCCAAGTCGACCGAGGATTCACTGAACCGCCATGGCTTCTTCCTGGGCGCGGCCGCGCAGTCGGATGCGGATGTGAGCGCCGAGGTGGCGCCGCCGCCTGCAGACCTGCGCACCGCCGAACACCTGGGTGCGCGCGTCGCCGAAGTGGCGCAGCAGCTGGTCGCGGGACGGCAGGCGCTGGCGGCGCTGAAGGAAGCGGCCTGAGGCCACGTCAGGGCCGGGCCAGCCGGGCCCGGCACCGCCACAGCAGGCCCAGCAGCGCCGCGGCCAGTGCCAGTTGCTGCAGCCCCGCGCGCCACACCGCATGCCATGGGGGGCTGTCCGTCCAGGCGAAGCGCGGCGCGTCGGCGTAGTCGTGCGGCAGCACGCCGCGATAGCTCATGATGCGCGGCACGAAGAAGGCGCGCCACTCGGCTTCGAAGCGGTTCACCTGCGCCATGTAGCGGGCGTAGCGCGGGGCGTCGTGACCCGCCAGCCGGTCGGCCGCGAGCAGCAGCGACAGCGGCGGCGACAGCCACGCCCAGCGTTCCGCGTGCTCGAAGCGCTGCGCGCGCACGCGCTCGAATTCGGCCGCGATCGGCTCGATCCGCGCGGCCTGGTCGAGATAGCGCGGCATGAATGAAACCGGCCAGCTGTGCTGGCGCGGCGCGGCCGGCGCCCATTGCGGATGGGCGCGGTACCACGCCCGCACCAGGTCCGCCGCGGCGGCTTCGGCGTCCTGCTGGGCGGCGCGCATCTGCACGATCGCGGCCAGCCGCGACGGCATCGGCGCCATGCGGTCGGTGGCCGCCGCGATCATGGCCGGTGCGCCGAACGTGACCACGGCCCACAGGCCCAGGCCGGCCAGCACCGCCGTGGCAGCGGATCCCGGCAGCAGGTTCAGCCATGCACTCGCCGCACTCCAGAACAAGACGAACGCGCTCAGGCAGAACACCCACGCGCCGAAGGCGCGCAGCGTCGCCGCCGGGTCCAGCATGAATGCCAGCAGCGAAGCCAGCACCGCCACCACCCACACCGCGCCCGTCCGCACCGCCATCGCCGCAAGCAGCAGGCGCCAGCCGGCCGCGCCCTGCGCCAGCGACATCCGCCACGTGCCCTGCTCGCGCTCGCCCTGGACCATGCCCGCGCACAGGCACACCAGCAGCAGCGGCACCAGCAACGCGAGCGCCGTCGCCAGGTCTGCCATGCCGTAGCGCTGCAACAGCGGATTGCCCAGCTTCTCCTCGTTGCGGGCGTCGGTATGGCGGCTTTCCACGGTGACGCGGATGGCGGGCGGCAGCAGCTCGAGCATGCCGCTGGCCAGCGCGCGGCCGCCGGCGGCGGGCAACAGTGCCGCAGGCGCGTGCGCCCGGGCGAAGCGGAACGCCGCCATGGCGGCCTGGTCCCCCGCGGCCGGCGACGCCTGCGCGCCAGCCTGGCGCAGCGCTGCCTGCGTGCCGGCTTCCAGCTGCTGGAACTTGCCATGCCAGGCGCGCGCGCCCAGCCCCGACACCACCGCGCAGGCGCACAGCGCGGCAGCGGTCAGCAGCAGCCCCCAGCGGGCGCCACTCGCGCCCCACAACGCCCGCCATTGGGCCGCCAGCAGGCGCCCGGTCTGCCCGATCTGGTTCATGGCCGCATTCTCCGCAGGCAACCGTACAGCCCGGCCAGGGCCACCGCACACCACCACAGCAGGCAGGCGATCTCGGGCCACGCCGCGCGCAGCGCGAAGCCCGCCGGCGGCATGGTGTAGGCAAAGGGCGGGATCGCGCGCCACAGCGATGCGCCCGCATATTTGTCGTCGAACGAGGTCAAGCCGCGCGTATGGCCGGCATCCCAGGTATCGATCGCCGTATTGACGGTCTGCCGGTAGCGCTCGGCGGCGGTCTCGTAGTGGCGCTGGTGCGCAAGGTCGGTGCCGGCCATCTTCATGGCGAAGTTGCGCATCGCCAGCGTGGGGCTCAGCAGCGCGGCCGCGCGCATCACGTTCTCCTGCGCCGCGTAGCGCTGCCACAGCGCATCGAAATGCAGGGCGTGGACGCGGTCGGCGTAGGCGTCGCGCTGCAGCCTGCGCAGCGGTGCGGCGCCCACCGGCAGGTCGGCCAGGCGGGTCACGCCGTAGCGCGCCAGCAGCGCCGCGTCATGGCGCGCGGTGCGGGCGGCCAGGTTGCCGTCGCCCGGCAGCCCTTCCAGGTAGTCGTGCTGGATCGCGGCCCAGAAGGCCTGCGCCGATGGCAGCGGCACGGCATGCCGCGCCAGCGCCGCGCCGGCGCCGGGGACCACGAAGACAAAGGCCAGCCACAGCCCGGCCAGCGCCAGCAACGCGCTCCTGCCGTCGGCCATCCATGCCGACACCGCCAACCCCAGGCCCGCCAGGATGGCGGTGTAGAGCAGGTAGCCGGCTCCCAGGCCGGCGGCGCGCCACCACACCGCGGCGTCGAGCGAGCCTTGCGCATGGCTGGCCACCACCGGTGCCAGCGCCAGCGCGACCGAAAAAACGGCGAAGCCCGCGACCAGCGCGAGGAACTTGCCCGCCAGCAGGCCGGCCGGGGCCACGCCGACGCCGTGCAGCATACGCAGCGTGCCGCGCTGGCGCTCGCCGCTGACGGCATCGAAGCTGACCGCAAACACCAGCAGCGGCAACAGCGCCGCGAACACGAAGCCGGCGCTCAGGTCGCCAAAGCGCGCGGAGGGCAGCGCGTCCTGCGCCGGCTCGAAGCGCGCGAGATTGCGCCGGTGCGGCTCCAGCCACAGCGCCTGGCCGAAGTAATCGCCCAGTCCCGGCTCGATCGCCGTCAGCGCCGAGGCCGGCCGGAACGCATACAGGCCGAAGTGCGCACCGCGGTGCGGATGCTTGTCGCCCTGGTCGTCCCACTGCTGGCGCGTGGCCGCGGCCGCCTGCGCCACTTCGCCGGCGACCGTGGCATGCCGCTGCAGCGACACCAGCACGGCGATGGCCAGCACCACGGTGCCAATGCCCAGCAGCGCCATCGCCCGCCCTTCCCTGACCATCGCCTTGAATTCCTTGCGCAGCAGGGCCCCGATCATGATGCCGCTCCCGCTGCGCGCGCGTGCGCCAGGTAGGCGGCGGTCAGCGCCTGGTGGTCGAGCGTGGAGGCGTCGAACTCGGCCACCAGCACGCCGGCACGCAGGATGCCGATGCGGTCGGCCAGCTGCCTGGCGTTGAACAGGTCATGGGTGGCCATCAGCACCGCCATGCCGGCATCGGCGGCCGCGCGCACGCGGCGCGCCATGTCGTCCGCGGCAGCCGGGTCCAGCCCCGATGTCGGCTCGTCGAGCAGCAACAGCGAAGCCGACCTGGCCTGTGCAATCGCCAGCCCGACCTTCTGCCGCATGCCCTTCGAGTAGCCGCGCACGCGCCGGCCCTGCGCCTCGCGCGCCAGCCCGGCGCGGTCCAGCAGCGCGGCGGCCTCGGTGCGCCACAGCGCAATTCCCGCCATCGCGCAGAAATAGTCCAGGTTCTCCAAGCCGGACAGGTAGGGATACAGCGCGACATTCTCGGGCAGATAGGCTACGCGCCGCCTGACCGCCACCGCGTCGTCCGCCGGCGACAGCCCGTCCACGTGCACCATGCCGGCGGCGGACGGGACAAAGCCCAGGATGGCGTCGATGGTGGTGGTCTTGCCCGCGCCGTTGCCGCCCAGCAAGGCATAGACAGAGCCCGCGGGCACGCAAAGCTGCAGGTGGTCGACCACGCGACGGCCGTCGCGCAGGACGACCAGGTCATGGATTTCAAGCATGTTGGGGTCTCCGTCGGGCAGGTCAGAAGAAGTAGCGCGCCGCCATGCCGAACTGCCATTTCGGCTGCGGCGACACCAGCAGCCCGGCTGCCGAGCCATAGGCGGCCTCGGTCGAGAACCGGTGCGGCTGCAGCACCGCGAACAGCGACAGCTGGTATTGCTTCCAGTCCAGCACCCCGCGCACGTCGAAGCGCGTGTAGACCGGCATGAAGCGCAGCTGGGTCTGCGGCGTCCCCATGTAGTACGGGATGCCGGTAGTCAGGTAGGCGTCGGCGTTGACGGTCAGCTGCACGCCCTGCAGCCGCTGCCGGTATTCCGCCCCGAGCTTGAGCTGGTGGCGCGGCACCGACAGCCTGGCGCCGGTGTTGGGCAGCGGGTTGTTGGCTTCGGCCTGGATGATGTGGCCGTAGCTGGCATAGAGCGAAACCGGGCGCACCGGCCGCCAGCGCGCCTCGACTTCGTAGCCCTTGCGGGTAGTGTCGCCCACCGATCGAAACGAGCCGTCCGCCTGCCCGACGATCTCGTCCTCGTTGAGGGTGTAATAGGCCGCCGCGGTGACCGTCAGGTTGCGCGCCGGGGTGGCGGTGAAGCCCACGTCGTAGGACTTCACCTTCGACGGCGATACGTCATAGACCGTCCCGCCGGGCGCGCCCAGCGGCCCGGCCGCGCCGCTGCTGCTGATCTGCTCGGCAGCCGGCGAGCGGAAGCCCTGGGCGACGTTGGCGAACAGGTCTAGCCCGGGCAGCACGGTCCAGGCCGCGCCGAGCTTCGGCGTGGTGACTCCCTTGCAATAGTCCGTGCTGGCTGCCGGCAGCTTGCGGTTGACGATGTCGTAGTCGAACCAGTCGCGCCGCAACCCGGCACTCAGCTTGACCGCATCGACCGGCTTGAACTGTCCCTGCACGAACAGCCCGTAGGTCAGCAGGGTCAGTCGCTGTGCGTTGACATAGTTGGCGGTGGGCACGCCGCGCAGCCAGATCTGCCGTTGCGCATCGCCGTGGTCGCGGCGCACTTCGAGGCCGGCCATCAGCGCGGCGCGGTCGCCGAAGGTAACGTTGCCCGCCAGCCGGCCGCCGAAGATATTGCGGTCGTCGGAGCCGACGGTATGCTGCACGCTGCTGGTGGCGATACCGCGCTCGCGCTCGAAGGCTTCGCCGTACAGCGTCGCGTACCAGCCTGCTTCGCCGTGCGCGGGCGCGCGGTTCAGCGCGAACATCGAGCGCTTGCCGCTGCCGAAGCCAGGCAGGCCGTACTGGGTCGAGCGCGGGTCCACCTTGCCCGACTGCAGGTCGCTCAGCAGCAGGTAGCCGGCCGCCGTCGATTCAGCGCGATAGTGATTCAGGCGCAGGCTGTAGAGACCTTCGCCGATGCGCGTCGACAGCTTCCAGAACAGGTTGTCGCGCTCGGTGCTGCCGTCGTAGCGGTAGCTGTGGGTGCGGTACAGGTCCGCGACGAACAGCGACTCGATCGGTTGCGCGTCAGGCCGCAGCGCATGGCGGCCCGACAGCACCAGGGTGGCGCGCTTGCCGTCGTAGCGGTCCAGCCCGATGCCGAAGCTGGACGGCACCTCGCCGGACTGGGTCTGGATCGGCACCGCGCCGGCCCGGTTCTGGTCGCCGTACAGCGCCGACACCGGCCCCTTGATGACATCGATCTGGCCGATCATGTCCGGCGTCAGCCATTCCAGGAAGGCCGGACCGTGCCCCGCCCCCGCCTGGCTGGACGGCATGTTCTGCGGCACCCCGTCGACATAGACCGCGGTGTCGGCACCGTGCGTGCCCTGGGTGGCAAAACCGCGCATGCGGAAGCCATTGCCGGTATCGCCCTGGTCGATATTGTTGGCCACCACGCCGGGCACGCGGCGGAACATGTTGGAGATGTCCCGGCCGATATTGATGGTGGCCAGTTCCTCGGCCGTGACCACCGATACCGCTGCCGGCAGCCCCGCGCTGTCGGTGGTGACGACGTTGCGCCGGTCGTGCGGCCGGTCGTCCTGCGTCGCCACCACGCTGACTTGCGGCAGCATGCCGTGACCGGCTTCGGCCGCGGCGGGCTGGCTGAGAAGACCCGATGCCAGCGGCAACAGCGCGCAAGCGAAGGCGCGCGCGGTACCCGTGTGTTCGTTGTTGTTGTTCATGAACCCTTGCGACGGCGCGCACGGAAGCCGCTGCGGGCAGCGGGCGGGCCGTACCAAATCCAGACGTGAGCAAGCCACCCGCCTGGGCTGGCGGGCGGGGAATCAGACGTAAGCGGAAGGCGGCGCCGCGGCGTTCAGCCGGCGGCGCAGGGCAGCGCCGGGGGCGCGCGCAAGGTGGGGGGTGAAAGGAAGCGGGTGCGCCATGGCGGCGCGGTGACAGCGACCGGCCGGCTCCGCGACAGCAAGCGCCGGATCACGCCCAGCAGCTGGGCCGCGAACGCGATGCACAGGAACAGATGCAGCCGGGGCGAACACCACAGGCAATCGCACTCGGTCTGCTCTTCGGCGGGGGCGCGCCCGGATTCGACGGCCCCGGCTCCGTCGAACTGGTCCGCAGCCACGGCCACGGCCGGGTGCGCCGCCGGCGTCGGTTCCGGCACCGCATGCACGTGCGTCGCCGCGGCCCACGCCTGCACGAGAACGAGCAGGAGCACGGCCCAGGCGAGACGCACGAGGTTCGCATGCAGACGCATTGAAGGTGGCGCTGGCGGTTTCGACGGGCGCCATCATAACGCAACTCAATTGCAAATGTAAGCGGCGCCGCTCGCAAGAAGGCTAAAGCCCTCGCCCTTTCTCGCCGTTAAGCAATGGGGTCGCATTGGGACGGAGACAGGAGACAGAGATGCAGAATCTTGGCATTCGCATACGCCTGGGCGCGGCGTTTGGCGCCATGTGGTCGCTGATGGCGATCGGGACCGCGGTGGCCTTGCCGCGCTTGCAGGATGACGCCGATGCGCGGCGCGTGCTGATCGCGCTGGCTGCGGGAGCGCTATGCGTGGCCGTGGGCGCGGTCTGGGGACTGGCGCGCGGCATCGAGGCGCCGCTGTCCGAAGCCGTCCACATTGCCGAAACCGTGGCCGCGGGCGACCTCAGCCAGGAATTCAATACCGACCGCGGTGGCGAGTTCGGCCGGCTGCTCGGCGGTCTGGGCGAGATGGAAGACATGCTGACCGACCTGGTCACGCGCATCCGCACCGCCACCGACTCCATTACCGACGCCTCGCACCAGATCGCCGCCGGCAATACCGACCTGTCGCAACGCACCGAAGAGCAGGCCGCGGCGCTGCAGCAAACGGCATCGAGCATGGGCGAGCTGACCGCAATGGTGCAGCAGAACACCGAACGCGCCCGCGCCGCCAACGGCATGGCCGCCAGCGCCTCGGGCATCGCCGCGCGCGGCGGCGAAGTGGTGGGCAACGTGGTGCAGACCATGTCGGCGATCAGCGCCAGCTCGCGCAAGGTCACCGACATCATCGAGGTGATCGAAGGCATCGCCTTCCAGACCAATATCCTGGCTCTGAACGCCGCGGTCGAAGCGGCCCGCGCGGGCGAACAGGGCCGCGGCTTCGCGGTGGTCGCGGGCGAGGTGCGCACGCTGGCACAGCGCAGCGCCGCTGCGGCTCGCGAGATCAAGCAGCTGATCGACGATTCGGTGCAGCAGGTCGACAGCGGCTCGGCCCTGGTCGGCCAGGCCGGCACAACCATGCAGGAAATCGTCCAGGCCGTGGCCAGCGTCACCGGGCTGCTGGGCGAGATCACCACCGCATCGGAACAGCAAAGCGCCGGCATCGCCCAGGTCAACGAAGCGGTGGCGCAGATGGACACCGTCACGCAGCAGAACGCCGCACTGGTGGAGCAGGCGGCCAGCGCATCGCAGGCGCTGGCGGGGCGGGCGACGGAGTTGCAGCAGGTGGTGGGTGAGTTCAGGCTGTAGGGGTGCCGGCTAGCGCGGGCCCGCTGCGCGTTGCTTGCGTCGGTCGATTCAAACGCCCGCTTGTGTACTCCGCCAACCACCAGCAAGCGGTGCCTTCCTGCAGATCACACCGTAACGCTCACCGGAAACACCGACTGCACCGCCACGGCAAAGCGGTCGACGATATTGTCGATATCCCGCGGCGTGCAGATGAACGGCGGTGCGAACAGCACGTGGTCGCCATGCACACCGTCGACGGTGCCGCCCATCGGATAAACCAGCAGCCCGTTCTGCATTGCCGCGGACTTCAGCCGCGCGTGCGTCTTCAGCGCGGGATCGAGCGTGGCCTTGCTGTCGCAGTCGGAGACGAATTCCACGCCGACGAACAGGCCGCGACCGCGCACATCGCCCAGGTTGGGGTGGTCGCCAAGTGCCTCGCGCAGCCGCTGGCGCAGTTGCTCGCCGCGGGCCAGCACGTTGGCCAGCAGCTTGTCTTCGGCAATGGTCCGCTGCACCGCCAGGGCCGCGGCGCAAGCCGTGGCGTGCCCGATATAAGTGTGGCCGTGCTGGAAGAAGCCGCTGCCGCCGACGATGGCGTCGTAGATCCGGCGCGTCGACAGCATCGCGCCGATGGGCTGGTAGCCGGCGCCCAGCCCCTTGGCGATGGTCACGATGTCAGGCACCACGCCGTCCTCTTCGCAGGCGAACAGGTAGCCGGTGCGGCCCATGCCTGACATCACCTCATCCAGGATCAGCAGCACGCCGTACTTGTCGCACACCGCGCGGATGCGCTTCAGGTAGTCACCCACCGGCGGCACCGCGCCGGCGGTGGCGCCGACCACGGTTTCGGCGACGAATGCGGCGACGGTTTCTGGACCGAGGTCCTGGATTTTCGCGTCCAGTTCGTCGGCCAGCCGCTGCGCGTATTGCGCATCGGTCTCGCCCGCCTGCCGCTCGCGGTAGGCATAGCAAGGCGACACGTGGTGCGCCGGCACCAGCAGCGGCAGGAACGGCTCGCGCCGCCAGGCGTTGCCGCCGATGGCGAGCGCGCCGAGCGTATTGCCGTGATAGCTCTGGCGGCGCGCGATGAAGTGGCGGCGCGCGGGCTGCCCGACCTCGACAAAGTACTGGCGCGCCAGCTTCAGCGCCGATTCCACCGCCTCCGAGCCGCCCGAGACGAAATAGACATGATCGAGATCGCCCGGCGCGGCCCGCGCCAGGGTATCGGCCAGCGTCTCCGACACCTCGGTGGTGAAGAACGAGGTGTGCGCATAGGCGATGGAGTCGAGCTGCGCCTTGATCGCCTCGATCACGCGCGGATGGCCGTGCCCCAGGCACGACACGGCGGCTCCGCCGGAGGCGTCCAGGTAGCGCCGGCCGGTGCTGTCGATCAGTTCGATGCCCTGCCCGGCCACGGCAACGGGCAGTTGCTGGCGCGGATTGCGATGGAATACGTGGGTCATGATGGTGTGGTGGTGGCAGTGTGTTCGGTGGCAAGGCGGCGCAGCACGCGGCCGGAAAATGCCGGCCGCGCGCTGCCGGCGGCATCCCCGGCCTGCGCGCCTTGTTGCCAGACCTGTGCGCCGTTGACCCAGACGCCGTCGATGCCGGTGCTGAGCTGCAGCGGGTCTTCAAAGGTGGCGCGGTCCTGCACGCGCTGCGCATCGAACAGCACCAGGTCGGCAAACGCGCCCGGCGCGATGCGCCCCCGGTCTTGCAGGCCGTATTGCTGCGCGGCCAGCCCGGACATCTTGTGGATCGCGGCTTCGAGCGTCAGCAGCTGCTCTTCGCGCACCATGCGCGCGAGGATGCGCGGGAAGGTGCCCCACTGGCGCGGATGCGGGCGCGGGTCGAACGGCAGGCCGTCGGAGCCGAACATGGTCAGCGGGAACTGAGCGATGCGCGCGACGTCGCGTTCGTCCATGATGAAGTAGATCGCCGCCGCGGGACGCAGGCGGGCGAGCAGCGCTTCCTCGTCCAGCCCCAGTTCCTGCATCAGCTCATGGAAATCGCGGCCGCCCGCCGCGGGATAGCCGGTGGACCACGTGATCAGCGTGCGTGTGGACTGGCGCACGCGGTCCAGCCGCAGCATGGTCGAGGTGGCGGGATAAGGATGGCAGTCCAGGCACAACGGCTGCAGGCGCGCGGCCTCGGCCAGCAGCCCCAGCGTTTCGGCCGAGCGGCCATGGTTGCGCTTGCCCGCCACCTTGTGGTGCGAGAACACCACCGGGCAGTCCAGCGCGCGGCCGATGCGCAGCGCCTCCTCGATCGACGGCACGATGGCGTCGGTCTCGTCGCGCAGGTGGGTGGAATAGAGACCGCGATGGGTGCGGACCGGCTCGCACACGGCGATGATTTCCGCTTCAGTGGCGGCGGCAGCCGGCGGATAGAAGGTGCCGGTGGACACCCCGAAGGCGCCCGCCTCCATCGCCAGCCTGACCTCCTCGCGCATCGCGGCAATCTCGGCGTCATTGGCGGGGCGGTCCAGCTCAGGCATGGCACGCACGCGCAGCGTGGAGTGCCCGAGCAGCGGCACCACGTTGACGTTGGCCGGCGCCGCGCGCAGCGCGTCGAGCCACTGCGCGAAGGTATCGAAGCGGAACAGCGCGGGCGGGCCCAGCAGGTCCAGCGGCTGCGGCGGCGCGCCGCTGAGCAGCGGCGCCACGCTGATGCCGCAGTTGCCGGTCACCACCGTGGTGATGCCCTGCGACACCTTGGGCGTCATGTCCCGGTGCACCAGCAGGTAGCCGTCGTCGTGCGTATGCGCGTCGATAAAGCCCGGCGCCAGCACGCGGCCGCCGGCGTCGACGGTGTGGTCCGCGGCGATGCCGGCGCAGTCGCCTACGGCAACGATGCGGTCACCGCTGACCGCGACATCGGCGCTGCGGCGCGCCGCGCCCGTGCCATCCACCACCGTGGCGTTGCGAAAGAGCAGGTCGGCGCGTCGGGGCGCCGGGGATTGCGATGCCATTGTCAGTCCTTGTCTCGTCGACGGGCCTTACTGCGGCGCGATGCCGGCCTGCCTGACCACCGCCGCCCATTTGTCGGTTTCGCGCGCGGCATAGCCGGCCAGCGCCTGCGGCGTGCCGCCGACCGGCTCGGCGCCCAGCGCGGCGAATTTCTCGCGCATGGCCGGCTCCGCCAGCGCGCGGTTGAAGGCGCCGTTGAGCCTGGCCACCACGTCGGCGGCGGTGCCCTGCGGCGCCACCAGGCCGCCCCACGCCACGCCCTCGAAACCCGGCACGCCGGATTCCGCGATGGTCGGCAGCGCCGGCAGCAACGGCGAGCGGGCCAGGCTGGTCACGGCAAGCGGCTTGAGTTTGCCGGCCTTGATCAGCGGCAGGATGGTGGGCATGTTGTCGATCAGCACGTTGACCTGGCCGCCCACCACATCGGTTGCGGCCTGCGGACTGCCCTTGTAGCCGACATGGGTCCAGGCAAGGCCCGCCTTGTCGGCCAGCAGCTGCCCGGTGAGGTGGCCGGACGTGCCTTGCCCGGGCGAGGCGTAGGTGACCTTGTCCGGGTTGGCCTTGATGTGCGCCACCAGCTCGGCAAACGTCTTCACCGGCATGTCCGGCCGGACCGCGATCACGTTCGGCACCTTGAACAGCAGCACCACCGGCACCAAGGCATCGGGCCGGTACGGCAGCTTGCGGAAGGTGCTCTTGTTGATCGACAGCGTGACGTTGTTGGCGTAGCCGAGCGTATAGCCATCAGGCGCGGCGCGCTCGAGCTCGGAGATGCCGATCACGCCGGAGGCGCCGGGCTTGTTGTCGATCACGAAGGACTGGCCCAGCGACTTGCCGGCCTCGGCGCCCAGCGCGCGCATCAGCACGTCAGGGCTGCCGCCGGCTGCCGACGGCACCACCAGGCGGATCGGTCGCGCCGGATAGGTATCGGCCGCCGCCGGGCCGGCCAGGAGGGCGGCGCCCAGCCACAACAGGGTGGCCAGCGACCTTCGCTTTTGCTGCTGCCTTTGCATTTGCATCTCGATATCCCGTTCAGTCCCTGGGGTTGGCCCGGTCAGGCGCTTGCAGTATAGGGGCACTCCCGCAGCCAATGCAACATTTGTTTCTTTAGATGATTCATACAAAACAATTAGAATGGAAATTCGCGGCAACCAGCCTTCTGTAACCCCAATTCCGCGATGCAACACTCGTTACATAGATCGGGGAACCGCCCTGCGGCACAGCCAGGTGGTTGCGTCCGACTTCATAGGCGGAAATCACCGACGCCGCATCGCGCGCGGCATCCGCGTCGGGCAGGTCGATGGTGCGCACCGCGCCGAAGGCCGATGCCACTCGCAGCACGGCCGCCTGCACTGAAGGCTCGGCGAAATCGGCAAAGCCCTGGCCGAGCACGCCGACGCGCAACGCCGCGACACCCCTGCCTTGCTTATCCTCGGGCGCATGCCAGGTGACGGAAACCTCCCGCCCAAACAAAAAGGGCGGCAATGCCGCCCTTCAATGACCCGGCCGCTGCCCGGCCAGCCCGCTACAAGCCCTATCCGGGCGTAACATCCTGCGACGCCCCCACCATCGTCAGCGCGTTGCCGTGCTCGTCCAGCGTGACCTCGCCTTCTTCATGGATGTCGCGCAGGCTGCCGTCCGGCAGCTGGATCCGGTAGTCGACCCGATACGGCGCCTTGTCGACGATGGCGGCGCGGATCGCGGCCTGCACGCGCGGGCGGTCGGCCTCGACGATCGATGCCAGGTAACGCTCCATGGTCACCTTGAACGCCTGCGGGGCCCAGCCGAAGATGCGGTAGGCCTCGTCGGTCCAGGCGCAGTCGTCGGTCTGAATGTTCCAGTACCAGCCGCCCAGGTGGGCAATCTGCTGCGCCTTGGCCAGCAGCGCCTCGCTCTGGCGCAGCGCGGCCTCGGCGCGGCGACGCTCGGTAATGTCGAGGCTGACGCCGATCATCTTGACCGGGCGCTGGTCGAAATCGCGCACCAGCGTGGCCCGCGACGAAATCCAGCGCGTGTTGTCCTCATGCACCACGCGGAATTCCCACTCGTGCATCTCCTGCGCACCCAGCGTGCGGGCCAGCACTTCCTTCAGCCGCGCCACGTCGCCCGGATGCACGCAGGCCCAGAAGTCATCCATGTTGCGGATATGGCGGCCGAACAGCGAGACGTCGTTGGAGGAATAGGTCAGGCCATCGGTCAGCACGTTCCATTCCCAGGTGACGATGCCCGAGACTTCCTGCGCAAACTTCATCCGCGCCTCGCTTTCCATGATCTCGGCGAGGTGCTTCTGGCGCAGTTCCTTGATGTGCGGGTCGGACGCGGTGCTGGCCTCGAGGTCGGCAATGGCCTGCTCGCCGTAGCGCAGCCACAGCCAGTTGACGCCCAGGTAGCGGGCCAGCGCCAGCAGGCGCTCGTATTCGATCTCGCCGCCGCGCGTCCACTTGTGCACGGCCGACGGCGATACCGACAACGCCTCCGCCACCTGCTTGAGCATGATCCTTTTGCCTTCCAGCACCCCCTTCAGGCGCGTGGCAAAAGTGTCTTCGGTCATGGGCGCTCCTCCGCTTTTTTTCAACCGATGGTGAATTGAGTAACTCGAACCTTACACCATCCCCGGAATTCGCGCGAATTCATAGCCATCATCAATTCATATCAGAAATCTTATCGTTTTTTTGAATTGCACCAACCCGCTTCGTCTCACTAGACTCACGTCACATCACCGTAGGTAATTTAATTTACTTATAGTGAATCGATAAGGCACAGAGACCAACGAGGAGACACCCCATGCAAGAGACCGCCGCCCCCGTCTGCAGCACCACGCCGCCGCTCGCCTACACGCTGCCGGCCCACTACTACACCTCGCAGGAGGTCTTCGAGCAGGAAAAGAAGACCATCTTCGCGCGCAGCTGGGTGTGCGTGATGCACAAGAGCCAGGTGGCCGAGAACAACCAGTACGCCACCGCCCAGGTAGCGGGCGAGAACATCTTCGTGGTGCGCGGCCGCGACGGCGTGCTGCGCGCCTTCTACAACGTCTGCCCGCACCGTGCGCATGAACTGTTCGCCGACGGCGCCGGCAAGGCGAAGAACGTGATCACCTGCCCGTACCACGCCTGGTCGTTCGGCCTGGACGGCAAGCTGATCCACGTGCGCAACGCCGAGAACGTGCCGGGCTTCTGCAAGGACAACGCCGGGCTGACGCCGGTGCGGGTGGAAGAGTTCTGCGGCCTGGTGTTCGTCAACCTGGACATGGACGCGAAGCCGCTGGCCGAACTGGCAGGCAGCCTCAACGACGAGATCCGCGCGCGCTGCCCGGATGTCGACAAGCTGGTGCCGGCGCACAAGCTCACTTACGAGATGAAGGCCAACTGGAAGGTTGTAGTCGACAACTACCTGGAATGCCTGCACTGCCAGACCGCGCACCCGGCGCTGGTGGAGTCGATCAAGATGGAGACCTACAAGCATGAAGTGCGCGGCCTCTACACCAGCCAGGTCGGGCAGACCCGCTCGGGCAGCGACGCCTTCACCTATGACAGCGACGCCCCCAACACCGACTTCGCCGCGTACTGGCTGTGGCCCAACGTGACGCTGAACGTGCTGCCGGGCGACGGCAACTACGGCGTCTTCTACATGTTCCCGGTGGACGCCGACACCACCATCCAGCACTTCGAGTTCTACTTCCGCGACAGCACGCCCACGGCCGAGCAGGAGCAGCTGATCGAGTACTACAAGAACGTGCTCAAGCCCGAAGACCTGAGCATCGTCGAATCGGTGCAGCGCGGCCTGAAGTCGCGCGGCTACCGCAACGGGCAGGGCCCGCTGCTGGTCACCGACGACAAGACCTCGGCCATTGGCGAGCACGGCGTGCAGCACTTCCAGCAGATGGTGCTCGACGCCCTGGCCGCCTGAAACCACCAGATCAACCGGAACCGCAGCAATGATCCAGACCCAGCTCTATATCGACGGCCAGTGGCAGTCGCCCATCGACCAAGGCACGCGCGCCATCGTCAGCCCGGCCGACGAAACGGTGATCGCCCAGGCCGCCGAAGCCACCCGCGCCGATGCACGCCTGGCCATCGCGGCCGCGCGCCGCGCCTTTGACGGCCCGTGGCGCCAGACCACGATCCGCGACCGCGCCAGGCTGTTGAACAAGATTGCCGAACTGATCGACCGCGATGCCGAAAAGCTCGCCCACCTCGAATCGCTCAACACCGGCAAGACCCTGACCGAAAGCCGCACCGACATGGGCGATATCGCCGCCACCTTCCGCTACTTTGCCGGGCTGGTGGCGTCGGAATCGGGCGCCGTCAACGAAGCGCCGCACCACGTGATCAGCCGCACGCTGCGCGAGCCGGTCGGCGTGTGCGGACTGATCACGCCGTGGAACTACCCGCTGCTGCAGGCCGCGTGGAAGATCGCGCCTGCGCTGGGCGCGGGCAACACCGTGGTGATCAAGCCGAGCAACCTGACGCCGCTGACCACGCATCATTTCACGCAGCTAGTGGCCGAGCTGGACCTGCCGCCGGGCGTGTTCAACCTGGTGACCGGCGGCGCCGAGGTGGGCGCGGAACTGGCTGAAAGCGTGGACGTGGACCTGGTGTCCTTCACCGGCGGCGCGTTTGCCGGCGAGAGCATCATGAAGGCCGCCACCGGCAACTTCAAGCGCATCGGCCTGGAGCTGGGCGGCAAGAACCCGAACATCGTCTTTGCCGACGCCGACCTGGATGCCGCGGTCGACTACGCGCTCAACGCCGCGTTCTTCCACGCCGGACAGGTCTGCTCCGCGGGCTCGCGCCTGATGGTCGAGGACAGCATCTATGATGCATTCATCGGCCGGCTGGCCGAGCGCCTGCCGCGCATCGTGATCGGCAACGGCTTCCATGGCGAAACCCAGATGGGCCCGGTGCAGTCGGCGCAACAGCACGAGAAGATCCTCGGCATGGTCCAGGCCGGCATCGCCGAGGGCGCGCGCCTGGTCCACGGCGGCAAGCGGCCGCCGGGCGACGTGTACAAGCGGGGCTACTGGCTGGAACCGACGCTGCTGGCCGACGTGACGGCAGAGATGAAGATTGCGAAGGAGGAGATTTTCGGGCCGGTGATCACCGCCGAGCGCTTCCGCTCAGAGGAAGAAGCGCTGCGTGCCGCCAACGACACGCCGTATGGCCTGGCCGCCGCGGTCTGGACCCGCGACCTGGACAAGGCCAACCGCATGTCGCGCGCGCTG
The DNA here is from genome assembly GCF_900250075.1 of Cupriavidus taiwanensis. Lineage (NCBI taxonomy): Bacteria > Pseudomonadati > Pseudomonadota > Betaproteobacteria > Burkholderiales > Burkholderiaceae > Cupriavidus > Cupriavidus taiwanensis. The sequence continues at coordinate 2,606,813 of NZ_LT977071.1, forward strand.
CGCTTCGGCACGGTGTGGGTCAACGACTACCACCCGTACTTCCCGGAAGCGCCGTGGGGCGGCTACAAGGCAAGCGGCATCGGCCGCGAGCTGGCCCGCATCGGCCTGGACGAGTACACCGAGCTCAAGCACAGCTATATCAACCTCGCCCCGAAGGCGATGGGCTGGTTCGGCGCCTGAGCGCAGCTGACTTCGCAATCGCGTGCGCGGTGGCACCGCCCCCGGGCTGCCACGCACGGCGTCACGCAAACAAGGAGATTGCACCATGCAGGCAATCCATGAATACGACTACATCATCGTCGGCGCGGGCTCGGCCGGCTGCGTGCTGGCGGCGCGGCTGACCGAGGACGCCGATGTCTCGGTGCTGCTGCTGGAGGCAGGCGGCCCCGACTGGCGCCTGGACTGGCGCACCCAGATGCCCGCGGCGCTGGCGTATCCGCTGCAGGGCACCACCTACAACTGGGCCTATGTCACCGAGCCCGAGCCGCACATGAACAACCGGCGCATGACGCAGGGCCGCGGCAAGGGCCTGGGCGGCTCATCGCTGATCAATGGCATGTGCTATATCCGCGGCAATGCGATGGACTACGACGGCTGGGCGCAGAACCCGTCGCTGCAAGACTGGAGCTACGCCGACTGCCTGCCCTACTTCCGCAAGGCCGAGACCTACGACAAGGGCGCCAACGACTACCACGGCGGCAACGGCCCGCTGCACGTGACCACGCCCAAGGCGGGCATCAGCCCACTGTTCGACGCCTTTATCAAGGCCGGCGAGCAGGCAGGCTACGGCCGCACCGATGACCTCAACGGCTTCCGGCAGGAAGGCTTCGGTCCGATGGACCGCACCACCACCGCGGGCGGGCGCCGCTGCAGCACCTCGCTGGCCTACCTCGACCAGGCCCGCGAACGTCCCAACCTGACCGTGCATACGCGTGCGCTGGCCGACCGCATCCTGTTCGCCGGACAGCGCGCCATCGGCGTGTCGTACCTGCAGGGCGACCACGTGCGCGAAGCCCGCGCGCGCCGAGAGGTGATCGTCAGCAACGGCGCGATCGCGTCGCCGCAGCTGCTGTTGCGCTCCGGCGTGGGCAATGCCGACGAACTGCGCGCGTTCGGCATCGACACGGTAGCCGACCTGAGGGGCGTGGGCGAGAACCTGCAAGACCACCTGGAGATGTACCTGCAGTACGAATGCACCAAGCCGGTCTCGCTGTATCCGGCGCTGCAGTGGTGGAACAAGCCGGCGATCGGCATCGAGTGGTACCTGCGCGGCACCGGCACGGCGGCCTCCAACCACTTCGAGGCCGGCGGCTTTATCCGCAGCAGCGACGAGTTCGCATGGCCCAACCTGCAGTACCACTTCATCCCGCTGGCAATGAACTACGACGGCAGCAACCCGGTGAAGTCGCACGGCTTCCAGTGCCACGTGGGCTCGATGCGCTCGCCCAGCACCGGCTTCGTCAAGCTGGCCAGCCGCGACCCGCGCGTCAAGCCGCGCCTGTTGTTCAACTACATGGCGCACGACGTCGACTGGCGCGAGTTCCGCGCCGCGGTGCGGCTGACGCGCGAGATCATCGGCCAGCAGGCGATGGACCAGTTCCGCGGCCGCGAGATCAAGCCCGGCATGATGGTGCAGAGCGATGCCGAGATCGACGCCTTCGTGCGCGAGCATGCCGAGACCGCGCTGCACCCGTCCTGCACCTGCAAGATGGGCGACGCTTCCGACCCGATGGCGGTGGTCGACCACCAGGGGCGCGTGCATGGCTTGTCTGGCCTGCGCGTGGTCGATGCGTCGATCATGCCGAAGATCGTCACCGGCAACCTGAACGCGCCCACCATCATGATGGCCGAGAAGCTGGCCGACGTGATCCGCGGCCGCGCGCCACTGCAGCGCTCGACGGCGCCGTACTACAAGGCGGCGCCTGCACGCAGGCAGGGTGGCGCAGAGCAAGCGCAACCGCCCGCGGCGCGCATCCCCATGCCGATGCCTGCCTGACCCGAGCGGCGCGACACGCGGGCCTTGCGCCCGAACCCTGACTGCGGCACACGTGCTGCCGGGACCGAGGTCCCGGCGGGCAGCGTGCGCGCGGTTGGACGCGTCGCGCCTCCCCATCACCAAAGCCGGCGACCCATAAACAAATCCAGACCGGCTGCAAGGAGGAGACAACTTCCATGCTGCGCAAGTGCTTTCCCGCAAGACGGGCCCTGCAAGGTGCCCTGCCCCTGTTGCTGTGCCAGGCGCTGCCCGCGCTGGCGCAGACCGATGGCGACACCACGCTGGCGGTCGCGCCGGTGCCGCAGGTCACCGCTACCGTGCCGCCGGCTGAAGCCGCCGCGGCGACGTCGCCCTGGAGCGCCAACATGACGCTGACCTCGCAGTACGTCTCGCGGGGCTTTCGCCAGACCTGGGGAAAACCTGCCGTGCAGGGCGGCATCGACTACGCCCACCCCAGCGGCTTTTCCGCCGGCACCTGGATGTCGAGCGTCAGCGACAAGTTCATCGAGGGCGGCACGGTCGAATGGGACCTGTATGCCGGCTATACCGGCAGCGTCGGCGACTTCGTCTACGCCGGACAGGTCTACTACTACCTCTACCCGGGCGCGAAGCTGCAATACGCGCAGACCAAGTACAACTACGGCGAGGCGGTCGCGTCGCTGACGTACAAGTGGTTCAACGTCAAGTACTGGCTGACGTATACCCCCGATTACTTCGGCTACAACAGCGCCTCGCTGCTGACCGGCAACAACCTGCACAGCCGCGGTTCCGGCTACCTGGACATCAACGGCACCTTTGACCTGGGCCACGGTGTCACGCTGCTGCTGCACTACGGCCAGGAGCGCGTGCGCAACTTTGCCGCCTACAACTTCCGCGACGTGCGCGTGGCGCTGTCCAAGGCCTTCGAGGGTGGCTGGACCGTGACCGGCGCCTATACCCGCGGCTGGGGCCGCACCGACGTCTACGACAAATACACCACCGGCGCGCTGGATTCCTCCGGCAACCCGTCCGTTTCCAATCCGCTGAAAAGCACGTTCCTGGTCTCGGTGACCAAGACGTTCTGACGGCGCTTATCCACCGCTGTACCACTGCCTTACGAAGCAAACCACCATGGCCTCCCTGGGTCTTACCGACGCGACCGGTCTTGTCGGCGTTGCCGCCTACGTTGCCGCGCACTTCGCCGTGCAGGTCCTGCACAAATCCCCGACCGGCCGGCTGGCCGTCGTCCTCAACGTGATCGGGCCGAGCTGCATCCTGATCTCGCTGGCCGGCGCCTTCAACCTGGCGTCGTTCCTGACCCAGTGCTTCTGGCTGGTGCTGACCTTGCTGGGCTGGTGGCGCAATCGCCGGGCCGGACGCTCCGGACGCGCGATGGTGGAAACGCTGGGCGGTCCGCGCCCCGGCCAGCCCGTGCAGCAGTAGCAAAAGGGACGGCCGGACACCCGGCAACGCGATACAAAACTTCCGTTGCCTTGGTGCCGTGCCCTTCCTATACTCACCAAAACACCCTAGGTAATCTAATTTACTTTGGGTAAATCAACAGCCCGGAATGCCAGGCACCCTGCGAATCGGGCAACTGGCAACCCGGGATGACAACAGGAGACAACCATGAGAAACGCCCCCAGAATCCCCGCCAGACATTCCCGACCGTCGTAACCCCGGCAGGCAGTACCGCAACGTACCCACCCAGACCGCAGACGGCAGACCGTGACGGAGCCTAGCTCCCGCAACACGGCGACCCGGGAAGCAAGGAGACATCGTGTATTCACAGAAAGACGTGCTGTCGATCGGCGCGCAGGCGCCGCTCGCCCCCGCGCAGCAACCCCAGCAGCAAACCCAGCAACCCACCGCATCGCACGAACTGCAGCGCAGCCTGACCTGGAAGGACGCCTTCTGGGTCACCAGCGGCGTGCCGGCGGGCGTGCTCTTCACCATCGGCGGCGTGTCCGCCACCATTGGCAACCCGGCCTGGGTGATCTGGATCCTCGCCATCCTGGTCGGCTTTGCCCAGTGCTTCGTCTACGCCGAGATCTCCGGCCTGTATCCGCACAAGTCGGGCGGCGCGTCGGTGTATGGCGCGATGGGCTGGGTCCGCTACAGCAAGTTCGTCGCACCGGTCTCGGTCTGGTGCAACTGGGTGGCGTGGTCGCCGATGCTCGCGCTCGGCACCAGCCTGGCGGCCGGCTATATGCTGAGCGCGCTGTTCCCGGCCGATTCCGTCATCAACACCTGGCAGCTGACGCTGGTGGACCTGGGCTTCGTCAGCAAGGGCCTGACGCTGAGGGTGAATTCCACCTTCCTGCTCGCCACCGCGTTCCTGCTGATCACCTTCAAGCTGCAGCACAGCGGCGCTTCCGCCGCCGCGACCACGCAGCGCATCCTGGGCATCGCTTCGCTGACGCCGCTGGTGGTGATCGCGCTGGTGCCGCTGTTCACCGGCGACATGCCTTCGACCAGCTTCTTTCCGTTGCTGCCGCTGACGCATGACGCTTCGGGTGCCGCGGTGCTGGGCGGCTGGAACGCCGCCGGCATCAGCACGGCGATGGGCGCGATGTTCCTGGCGTGCTGGTCGACCTTCGGCTTCGAGACCGCGGTGTGCTACACCCGCGAGTTCAAGGACCCGCAGAAGGACACCTTCAAGGCGATCTTCTGGTCCGGCGTGCTGTGCCTGTTCATGTTCATCGCGGTGCCGATCGCCTTCCAGGGCTCGCTCGGGCTGCAGGGCATGCTGGCGCCCGACATCATCGACGGCTCCGGCGTGGGCGCGGCAATGGCCAGGTTCGTCGGCGGCGGCGCGGTGGTGTTCAACGTGATCGTGGTGATGCTGGTGCTGGCGATCCTGCTGATCGTGATGACCTCGATGATGGGTTCGTCGCGCACGCTGTACCAGGCCTCGGTCGACGGCTGGCTGCCGCGCTACCTCTCGCACGTGAACGAGCACGGCTCGCCCACGCGCGCGATGTGGACGGACTTGCTGTTCAACCTGTTCCTGCTGCTGATGTCGAACTACATGGCAGTGCTGTCGATCTCCAACGTCTGCTACATGATCTTCGTGTTCCTGAACCTGCAGTCGGGCTGGATCCACCGCATGGACCGTCCCGACTGGCCGCGCCCGTACAAGTGCAAGAACTGGCTGCTGGCGCTGGGCGCGTTCCTGGGCTTCTTCGACCTGGCCTTCGTCGGCGCCGGCGCCAACTTCCAGGGCGAACACACGCTGCGCAACGGCCTGATCGCCGCGCTGCTGATCGTGCCGGTCTTTATCTACCGCCATTACATCCAGGACAAGGGCCGCTTCCCCGAGTCGATGCGCCGCGACATGGAACTGCCCAACGCGCGCGCCGGCATGCTGCCCTATGTGGCGCTGGTCGTCGGCGGACTGGTGGTGTGGATTGCCGCCAGGCTGACGGTCATTACCTGATCGCCCCGGGCGGGCCGGCGCCATGCCGGTCCGCCTTCCCTCCCGCATTTCTCGCTTTTCCCGCGTTTTCCGCAATCCCTGAATTCCGAGGTACCGCCATGACTGACACGCTCCGCGTTCGCGTCGGCCGCGTCGAGCCGCTGGCCGCCGGCATCAAGCGCTTCACCCTGCAACCTTGCGACGGCGGCGCGCTGCCCGCCTTCGACAGCGGCAGCCACGTCGTCGTCCACATGGACGGCGGCCGGCTGCGCAACGCCTATTCGCTCACCAGCACGCTCGGCGAGCCCGGCCATTACCAGATCGCCGTGCGGCTGGAAGAAGCCTCGCGTGGCGGCTCACGCTTCATGCACGAGCAGGTGCGCGAAGGCGACGAACTGCGCATCGGCGCGCCCGGCAACCTGTTCAGCCTGGACCACGGCGCCGGCCGCCACCTGCTGATCGCCGGCGGCATCGGCATCACGCCATTCATGACGCATATCCAGGCCCTGGCCGCGCGCGGTGCCGACTTCGACCTGCACTACTGCTTCCGCAACGCCCAGTCCGCCGCCTTCCTCGACGTCCTGCCTGCCACCTTGCAGCCGGGCCAGCTGCACCTGTATGAAAGCGACAGCGGCACCCTGCTCGACATCGCCGCGCTGATCGCCGCACAGCCGGACGACACCCACGTCTACGTGTGCGGCCCGGCCCCGCTCAACGACGCCGTGGTCAACGCCGCGCGCGCCGCCGGCTGGGACGCCGGCCGCATTCACTTCGAGCAGTTCCGCAACGAGGTCGACGCCACCGGCGGCGCCTTCGAGGCCGTGCTGAACAAGAGCGGGATGACGCTGCAGGTGGGCGCCGACGAATCGCTGCTGCGCGCGATCGAGAAGGCCGGGATCAAGGTGGACTGCATGTGCCGCGAGGGCATCTGCGGCTCCTGCGAGACCGCCATCCTGGAGGGCGAAGCGGACCATCGTGACCAGTACCTGTCCGATGCGGAGAAGGCGGCGCAGAAGACGATGATGCTGTGCGTGTCGCGCTGCAGGGGACAGCGGCTGGTGCTGGATCTGTGACCCAGCCGCAGGCTTACGCCGGCAACGCAGTCCTGCGGTGGGCCAGCGCGTCGCAGGCGGCGCGCGCATCGGCCACCAGCCTCGCCACGATCCGGCCGGCGGGTTCGATCGCATCCGCGAAGCCCCCCGCCGGGCCGAGCGACACGATTCCCGCGTCGACCTCGCCGTCCAGATAGACACGCTGCCGTGTGCGCGACGACAGGATCAGGTCGCCGAAGGCCGCGTGATTGCGCGCCCCTTGCGCCTCGAGGCGCTGCACCGCGCGGGCGCTGTCGTTGGCGAGCACGCGCCAGGTATCGCCAAGACTGCCGAGGATGGTGGTCGAGCAATGCTCGTCCGACGCGATGATGCGTTGCTTCAGCGCATCGTGCGCGGCGATTTCGCTGGCGACCATGAAGCGGCTGCCCATCACCACGCCATCGGCTCCCAATGCCAGCGCAGCGGCGATCTGCCTGCCGCTGCCGATGCCGCCGCCGATCACCAGCGGCAACTCCAGCCGCTCCAGCGCAAAGGCGCCATTGACGAAGGCCGACAGCTGGTTGGCGCCCGGATGGCCGCCCTCCTCCAGCCCGACCAGCGCCACCGCGTCGACGCCCAGCCGCTGCGCCGTCACCGCATGGCGCACGCTCGGGCACTTGTGGACCAGGATGCCGCCGCAGTCATGGATGGGGCCGACCAGCGCCTCGGGCGAACTGCCGGCGCCCTCGAACAGGCGCACGCCCTCTTCGAAGGCGATGCGGATCCAGTCCGGCACCAGCCGGTTGAAGCCCTCGCGCCGGGAAATCGTCAGGTTGACGCCGAACGGGCGCCCGCCGGTCAGCGCGCGGCAGCGGCGCAGGTCTGCGCGGTAGTCGTCCAGCGATTCGAACGAGCGTGCCGTGATGAAGCCCATGGCGCCGGCATTGACCACCGCGGCCACCACACCGGAGGTGCCGAGGTGGTGCATGCCGCCGAGCAGGATGGGATAGCGGATGCCCAGCAGTGTGGTCAGCCGGGTCTGGAGCACGGGGTCCGGCGCCGAGCCGATTGCGCGGGTGTCCATGGCGTCAGGCCGCGGCCAGCAGGTCACTGGTGTCGTGCTGCGCGGCCTTGTACTGTGCCGACAACTCGTCCACCAGCCCGGCCACGTCCCGCACCGCGTCGACTCCCGACACCGAATGGCCCGCGCTCCAGACATCGACCCAGCGGCGCGGCGCGCGCCCGCCGTTGTGGTGCTCGCTATACAGCTCCGCGGCCCGCTGCGGCGTGATGGGGCCTGCCAGCGCCTTGGGATCGAGGCCGGCGGCAACGACTGACGGGCGCAGCATATTGGTGTCCAGGCCGGTGAAGGCCTGCGTCAGCATGACGTCGTCGAGCGAACTGTCGACCAGCATCTGGCGATACGCGTCGCTGGCCATGCTCTCGGGCGTGGCGATAAAGCGCGTGCCCATGCAGCCGAGGTCGCAGCCCAGCACGCGCGCCGCCCACAGCGCGGCGCCGTCGGAAATGCCGCCGGACAGCACCAGCGGGCCGTCGAACATCTGGCGCACCGCGCGCACGAAGGCAAAGGTATTGAGCCAGCCGGTCTGGCCGCCGGCACCGGCGGTGAGCAGCACCAGCCCGTCGGCGCCCGCCTGCAGCGCCTTCTCGGCATGGCGCAGCGTGGCCACGTCGGCCAGCACCATGCAGCCGACGTCGTGCAGCGGCTTGACCACCGCGGCCGGCGAGCCGACGCTGGCGATCACCATCTCGACCTTGTGCCTGACCAGTACCGCCACGTCCTCGGCCAGCATCTCCGGCTTGCGGCGCATGATCAGGTTCGGGCAGGCCGGCGCGGTCGGGCCATGGACTGCGGCGCAGTCCGCGGCGACCCGCGTCAGCCATGCATCCAGTTCCTCGGCCGAGCGCGCGTTGACGGTGGGAAAGGATCCGATCACACCACTGCGGCAGGCGGCCGAGACCAGGTCGGGACCGGAAACGCGCAGCATGGGCGCGGCGATCAGGGGCAGCCGCAGGCGGCTGGCGAGTGAGGCGGGCAAGGTCATGGCAAGGGATTCCAGGAGATTCAGTCGGGTGGCATCGGTGCCGGTGCGGCAGCATCCGGGGCATCCGTGGCAGCGGCATCGGCAGGCGCCGCCGGCGCGGCGATGCCCTGCCGGAAGATGCGGATCAGCATTTCGCCCAGCGCGGGCAGGTCCACGTGTTCGGGGTCGATCAGCGACTGCGCCGTCACGCCGCGCAGCGTGCCCAGCAGGATCAGACCGAACATCTCCGGATCGACGTCGCTGGCGATCTCGCCGCGCGCGATGCCGATGCGCACCTGCGCGGCGAACGCCGCGACACTCTCGGCATTGATGGGCCGCGCCATCTGCTGCAGCTCGGGCATCGACGAGAACGATTCCCCCCACAGGATGTGCAGCGCCCGCGACGGCACCGGGTCCGCGCCGGCCATGCCGACATAGGCGCGCACGGTGGCCTCGAGGTTGGTCAGCCCCGGCCGCACGCGGACCGGACTGTGCTCGCGCGACCACTGCGCGAAGCGGCGCCGGAACCGGTCGACGATGAACTGGTAGACCTGCAACAGCAGCCGCGTCTTGCTCTTGAAGTAGTAATTGGGCAGCGAGTGGCTGTAGCCGGCCTCGCGTCCCACGTCCACCAGCGACAGCCGCGACGCGCCGTTCCTGGCGATCAGCTGGATCGCGACGTTGATCATCCGGCTGATGGCGGCCTCGCGCAGCTCGGCGTTGGTCTTGCTTTCGGCATCGGCGGCGGGTGCGGCGGACTCGGACTGCAAACTCATGGCGACTCTCTGAATGACTTGCGGCGCTGCCCGGGGTCATGACAACGGCAGCGGGTGATGACAGGCAACGGCGTGCCCGGGCGCGTCCGCGCAGGCCTGCAGCGCGGGGGCCTCGCGCGCGCAGCGCTCGCTGGCGCGGGCGCAGCGCGTGCGGAAGCGGCAGCCGGACGGCACGTCCAGCGGCGACGGCGTCTCGCCGTGGGCCAGCGCCGGCCGCAGCAGGCGGCGGGCAGGGTCCGGCGACGGCACCGAGGCCAGCAGCGTGGCAGTGTACGGATGGCGCGGCGCGCGGTAAAGCGAGCCCGCCGGCGCCAGTTCGCACACCTTGCCAAGATACATCACCATGACCCGGTCGCTGACGCTGCGCACCACGCCCAGGTCATGCGAGATAAACAGCAGGGTCAGGCCATGGGCCGCCTTGGCGTCTTCCAGCAGGTTCAGCACCTGCGCCTGGACCGAGACATCGAGCGCCGAGACCGGTTCATCGCATACCAGCAGCTGCGGGCGCAGCACCAGCGCGCGCGCGATGCTGACGCGCTGGCACTGGCCGCCGGACAGCTCCCACGGCCGGCGCTTGCCGACCACGCTGGCGTCCAGCCCCACGTCCGAGAGCGCCTGCGCGGCGCGGGCGCGGCGCTCGGCGGCGCTGCCCTCGCCCGCCACCACCAGCGGCATCTGCACGATGTCGAGGATGCGCTGGCCGGGGTTGAGCGAGGACATCGGGTCCTGGAACACCATCTGCATGCGCCGCCGCAGCGCGCGCAAGGCGGCGCCGCGTGCCTGGGCCAGCGGCACGCCGTCGAAATCGACCGAGCCGGACTGCGGCGCCGGCAACGCCATCAGCGCGCGCGCCAGCGTCGATTTGCCAGAGCCGGACTCGCCCACCACGCCGAGCGTTTCGCCGCGGCGCAGGTCGAAGGAGACATCGGAGAGCGCCTGCACGCGGCGGCCGCCCCTGGCATGGTAGGTCTGCACCAGGTTGCGGGCGCGCAGCAGCGTGGCGGTGTCCTGCACCGGGGTAGGAAGTCGGGCGGTCACGTCAGGTTCTCCTGCACAGGATGCCAACAGGCATAGAAATGGCCACCGCCGGCGGGCATGGCGGCCGGGACGGCGCTGTCGCATTGCCCGGCGCGGGCAGCGCAGCGCGGCGCAAAGCGGCAGCCGGCCGGCGGCGCGCTCAGGTCAGGCGGCTGGCCCGGGATGGCCGGCAGGCGCGCATGCGGTTCGGCGTCGGCGCGCGGCACCGACTGCAGCAGCGCGTGCGTATAGCGCATGCGCGGGCGCTGCAGCACGTCGGCGACGCTGCCCTGCTCCACCATGCGGCCGGCGTACATCACGGCGACGTCGTCGCACATTTCGGCGACCACGCCAAAGTTGTGCGTGATCAGCAGCATCGCCATGGCGTGGCGCTTCTGCAGGCGGCGCAGCAGGTCCAGGATCTGCGCCTGCACGGTGACATCGAGCGCGGTGGTGGGCTCGTCGGCGATCAACAGGCGCGGGGTGCAGGCCAGCGCGATCGCGATCACCACGCGCTGGCGCATGCCGCCCGACAGGCGGTGCGCGTACTCGCCGGCACGCTGGCGCGGATCGGCAATGCCGACGTCCGCCAGCAGTTCCACCGCCCGCTCGCGCGCGGCGCGCGCCGACAGGTCGGTGTGCTGGCGCAGCACCTGCTCGAGCTGGCGGCCGATGGTCAGCACCGGGTTGAGCGAGGTGAGCGGGTCCTGGAAGATCATGGCGATCTCCTTGCCGCGCACGCCGCGCATGTCGCGCTCGCCGAGCTGGCGCAGGTCGCGCCCGTTGAAATCGATGCGCCCGGCGGGGGTGCGGGCCACGCCCGCGGGCAGCAGGCCGATCAGGCTGCGCGCCAGCACCGACTTGCCCGAGCCCGATTCGCCGACCACGCCGAGGGTCTTGCCGGCCTCGAGCGTGAACGAGACCCCGTCGACGGCGCGCAGCAGGCCTTGCGGCAGCACGAATTCCGTCCTGAGGTCGGTGACCGCGAGCAGCGGCTGGCCGGCGGACGTAGTGTGAGATGCGACGGATGTCATCATGCGGCCCTCGCCCTGCCGTCGAGACGGCGCTGGAGTTCTTCGCCCACCTGGTTCAGGGCGAAAATCGTCAGGAACAGCATGCCGGCCGGGAAGAACACCGCATGCGGCCCTTCCACCACGCGCGACTGCTCGCTCGCCATCATCGAGCCCAGCGACGGTGCTGGCGGCGGCACGCCCAGCCCGAGAAAGCTGAGCGCGGCCTCGGCCAGCGCGCCGATCGCAACCAGCAGCAGGCTGTAGGCCAGCAGCGCCGGCACCAGGTTGGGCAGCAGCTCGCGCACGATCAGCCGGGCGTGTCCCATGCCGGCCGCGCGCGCGGCGGTGACGAACTGCTGCTCGCCAAGCCGCAGCGTGTTGGCGCGCGCGATGCGGATCACCGCCGGCACGAACACGATGCCGAGCGCCACCACCACCTTCACCAGCGGCGGCCCGGGATAGGCCACCATGGCAATCACCAGCACCAGCGGCGGAAACGCCAGCATCACGTTCGACAGCATCAGGATGGCGCGCTCGACCCAGCCGCGGAAATAGCCCGCGCAGACGCCCAGCGTGCCGCCGACCAGCAGCGCCAGCGTCACCGAGCCCAGGCTGACCACCGCGGTGATGCGGAAGCCGTACAGCGTGCGCGCCAGCACGTCGCGGCCGAGCGAGTCGGCGCCGAACCAGCGGGTGGCGTCGGGCGGGGCCAGCATGTCGGCCAGGTGCAGGCGCATCGGGTCGCGCAGCGGCAGCCAGTCGGCCAGCAGCGTGGCGCCGGCCACCAGCACCAGCCAGGCCACCGAGAACAGGTAGAGCTTCGGGGATAGTCGCATGGTCAGCCTTCGGCATCGCGAAGCAGACGGGGATCGACCAGGGCGTAGGCCAGGTCCGTCAGCAGGTTGACGAGAATGAACAGGATCGCGACGAAGAGCACGATGCCCTGCGTCATCAGGTACTCCTGCTGGTAGATCGACTCCACCAGCAACTGTCCTACCCCGGGCAGCGCGAACAGCGTCTCGATGACGATGGCACCGCCCATCAGCCGGCCCATGTTCACGCCGACCACGGTGATCAGGTTGAGCGACGACGGCCGCAGCGCGTTCTCGAACAGGATGCGCCAGGTGGGCAGGCCCATGCCGCGCGCCAGCGCGATGTAGTTCTGCTGCAGCGTGCCGACCATCTCGCTGCGCAGCAGGCGCAGGTACACCGGCACTTCGATCAGGGCCAGCGACAGCACCGGCATCACCATGCTCTCGAGGTTGCCGGTGATGCTTTCCGACAGGCTGACGTAGCCGGTGGCCGGCAGCCATTGCAGCCGCAGCGCCAGCACGTAGACCAGCCCCAGCGCCAGCACGAAGGCCGGCGTCGACAACAGCGCCAGGCAGCCGGCCAGCACGCCATGGTCCAGCTTGCTGCCGCGGCGGTAGGCGCTGAGGATGCCCAGCGGCACCGCCAGCCCGAGCGCGACCACCTGCGTCAGCAGCACCAGCTCGATCGTTACCGGCAGGCGCGACAGGATCACGTCGAGTGTCGCCTCGCCGGAATGGATGGCGTGGCCGAGGTCGCCGTGCAGCACGTCCCACAGCCAGCTCAGGTAGCGCAGCGGCAGCGGCCGGTCCAGCCCCAGCTCCAGCCGCAGTGCGGCGACGCGCTCGGGCGTGGCGGCGTCGCCCAGGATGATCAGGGCGATATCGCCCGGCAGCAGCGCCACCAGGAGGAAGCTCACCATGGACACGGCAACCAGGGTGGCCGCCACCGTCAGTGCGCCGGTCAGCAAGCGTTTGAGTTTCATCGTGCATGGCCTCCCGTTTCGCGCCAGATGCCGCCGAAACGCACCAGGCCGTCCGGCACCACGGTGATGCCGTGCACGGTCTTGCGCGCGGCGATGGTGTCGCTCACGTTGTAGAGAAAGGCGTAGGGCATGACCTCGGTGGCCAGCACGCGGGCGAAGTCGCTGTAGATCGCGGCGCGGCGCGCCGGGTCGCTGGTGCGCATGCCGTCCTCCAGCAGGCGGTCGACGCGGGCGTTGCGGTAGCCGCCGTAGTTGCTGCTCGGCTTGACCGGCGCGAAGCGTGAGTGGAAGAAGATAAAGGCATTGGAATGCGGGTCGGCCCGGCCGGTGAAGCGGAAGATGCTCGCCTCGAACTGATGCGAGGTCATGTTCTGCACCAGCCGATTCTGGTCGAACGGCACCAGCTCCGCCTTGATGCCGGCCTCCTCCCACATCTGCTGCAGCGCCTGCGCCAGGTTGCGGGTGTCGGGGCTGTTGTTGAACTGCAGCGTGAACGACACCGGCTTGCCGTAGTCGGCCAGCAGCGCCCGGGCCCGCGCCAGGTCGTACTTCGGGTAGACCTCGGTCGGCTGGGTGATGCCGGCCACGCCCTTGCCGAAGGGGCTGTAAGCCAGGCTGGGCACGCCGAAGCCGAGCGTGCGCGCCAGCAGCGGGCGATCGATGGCGTGGGCCACCGCCTTGCGCACGCGCAGGTCATCCAGCGGCGGCTGGTTGAAGTTGAAGTAAATGCCCTCGGTGCCGAAGCCGTCAGGGTAGTACAGCGCCACGCGCTTGTCGGCGCGGATGGTGTAGATGAAGCGCGTGGTGGGCTGCAGGATCATGTCGGTCTGTCCCGACAGGAATGCCGATTCCCGCGTCTCCGGATTCTGCATGCCGCGGAACACGACACGATCGAGATAAGGCTCGCCCGGGCGCCAGTAGTCCGGATTGCGCGCCACCACGAAGCGGCTGTTGCGCACCCATTCGACAAAGCGGAACGGGCCGGTGCCAACCGGGCGCGTGCCGATGCCGGCCGGGTCGGCCTTGAAGGCCTTGGGCGAGACCATGATGCCCGGGGCATCGGCCAGCACCGTCGGCAGTGCGGCATTGGGTTCGCTCAGCACGAATTCCACAGTCGACGGGTCGAGCGCACGCACCTCGCGGATCTCGCGCATGCTGCTCAGGCAACGGCAGCGGTTGGCCGGGTCACGCGTGCGCCGCAGGTTCGCCACCACCGCCTCGGCGTCGAATGGCGTGCCATCGTGGAAACGGATGCCCTGGCGCAGGCGGATGCGGTAGCGCAGGCCGTCGGTCGACACGGTATAGCTCTCTGCCAGCCACGGCACGGCCCGGCCCTGGGTGTCGATATCGAACAGCGATTCATAGACCGGCGTCGACAACTGCCGCTCGGTGAAGGTGCCGGTACGGATCGGGTCGACCACGGCCGGGTCCTGTGCCAGCCCGACGGTCAGCGTGCCGCCGCGGCGCGGGGCGGAGCTTTCCGCGGGCAGCGCTGTCGCCAGTCCGCCAAACCCGGTGAGCGCCGCCAACAGCGCGATACCGGCACGCGCCTGTACCCGGCGCGCGCATCTTGTCCAACGCATGTCGTCTCCTCTGTTGTAAGCCGGCGGGTCTGTGCCTGCCGTTGCCCGGTGCCACGTCGGCGCGCGGCTTGCCGTCCCTCGATGCGTCCTGTTACGTCGCTGTCCGCTGCAACGCCTGTTCAGTCGCGCTGGAGCGTGTGCACGTAGCACACCGCGCCCACGCCCACCATGTGCGCCAGGCCCACGCGCGCGCCGGGATGCTGGCGTGCGCCGGCCTCGCCGCGCAGCTGCAGCGCGATCTCGCCGACCTGGCCGATGCCGGTCGGGCCGATGGGATGGCCCATGGCAATCAGGCCGCCCGAGGGATTCACCGCGCAGCGGCCACCGATGTCCCACGCGCCTTCCCTGAGCAGCGGCACGGCGCGGCCGGGGCCGCACAAGCCCATGGCCTCGACATATTCGACTTCCTCCACGGTGAAGGCGTCGTGCAGTTCGAGCACATCGATCTGTTCCGGACGCAGTCCGGCCTGCTGCAGGGCGAGACGCGTGGTTTCCTCGGTCAGGTTGGCATCGAAGCGGGTGGCGTCCTCATACAGCCGCTGGCTGCGCGCCGCGGATGCCGTCACCCGCACCGGCTTGCCGCCGTCCACGCCGAGGCGGCGGATGGCCGCTTCGGAGGCGACGATCACCGCCGCCGCGCCCTCGCCCACCGGGCAGCACTGCAGCGTGGTCAGGCTGCCGGATACCGGGCGGCCGCCCAGCACCTCTTCCAGTGAACGGGCCTGCTGCCGATGCGCGTTGGGATTGCGCGCGCCGTTGCCATGGTTCTTCACGGCGACACGGGCGAAGTCCTGCTGGTCCACGCCGTGGCGCTGGGCGTACTGGTCGGCCAGCAGCGCGAAGTGCGTAAAAGGAACGATGGCGTCCTCGGCCAGTTGCGGAATGCCCATGGCCGCTTCGCCGCGCGTCACCGGCGCGGGCTTGTCGACCCCAACGGCGAGCGCCACCTCGCACATGCCGCTGGCCACTTCCATGCACGCCTGGCGAAACGCGGCCGAGCCCGAGGCCGACGCGTTTTCGACGTGCATGACCGGAATGCCGGTGGCGCCGAGGTGGCGCAGCATCGGCCGGCCGGGCGCCATCGGCAGCAGCGCCTTGGCGAAGTAGGCGGACTCCACCGCCGCCCATTCGATGCCGGCGTCGGCCAGCGCGCCGCGCACGGCGGCAAGTCCGAGCGTGGCGTAGCTGTCTTCACTGAGCGGCTGGTAACGGTGCCAGCCAGCGCCGATCACGTAGACCGGGCGCATGTCGTTGAGGGTGCGTTGCATGGCGTTCGGGAACTCGGGATATCGGAATCGTGCAGTGAGGCGGAAATCAGCGCTGCGTGGTGAAGCGCAGGTCGAGCGCGGCGCCATCAGCACCGGCGACCTCGGCAAGCGTGGCGTAGAGCGGCTGGTCCGCGCGCAGTGGCACATCGGGGTTGCCGTCGAGCAGCGTGCGCAGCACCGGGCCGTCGTCGAGCCTGACGGTGACCACCGTGAACGGCGGCTCGCGGTCCTTGCGCGCATGCAGCATGACCCGCGCCGAGGCCACCAGCCGGCCTCGGCCCGCCAGCAGCGTCGGCGTCAGCGCATCCCCGGTCGCGCCACAAGCCTCGCAGCCGTAGGCCTGCATGGGAAAGAACACATGGCCGCAACGGCAGCGGGCGCCGTGCAGCACGGGCTCGCCGTCAGGCGACAGGGCGTAGAGCTGGGGTTTCAGCAGGGCGGTCATGGAACGGTCATCCGTGATGGAGAGTGATGGCGTTTTTTAAGTCTCGTAACTTATTAGATTCGTTGCAAGTATCCAATCAAGAAAACGCGTGAATTCACGGGTATTTACCTATCCCGACCGCTTTCAACGGCACTAGACTAGGGTTTATCCCAAGGTTTACATAATTTCTTAGTCCACTATCTAATAAGTTAGCGCGCTGGGATATCAGCACGCCGTCCAACAAGGAGCGAACCACGATGTATGCATTCAGCGAGGAGACGCGCGCCATCCGGGAGCTGGTCCGGCGGCTGGTCGACGATTTCCAGATGCCACTGGAGGCGCGCGTCCTCCGGGGCGAAAAACTCACGCGCGCCGACTACGCGCCTGGGCGGCGCGCGGCCCGGGAGGCCGGACTGTGGCGGCTTGGCGTGCCGCAAGACCTGGGCGGCGCCGGCTTGCCGCTGGTTACGCTGCTGGCCATCACCGAAGAGAATTTCCGCTGCCTGACGCCGCTGCGCTTCGGCGGCCGGGCCCTGCCCAACCTCTACGGCCTGCAGGGCGAACAGCGCGAACGCTACCTGGAGCCCTTTCTCAACGACACCAAGGTGCTGGCCTTTGCCCAGACCGAGCCCGGCGGCGGCGCCGACCCTGCCGGCGCCATCCAGACCTTTGCCCGCCGCCAGGGAGACGGAGACCAGGACGGGGATGGCGGCGGCTGGGTGCTCAACGGCACCAAGGTGTTCATCAGCAATGTCGCCGACGCCGACGTGGTCTTCGTGGTGGCGCGCACCGACAAGGCAAAGCGCGCCGGCGGCATCTCGATGTTCGCAGTGGAGACCGGCAACCCCGGCATGGTCCGGCGCGAGATTCCCATGCTCGGCGGCTTCGTCACGCATGAGCTGATCTTCGACGACTGCCGGGTGCCGGCGCATGCGCTGGTGAGCAGCGAGGGCGGCGGCTTCCGCCAGGCGCAGCAGGCGTTGTCGGCGGCGCGCTTCGATGTGGCCGCGCGCGCGCTCGGCATCGCGCAGCGCTGTCTCGAAATGATGATTGCCTACAGCAAGGAGCGGAAGGTCTTCGGCGAGCCGCTGGCCGCGCTGCAGGCGACGCAGTCGGCCATCGTCGATTCGTGGGTGGAAATCCAGCAGAACCGGCTGCTGGTCTACCGCAGCGCCGAGCGGCACGACGCCGGCGAGGACACACGCGTCGAAGCCGGCATGGTCAAGATGACCTGCACCGAGATGGTCGATCGCGTCATCGACCGTGCCATCCAGCTCTACGGCGCCGCCGGCTGCGCGCTCGATAACCCGCTGGCGCATTGGTACAACCACCAGCGCCTGGCGCGCATCTACGAAGGGCCGACCGAACTGCACAAGTACCGCGTGCTGGCCCGCCACCTGCTGTCCTGACCCGCCGGGACCCAAGGAGACAACATGCAAGCTTCCGTAGAGACCGCGCAGGCGCCGCAGCCCGGCACCGTCGAGCACTGGGCGCGCGCGCGGCCCGATGCGCTCGCCGCCATCGAGGGCGAGCGCGCGCTGAGCTGGGCCGCGCTCGACGACCAGGCCAACCGGCTCGCGCATGCCCTGTCGGCGCGCGGGCTGGGCCGCGGCGACATCGTCGTGGTCCGCACCCAGATCCGGCTCGAGTGGATGGCCATCGCCGCGGCATGCGGCAAGCTCGGCTGCTCGCTGCTGGGCATGAACTGGCGGCTCACGCCCGCCGAGGTGCGCTACGTCCTCAACAACAGCCGCGCCAACGCCATCGTCTGCGACGACGCCGACCCGGCCGCGCTGCTGCCGGCGTTCGACGGCCAGCCGCTGAAGGCCGCGGTGTCGCTGGACGTCGCGGCGGCGGGCTTTGACCATTACGCCGATCTGGTCGCCGCCCCTGCCCCCGCGCGATACTCCGCGGGCCAGCCTGGCCTGATCATCTACACCTCCGGCACCACCGGCTTGCCCAAGGGGGTACTGATGCGCGGCAGCGCGGATATGTCGGACCCGATCGTCACCGAATATCTGGCGGATGTCGGCGCCCACCGCACCACCTCGGCCGAGGCCTGCTTCCTGCTGACCATGCCCGTGCACCATGGCTCGGGCCCCTCGCAGATTTGGGCGGCGCAGAAGGCCGGCGCGCTCACCGTCATGATCCGGCGCTACGACCCGCTCGCCGTGCTCGACGCGATCCAGCGCTACCGTGTGAGCCACTGGACCGGCGTGCCGACCATGTTCAAGCGGCTGGCGGCGCTGCCGCCCGGCACGGTGGCACAGCACGACCTCACGTCACTGCGGTCGATCACGGTCGGCGCGGCGCCGGTGTCGGATGCGCTCAAGCAATGGATCATCACGCATCTCGGCGACTGCCTTTACGAAGGCTACGGCTCGACCGAGACCGGCATGGTCAGCCGCATGATGGCCGGCGACCAGCGTCGCAAGCCCGGCTCGAGCGGCCGCCCCTACCGCCACGTGCGCATCGAGATCCGCGATGCCGACGGCCAGGTGCTGCCGGCGGGCCAGTCCGGCGAGATCTGGGCCTGGACGCCGGTGGCGATCCGCAACTACCTGAACGCCCCCGCGCTCGGCACCGACACGCGCGACGAGCGCGGCTTCTTCCGCACCGGCGACGTGGGGCGGCTCGACGACGAAGGCTTCCTCTACATCAGCGACCGCGCCAAGGACATGATCATTTCCGGCGGCGTGAACATCTATCCCGCCGAAATCGAGGCGGCGCTGCAAACCCACCCTGCCGTCGCCGACGCCGCGGTCATCGGCATCCCGGACGAAGAGTTCGGCGAGAGCGTGATGGCGTTCTGCGAGATCAAGCCCGGGCTGAGCGTGGACGAACCTGCGCTGCTCGAACACTGCGTCGGCCAGCTCGCCTCGTACAAGCGCCCACGCAATATCCGCATCGTCGACGAACTGCCGCGCAATACCGTCGGCAAGCTGCTCAAGCGCGACCTGCGCGCGCCCTTCTGGAAAGACAAGGAGAAAAACGTATGAACAACCTGCTCAGCCTCAGCGAACGCGTGATGCTGGTGACCGGCGCCGGGCAAGGCGTGGGGCGCCAGATCGCGCTGCATGCCGCCGCCCACGATGCCGAAGGCGTGGTGGTCAACGACTACTTCCTAGACCGCGCCGAAGCGGTGGCCGAGGAAGTGCGCGCCGCCGGCGGCCGCGCCATCGCCGTGCAGGCGGACGTGACCAGCCATGAAAGCGTGCAGGCGATGTTCGCCACGGCACGCGAGGCCTATGGCCGTGTCGACGTGCTGGTCAACAACGCCGGCAATGCCGGCGCCACGCCCAGCGCCGATGCGCGCAAGCCGTTCTGGGAGACCGGCCCCGATGCATGGAACAGCTTTATCGGCGTCAACTTCTACGGCGTGATCCACTGCACCGCCGCCGCGATCCCGGACATGATCGCGCGCCAGTCGGGCCGCATCATCACCATCATCTCCGACGCGGGCCGCATGGGCGAAGCGAACCTGGAGGTGTATTCCGGCGCCAAGGCCGGCGCGGCCGGCTTCATGCGCGGCGTGGCGCGCGCCATGGGGCGCCACCACGTCACGGCGAACTGCGTCGCGATCTCGGCCACGGTGACCCCGGCCATCGAAGCACGGCTGAAGGCCGACCCCGAGCGCACCAAGAAGATCATGGAGAGATACGTGATCCGCCGTCCGGGCCGGCCCAACGACGTCGCCAACATGGTGACCTTTCTCGCCTCGGATGCCAGCAGCTGGATCACCGGCCAGACCTATCCGGTCAACGGCGGTTTCTCGTTCGCCCTGTAAGGAGACGCCATGTCAGATACCCGTACTGACACCCAGACGCCGCGCGTCCTGACCGAGCGCCATGGCCATGTGCTGGTCATCACCATCAACCGGCCGGAGGTGAAGAACGCCTGCGACGGGCAGACCGCGCTGCAGATGAACGCGGCCATGGACCAGCTGGACAACGATCCCAGCCTGTTCCTCGGCATCGTCACCGGCGCCGGCGGCGACTTCTCCGCCGGTGCCGACCTGAAAGCAGCGGCGCGCGGCGAACTGCGCGAGCGCCCGCCGCGCGGCGGCTTCGGCGTGTTCAAACGGCCCGCGCGCAAGCCATTGATCGCGGCGGTCGAAGGCGTAGCGGTTGGCGGTGGACTGGAACTGTGCCTGTCGTGCGACCTGATCGTCGCCGCGAAGAACGCGCGCATGGGCCTGCCGGAAGTGCGCCACAACCTCGCAGCGATTGGCGGCGGGCTGTTCCGGCTGCCGCGGCGCATCCCCTACCACATCGCCATGGAGCTCGCACTGACGGGCGAGCTGAAGGATCCATCTTTCTTCGCACCGCTGGGGCTGGTGAACCGCGTGGTCGAGCCCGGGCAGGCGCTGGACGAAGCACTGGCCCTGGCACAAAAGCTGATGGCCAACGGCCCGACGGGTCTTGCGGCGGCCAAGGAAATCATCTTCCAGTCCGCCAATTGGACGGATGAAGAAGCCTGGGAGAAGCAGATGCCCATCGCCGCCGTGGCGATCGAATCGGAAGATCGCAAGGAGGGACTGAAGGCCTTCGTGGAGAAGCGCAAGCCGGTGTGGCGCGGGGTGTAGCGGGCGACAGGAGCTTCATCGCCGGACGGCGGTGAAGCCTGTGCGGCACAACGGGGGATTGGGTCCGGAATCCCTGCGACATCGCTTGCGGTAACCGATCCCGTCGCCTAATATGCAACCACTTAGTTGCATATCAATCCCCCCAGGAGATCGCCCATGCCTTCCGACACCGACCGCATCGAACGCAGCATCCTGATCGAAGCCCCGGTCGCGCGCGTCTGGCACGCGCTGACCGATGCCGATACCTTCGGCAGCTGGTTCGGCGTCCGCTTCGACGGCGCCACCTTCGCGCCTGGCCAGCGCGTGGTGGGCAGCATCACCTATCCGGGTTACGAATACCTGAAGTTCGACGTCCACGTCGAACGCATGGAGCCGGAACGGCTGCTGTCGTGGCGCTGGCATCCGGCGCCGCTGGAGCGCGGGCGCGACTACTCGGACGAGCCGGCCACGCTGGTGGAGTTCACGCTGCGCGAGGTGGAAGGCGGCACCATGCTCACCGTGGTCGAGTCCGGCTTTGACCGGATCCCGCCGGAACGCCGCCAGGAAGCGTTCCGTATCAACAGCGGCGGCTGGGATGCGCAGGTCGACAATATCCGCAAGCATGTCGCCGGCGCTGCCTGAAGCGCCTGAACTGCGGCAATCCGCCGCGGTCTTTGCGGCGCTTGGCGACGAAACGCGGCTGCGGCTGGTGGCGGCGCTGTGCGCCGGCGGTGCGATGTCGATCGCGCAGCTGACCGCGGGCAGCGCCATGACGCGGCAGGCTGTGACCAAGCACCTGCAGGTGCTGGCGCAGGCCGGGCTGGTGCACGACAGCCGCGCCGGACGCGAGCGCCTGTGGCAATTCGAGCCCGGCCAGCTCGATGCCGCGCGCCGGTCGCTGGAAGCGATCGGGCGGCAATGGGAGTTTGCGCTGGGCAAGCTGAAGCTGGCGGTGGAGGGCGAGCATTAGATGGCTGCCTCAATTTGTGCTGCCGCTTTGCGCCCGTCTCCCGCACGCGGAAGAGGGAGCAATCAAGTGGTCGTTGGCTGCCTCGCACGCCACGAAGTCTCGCCTTATCACCGCTATACTGACAGCCCCGCCCATTCCGGCAAAAGGAAGCGCGCAGTGGCTGACCACGACCTGTCCAGGCTCAAGATCGACCGGCAAGCCGCCGCGGCCGGCGTGCATTTGCGCCCGCGGCGCCGATGGCTGCGCTACGCGGCCATCGCGCTGGTGCTGCTGGCGCTGGCCGGCATTGCCATCCGGCTGGCCAGCCCGCGGCCGGTGCAGACCGCCACCGTCACCTCGGCCTACCCCACGCAGAACTTCACGATGCTGAACGCGACCGGCTATGTCGTGCCGCAGCGCAAGGCGGCGGTTGCGTCGAAGGCGCAGGGCCGGCTGGAATGGCTGGGCGTGCTGGAAGGCTCGCGCGTGAAGAAGGACGAGGTGATCGCGCGGCTGGAAAGCAAGGACGTGGCCGCGTCGTTCGCGCAGGCCCAGGCGCAGGTGCAGGTGGCGCAGGCCAACCTGGCGCTGCAGCAGGCCGAGCTGAAGGACGCGGAGGTGAACCTGCGCCGTTCCAGGATCCTGATCGTGCCGAACGCGATCTCGCGCACCCAGTACGATGCCGACGTGGCGCGCTTCGACAAGGCGCGGGCCTCAGTGAACAGCTCGCGCGCGTCGGTGGTGTCGGCGCAGGCCAATGCGCGCGCGGCCGAGGTGGCGGTCGAGCAGACCGTGGTGCGCGCGCCGTTCGACGGCGTGGTGCTGGTCAAGCATGCCAACGTGGGCGACAACATCACGCCCTTCTCCGCCGCGGCCGACACCAAGGGCGCGATCGTCACCATCGCCGACATGGAAACGCTGGAAGTCGAGGCCGATGTCGCCGAATCCAATATCGCCCGGATCCGCGTCGACCAGCCCTGCGAGCTGCTGCTCGACGCCCTGCCCGGCCTGCGCCTGGCCGGACAGGTTTCGCGCATCGTGCCGACGGTGGACCGCTCCAAGGCCACCGTGCTGGTCAAGGTGCGCTTTGTCGACCGCGATGCGCGCGTGCTGCCGGACATGAGCGCCAAGATTGCCTTCCTGTCGCGCGCGGCCACCGCGCAGGACCGCCAGCCGGTGGTCGCGGTGCAGCCGGCGGCAATCGCCACGCGCGACGGCCGCCAGGTGGTCTATGTGGTCCGGGACGGCAAGGCGCACGAGATGACGGTCAAGACCGGCGCCAAGCTGGGCGAACTGGTGGCCGTGCAGGGCGTCAAGCCGGGCGACGTGGTGGTGCTGTCGCCCGGCGACCAGATCAGCGACGGCAGCCGCGTGACCACGGCCAAGCCATGAGTGAGGCCCGCATGAGCGCCGCGCCGCTGGTGCAGATCGACCACGTCGCCAAGTCCTACCGGCGCGGCATGCAGACGGTGCCGGTGCTGACCGATATCTCGCTGGAGATCGGCGAAGGCGATTTCGTCGCGCTGATGGGGCCGTCCGGCTCGGGCAAGAGCACCCTGCTGAACCTGATTGCCGGCATCGACCGGCCCGACCGCGGCACGCTGCGCGTCGCGGGGCGGGACATCACGCAGTTGCCCGAAGCGGCGCTGGCCGACTGGCGCGCCGCCAATGTCGGCTTTATCTTCCAGTTCTACAACCTGATGCCGGTGCTGACCGCGTTCGAGAACGTCGAGCTGCCGCTGATGCTGACGCGCCTGCCGCGCGCGGAGCGGCGCGCGCGCGTGGAACTGGTGCTGGACATGGTCAACCTCGCCGACCGCATGAGCCATTATCCGTCGGAGCTGTCGGGCGGCCAGCAGCAGCGCGTGGCGATCGCGCGCGCGCTGATCACCGACCCCGCGCTGATCGTCGCCGACGAGCCCACCGGCGATCTCGACCGCACCTCGGCGGCCGAGATCCTGGCGATGATGCAGCGACTCAACGCCGATGCCGGCAAGACCATCATCATGGTCACGCACGATGCGCACGCCGCCGCCGCGGCCGGCTCGCTGGTGCACCTGGAAAAGGGGGAGCTGATCCGTGGCGAGCCGGCCTAGCCTCGATTCACCATGTACGCGCTCAAGCTGATCGCCCGCAATGCGCTGCGGCACAAGCTGCGCACCACGCTGACGGTGTTCGGGCTGGTGATCGCGGTGCTGGCGTTCGGGCTGCTGCAGACCGTGATCGATGCCTGGTATGCCGGTGCCTCGGCCGCCTCCAGCGCGCGGCTGGTCACGCGCAATGCGATCTCGCTGGTGTTTCCGCTGCCGCTCAGCTACGAAAGCCGCATCAAGGGCATCGACGGCGTGACCATGGTGGCGCGCTCCAACTGGTTTGGCGGAGTTTATCGCGATCCCAAGAACTTCTTCGCGCAGTTCGCGGTCTCCGACAACTACCTGGACCTCTACCCCGAGTTCATCGTCCCGGACGCGCAGCGCGCCGACTACCAGCGCGACCGCAAGGGCGCGCTGGTGGGGCGCCAGCTGGCCGACCAGTTCGGCTTCAAGGTGGGCGACGTCATCCCCATCAAGGGCACCATCTATCCCGGGACCTGGGAGTTCGTGGTGCGCGGCATCATGGACGGGCGCGACGAGAGCACCATCACGCGGCAGATGGTGTTCCACTGGGAATACCTGAACGAGACCGTGCGCAAGCGCACCCCGCGCCAGGCCGACCAGGTCGGCGTCTATATATTGGGCGTCGGCAACCCCGACAACACCGCGGCGATCTCGCGCCAGGTCGACGGCGTGTTCCGCAATTCGCTGGCCGAAACCCTGACCGAAACCGAGCAGGCCTTCCAGCTGGGCTTTGTCGCGATGTCGAACCAGATCATCGCGGCGATCCGCGTGGTGTCGTACGTGGTGATCGTGATCATCATGGCGGTGATGGCCAACGCCATGGCCATGAGCGCGCGCGAGCGCACCGTGGAATACGCGACGCTCAAGGCGCTGGGATTCGGCCCGGGCTTCCTGGCGCTGCTGGTGTTCGGCGAATCGCTGGCGCTGTGCGTGGCCGGCGGCGCGCTCGGCATGCTGGCCACGCCGCCGGTGGCCAGCGCCTTCAAGCAGGCGGTGGGCGGCGTGTTCCCGGTGTTCACGGTATCGCCGCAGACCATGCAGTTGCAGGCGGCATGCGCGCTGGCGGTGGGCATGTTTGCCGGCATCGTGCCGGCCGTGCAGGCGGCGCGCGTGCGCATCGTCGAGGGCCTGCGGGCCATCGGCTAGCGCCAGGGAGACTGCCGTGGCGATCCCGCTGACCTATATCGCGCGCAACCTGTGGGCCCGGCGCCTGACCACCGCGCTGACCGCGGCCGGCCTGGCGCTGGTGGTCTTTGTCTTCGCCACCATGCTGATGCTCGACGCCGGGCTGAAGAAGACCCTGGTCACCACCGGCGAGCACGACAACGTGGTGGTGATCCGCAAGGGCGCGGAGACCGAGATCCAGAGCGCTGTCAACCGCGACCAGGCCAGCATCATCGAGATGCACCCGGCCGTGGCCATGGGCCGCGACGGCCGGCCGCTGGCGTCGCGCGAGGCCGTGGTGCTGATCTCGCTGACCAAGGCCAGCACCGGCCAGCCGTCCAACGTGGTGATCCGCGGCATCTCGCCGGCGGGCATGGACCTGCGCCCGCAGGTGCGGCTGGTGGCCGGGCGCATGTTCCGGCCGGGCTCGTCCGAGATCATCGTCGGCAGCAGCATTGCCGGCGGCTTTGCCGGCGTGCAGATCGGCGGACACTTGCGCTTTGCGCAGCGCGACTGGACGGTGGTGGGCCACTTCGACGCCGGCGGCAGCGGCTTCGACTCCGAGATCTGGGGCGACGTGGACCAGCTGATGCAATCGTTCCGGCGCAATTCGTATTCGTCGATGGTGGTCCGGCTGGCCGATTCCACGCTGTTCGAGCGCTTTCGCGCCGATCTCGACGTCGATCCGCGCCTGGCCGACGAGGCCAAGCGCGAGCAGGCTTTCTACAGCGACCAGTCCAAGGCCCTGTCGGGCTTTATCAATATCCTGGGCTTTACGCTGTCGACCATCTTCTCGATCGCGGCGATGATCGGCGCCATGATCACCATGTACGCCTCGGTGGCCAACCGCGTGGCGGAAATCGGCACGCTGCGCGCGCTGGGCTTCCAGCGCGCCAGCGTGCTGGCCGCGTTCCTGGCCGAAGCCGCGCTGCTGGGCCTGGTCGGCGGCGCCGCGGGCCTGGCGTGCGCGGCGCTGATGCAGTTCGCTTCGTTTTCGACCACCAATTTCCAGACCTTCGCCGATCTGTCGTTCCGCTTTATCCTGACCCCGGCGATTGCGCTGCAAACGCTGGCGTTCGCGATGGCGATGGGGCTGGTGGGGGGATTCCTGCCGGCGGTGCGGGCGGCGCGGATGAATATCGTGGAGGCGTTGCGGGCGCGTTGACCTATGCGCGCTGCTGCCGGTTTGCTCCCCTCTCCCCATGAGGGGAGAGGGAGAACACCATCGCCCTGGCGCGGCCCATCCTTTCCTTGCCTTCTCCCCCGTGTCCGACTACAACCCGTAGTGATGCATGCTACGCGTCAGGACGCCCCCGATGAACCTTGACCTGCTGGCCTCATTGCTGACCGCCGTGGTGGTGCTGTTGATCGGTACGCTGGTCAACCGCAGCGTCGGCGTGCTGTCGCGCTACAACATTCCCGATCCCGTCACCGGTGGCCTGCTGTTCGCGATCGTCGCGTCGACGGCGCTGGCGGCGGTGAACTTCCGCGTGGTGATCGATCCCGGCATGAAGCCGGTGCTGCTGCTGATGTTCTTCGGCGGCGTCGGCCTCTGCGCCGACCTGCGCATGCTCAAGCGCGGCGGCAAGGCGCTGGTCATCTTCATCATCATCCTGCTGCCGTATATCGTGGTGCAGAACGTGGTCGGCGTGGCCATGGCGCGGGTGCTGGACCTGCACCCGATCTTCGGCCTGGTGAGCGGCTCCATCACGCTGGTGGGCGGGCACGGCACCGGCGCGGCCTATGCCGAGCGCTTTGCCGAGGTCAACAACCTGCAGGCGGTGATGGACCTGTCGATGACGGTGGCCACGGTCGGGCTGATCGTCGGCGGCATCATCGGCGGACCGGTGGCGCAATACCTGATCTCGCGCTACCGGCTGCGCTCGACCGCGCGCGAGGCCGGCGACACCGAGGAGGAAGCGGCGGCGGTCTCGCCCATCACCACGGTGGGCGCGCTGGCGTCGCTGGCCGGCATCCTGGCCGCGGTAATCGGCGGGCGCTGGATCGCCGCGCAGATGCCGACCGGCGCCATCACCATCCCGGGCTTCCTCTGGTGCATGATGCTCGGCATCGCCATCCGCAACCTGCTGCCCTTCGCCGGCATGCGCTTTGACGACCGCGCCACCGACCTGATCACCAATGTCTGCCTGTCGCTGTTCCTGGTGATGACGATGATGGCGCTGGACCTGGCCGACGTGGCGCTGTCCGCCGGCCCGTTCCTGCTGATCATCGCGATGCAGGTGGTGTTCATCATCCTCTACGTGGTG
This sequence comes from Cupriavidus taiwanensis, assembly GCF_900250075.1. Classification (NCBI taxonomy): domain Bacteria; kingdom Pseudomonadati; phylum Pseudomonadota; class Betaproteobacteria; order Burkholderiales; family Burkholderiaceae; genus Cupriavidus; species Cupriavidus taiwanensis. The sequence goes on from NZ_LT977071.1 coordinate 2,634,219, forward strand.
CTGGTGTGCTTCCGCTTCATGGGGCGCGACTACGAGGCCGCCGTCACCTCGGCCGCGTTCATCGGCTTCAACATGGGCTCGACCGCCACCGCCATGGCCAATATGCGCGCCATCACCGCGCGCTACGGGCCGGCACCGACCAGCTTCCTGATCACGCCGCTGGCCGGGGCGTTCTTCGTCGACCTGATGAACGCGTTCGTGCTGACCATGATGCTGGCGCTGCCGCTGATCGGGGGCTGAGATGGGGGCTGAGATGCGGCGCCGCGCCCTGCTGACCCTGCTGTTTGCCCTGCTGGCCAGCGCCTGGCTGGCGGGATGCGGCGCCGGCCCGGCCGCCGACGGCATCCGCGCCGGCGTCGAAGAGCGGCTGGCACTGGCGCTGCCGCCGGGCACGGTGCAGGTGGTGGGCCTTGAGCGCCGCGGCTCGCAGGCCGATACCAAGGCCCCGGCGGGCGAGACCCGCCGCATCGTCTATTTCGACGCCCAGCTGAAGCTGCTGCGCGACTATGACTTCGGCGCCTGGGATTCGCCCGGCGTGGCGGGCCTGGTGTCGGCGCTGGGCGCGGGCCCGCGCGGCATCACCGGCATCACCAGTGGGGGCAACAAGGCCGGCGACATCATCCGCGCCCACGGCACCGCGCTGTACCGGCGCGACGGCGAGCGCTGGGTCGGGGTGCTGCCGGCCGGCTACCGTCCCGCCGAGGCCCCGGCGGTCGCCACCAATGCACCGAGCGGCCCGGCGGCGATCCTGGACGCGATGCGCAAGGTGATCGACTCGGTGCAGAAGGACGCGTCGCCGGCGCAGCGCGCGGTGATCGAGCAGGAGCTGACCACCGCGCACGCCAATATCCGCGCGCGGCTGGCGCGGGTCAATGAAGGCTATGCCATTGCCGCCGGCGCGGAGCACGGCCAGTACTTGCGCTTTGCGCAGGCGCTGGTTGCCGGCACGCGCGTGCGCGCCATCCCGCTGGTCACGCACGGCGGCGAAGAGAACCTGCGCCTGCTGCGCGCGGGCAAGGTCTCGGTGGCGCTGGCGCAGGGGGATGCCGCGCTGGACGCTTACGAGGGCAAGGACGCCTTCGCCGAGGACGGCCCGCAGGCCTCGCTGCGCGCCATCGGCAGCCTCTATCCGGAACCGGTGCATGTGCTGGTGCGCGATGGCGATCCGGCGCGCTCGGTGTCGGACCTGCGTGGCAAGCGCATCGCGGTGGGCGAGCGCGGCTCGGCCTCGCGCCATACCGCGCTGCGCGTGCTGGGCGCGCATGGCCTGACGGACAAGGACTTCAAGGCCGAGGAAGTGGGGCTGGGCACCGGCCTGGTGGCGCTGCGCCAGAACCAGGTCGACGCCGTGATCCAGGTGATCGGCGTACCCGCCGACAGCATCCGCGATGCGCTCGCCGAAATGCCGCTGCGGCTGCTGCCGCTCGACGAAAAGGCCATCGTCGCGCTGGTTGGCCGCAAGGCGGGCTATTTCCGCGCATCGATCGCGCCCGGCACCTATCCCGGCCTGAGCGCGCCGGTGCGCACCATCGCCACTGCGGCCGTGCTGGTGACCGGCCCGGACCTGTCCGACAACGAAGTGGCCGACCTGACCCGGCTGGTCTACCGCAACGGGCGCGACCTGGTCGCGCGCGGCAGCGCCCAGGGCGGACAGATTTCGGTGGCCACGGCGCGCCAGGGCCTGATGATTCCGCAGCATCTGGCGGCGGCCAAGACGCTCGACGCCATGGGCGCGGGCGGCCGCGCGCCGGCCCCGGCCAGGCCGGCCAGCACGCCTGCCGCATCCGCGACGCAGGCAAGGTAGGGGGTGCGCTGGCCGGCTTCAGCGCCGGCCCGATACGCCGTAGAACGTTCCTGCGCGTGGATTAGACACCACATAAGCGTGGCGCTGCGCCCAGAACTGTGCGGTACGGAAGGCTTCGGCCTCGCGCTCGCTCCAATCCGTTGCCAGCAACGGCAAAGCCTCGGCATCGGTGGTCAGGTAGACGCGCGCCTGATAGCGGGCGGTTTGCATCGTGCCGGTACGGATAGTGCGGATCGTGACGTGGAGGGTCATAGGCAGCTTCTCGACAGGGCAACTACCAGATCATAACCACTTCCATGTGTTGGATTGGTGAAACCGTTGCGAATGTGCCAAGGCCGTCAACCTGCCACGGCGCTGTCAGGTTCCCGCGCCGGCGCCGACATACCGGCATCGCCATCCTTCCGGAGCCCGCAATGACCGCCAGGCCCGCCATCCTCGTGCTGACCCACCTCGCCATGCTGGCGGCCGGCTTTGCCGCGGGCATCTATGTTCTGCCGATCCTGACGGCACAGCCGGGTGCCAGTGCCGGGCAGGTGCAGGCGGTGTCGCAACAGGCGCGCTATGCCGGCACCTTCCGCAAGGACCTGGCCGGCAGCGACGCGCTGCACTGGGCCAGCGGGCGGCTCCATGTCTCGGCCAATGCGCTCGCCTTCGAAGGCAGCGTGGCACCGGGACCGGACTACCGGATCTACCTGGCGCCGGCCTTTGTCGACAACAAGGAAGCCTTCCTGCGGATCAAGGACCAGTCGCTGCAGGTGGGTGAACTGAAGACCTTCGGCAATTTCACCGTGGATTTGCCGGCCGGGGTGGATCCGTCCCGGTATGCGGCGGTGGTGATCTGGTGCGAGCGGTTCGGGCAGTTTATCGGGGCGGCTGGGTATAGATAGGAACCGGGCGCGGGAGTGCGGCTGGCGATGGCGTTGCCGGCGCAGCAGGGCAGCGGCGCAAGCGGAAAAAGGGGCCGGTCAAGGCAACCGGCCCAACGAACCCCGCAAGACCAGCCGCAGGTGTCGATATGAGCGTCAAGCACCCGCCCGTGCAGGCATGGGCGCCTGCCGGGCGGGCATCAGCTAATAATCAGAAGCGATGACGCAGGCCGATGGTGGCGCCCGTCTGGTTCTCGCCGGCAACCACGGTGCCCACGCCGTTCAGGCCCAGCGCCGAGCCCGACTTGTTTTTCGCGTAGCCCACGTTCAGATACACGTCGGTGCGCTTGGACAGCGAGTAGTCCGCCGACAGCACGAACATCCACGGATCCGCGTCGCTGTTGCGGGTGTCGTTGTAGTACGCCGCGCCGGTCAGCAGGAACGCCGGCGTGAAGCGGTACTGCGCGCCGGCCCAGTAGACGTTGCTGCGGGTCTCGGCCGCGGTGGCGCTGGAGACGCCGTCGTCGCGCAGCCAGCGGTAGCCCGCGAACACCTTGGCCCCGCCGAAGGCATAGGCCGCACCCACCGCCGCGCGCTTGGCGGCGCGGTCCTGCAGCGCCACCGTGCCGCCGTGGAACTGGTCGTAGGCCGCGCCGACCGAGAGGCCGCCCGCCGCATACGTCAGGCCGCCGCCGAAGTTGCGCCCGACCTTGGTCTCGCCCGGGATTTCGTTGTTGTCGCGGCCGAAGCTGTAGAAGCCGGTGGCGGTCAGGCCGCCGAACTTGCCGGTGTACTTGACGGCGTTGTCGGCGCGGCCGTTGAAGGCCGAGTCGACGCTGTTGAGCGAGTAGCGCGGGCCCACGCCCATCGGGTCGAAGGCGCCGAACAGGTCGTACAGCGCGTTCTGCTGGCGGCCCAGCGTGACCGCGCCCCAGCCGCCCTGCAGGCCGACGTAGGCCTGGCGGCCGAACAGGCGGTTGCCCTGGCCCGAGGTGCCGGTGTCGACATCGAAGCCGCTTTCCAGCACGAAGATGCCCTTCAGGCCGCCGCCCAGGTCTTCGGTGCCGCGCAGGCCCCAGCGCGAGCCCGACAGGTTGCCCGAGTTCAGGCGCACGGCCGTGCCTTCGGCGCCGCCGCTGCCCGGCACGTTGCTGATCACTTCGACGCCGGCATCGACGATGCCGTAGAGCGTCACGTTGGACGTGGACTGGGCCGACGCCACCCCGGATGCGGCCGACGCGGCCGCTGCTGCCGTCATTGCAAGGAGAGCTTTCTTCACTGTAGTTTCTCTGTGTTCTGTTTGAGGCACGACACCGCACCGGACCCAGGGCAACGATCGCCATGGCGAGCCGTGGCGATCCGGCCCGGCCGGGCAACCCGGCAACGGCGCATCGTCCGCAATGAATTGCGGCCCGGGCATTGTGGCGGGGCAATATGAAAGCTTTGTGACCCATGCTCCGCAGCAGGAAGTGGCGCATCGCACCTGGGTGGGGGTTTTCCCTGTAACCGGCCGGAACGTTTTGGTAGGATGCAGGCTTTTCCGACGACGGTAATGCCAGTGTTCCGTGCCGCCCCGCGCCTGTGCCTCGACCGCTTCGCCTCATGAAGCTGGCTGAGATCAAGACCCGGCTTGCCCCCCTGCTTGCCTCGTTCCAGGCTTCACTGCCTGCCCCCGTTCGCCAAGGCCTGTCTCGACTCGCTGCGCGCGGCGCGCGCGCCGGCCTGACCCGGCCCGGCACGCTGCGCCCCACGCGGCGCGGCCTGCTGGCCGGACTGGCCGCGATCCCGGCGGCATTGCTGCTTTATGTGCTGGTGCTGATTCCGTTCACGCCGGGCATCAGCGATATCCGCAAGGCCAAGTCCGAGCAGCCGGCCCAGGTGCTGTCCGCCGACGGCAAGGAGCTGGCGGTGTTCAAGTGGGCCAACCGCGACTGGGTGCCGCTCAAGCAAATTTCGCCCAACGTGGTGGCGGCGCTGATCTCCACCGAGGACCACCGCTTCTACCAGCACCACGGCCTGGACTGGCGCCGCATCGCCTCGGCCGCGCTGCATACGTTTTCCGGCGACCGCCAGGGCGGATCCACCATTACCCAGCAGCTGGCGCGCAATCTCTATCCCGACGAGATCGGCCGCGCCCCCACGCTCACGCGCAAGCTCAAGGAAGCGATCACCGCGCTGAAGATCGAGGCGCTCTACACCAAGGACGAGATCCTCGAGACGTATCTCAACACGGTGCCGTTCCTGTACAACGCCTTCGGCATCGAGATGGCGGCGCGCACCTATTTCGACCGCCCCGCCCGCTCGCTCGACGTGCTGCAGAGCGCCACGCTGATCGGCATGCTCAAGGGCAACAGCTACTACAACCCGGTGCTCAACCCCGAGCGCGCGCTGGACCGGCGCAATACCGTGCTCGGGCAGATGGTCAAGCGCGGCAAGCTCGACGCGGCGCGCTACGAGCAGCTGAAGAAGCGCCCGCTGCGCATCGACTTCGAGCGGCAGACCGAGCCGCCCGGCCCCGCGCCGCACTTTGCGCAGCAGCTGCGCAAGTGGCTGATCGGCTGGGCCGACCGCAACGGCTACGACATCTACGCCGATGGCCTGGTGGTCCACACCACCATCGACGCGCGCCTGCAGGCCATGGCCACGCAGGCCGTGGTGCAGCAGGGCAACCGGCTGCAGGCGGTCGCCAACGCCGCGTGGGCGCCGCGCGCGGGCTGGGCCGCCAACAAGCCGCTGGTGCAGGCCTTCGTGCGCGAGACGCCGGAATACCGCGCGGCGGTCGCCGCCGGCGCCGCGCCGGAAGAGGCGCTGCGCCACCTGATGGCCGACAGCGCCTTCCTGCGCGCGCTGCACCAGAACAAGACCCGGATCCAGGCCGGCTTCCTGGCCATCGACCCGCGCAACGGCGAGATCCGCGCCTGGGTCGGCAGCCGCGATTACACCCAGGACGCGTTCGACCACGTGCAGCAGGCGCGCCGCCAGCCGGGCTCGACCTTCAAGCCCTTCGTCTACGGCGCGGCCTTCGAAGAGGGCAAGACGCCCGACGACACGCTGGTGGACCAGCCGGTGGAAATCGAGCTGGCCGGCGGCGAGATCTGGCGCCCCAGCGACGAAGGCCGCCCCACCGGCCGCGCCATGACGCTGCGCGACGGCCTGGTCTATTCGCGCAACACCATCACCGCGCAGCTGATGCAGGAAGTGGGCCCCGCGCGCGTAGCGCGGCTGGCGCGCAGCATGGGCGTGCGCGACAGCGAGCTCGACGTGGTGCCGTCGCTGGCGCTGGGCACCAGCCCGGTCACGCTGAAGGAAATGGTGGCCGCCTACGGCACCATCGCCAATGCCGGCGACTACATCGCGCCGACCATGGTGACGCGCATCGAAGACCGCCAGGGCAATGTGCTGCAGGTGTTCCGCCCCGCGCGCGCCGAGCACGCGCTGCCCGCCGCCGCCACGCAAACCCTGCTGGACGTGATGCGCGACGTGATCGACCGCGGCACCGGCGCCGGCATCCGCTCGCGCTTCGGCATCCGCGCCGACGTCGCCGGCAAGACCGGCACCACCCAGGACAATGCCGACGGCTGGTTCATCCTGATGCATCCGGAACTGGTGGCGGGCGCCTGGGTCGGCTTCAACGACAGCCGCGTCACGCTGCGCAGCGACTACTGGGGCCAGGGCGCGCACAGCGCGCTGCCGATGGTGGGAGACTTCTACCAGCGCGCCCTGCGCGCGCGCATCATCGACGGCCGCGCGCGCTTTGCCGAGCACGAAGAGACGCACTTGTTTGCGTCGCTGGGCACGCAGCTGCGCGGCTGGTTCAGCCAGCTGTTCACGCGCGACAAGGCCAGCGAGAGCCCGGCACCGCGCCCGGCGCCGCGCCGCCCGGCATTGCCGGCGCAGGAAGCGGAGGTCGCGCCGCCGGCCGCTGCGTCCGCCGCGGCGGCCGACAGCGACCATGATGAGTCCAGCCTGGCGCTGGATCGGGGAGAGACGGTGATGGCGGTGCCGCCACCGGACATCGCTGCAAGCGCGCCGCTTGCGCCGCCCCCGGCGAATGAACCGGCCCCTGCCACCATCCCGCCCCCTGCCTCCTCCACGCCAACGGCGCCGCCTGCGCCTGCGCCTGCGCCCGCAGTACCGATCACGCCGCTCGCACCCACCATCATCACCCCGGCCGGCCAACGCTAGCCGCCGGACCCGGCGTGCGGCCGGCCGGAACGCGGTTCACACCAACCCGATATCCCGCCCCGCCACCCCCGGAAACACCTGCGCCAGCCGCTGCGCATCCAGCCCGTACAACCTGCGGAACAGGCCGCCCAGCAGCGCCCGGTACTCGTTGCGCACCGGCCAGTCGCGATCCTGGTTGAGCGTGGCCGCTTCCACCGCAACCTGCTCGCCGGCGATGCGCCCGCCGCGCACGGCGCCGCCCAGCACCCAGTAAACCGTGCCGTGGCCGTGGTCGGTGCCGCGCGTGCCGTTCTCGCGGAAGGTGCGGCCGAACTCGGACAGCACCACCACGGTGGTCCTGCTCCATGCGGGACCCATCTCCGCGGCAAAGGCCGACAAACCGCGGCCCAGGTTGTCGAGCAGCCCGGCCAGCTGGCCCTGCGCGGCACCCTGGTTGACGTGGGTGTCCCAGCCGCCCACGTCGATAAAGCCCAGGTTGAAGCGCTCGCGCATCAGCCCAGCCATGCGCCGGGCCTCGACCTCGAAGCCGCGCGCGCTGAGCGCGCGGCGGCTGGCGGCCTGCATCTCCTGCTGGCGCGACGCCATGGTGGCCGGGCCGGCGCCAGCCATGCCGCCCTGCGGCGCTTCCGCCTGCGCCTGGCGCGCGACGGTCTCGCGCAGCTCGAAGCCCTCGTCGATCAGTGACTCGAAACGCGTGCCGCGGTACATCTGCGCCAGCAGCCGCGCCTGGCGCGCATCGAAGGGGGCGCGGCCGCTGCCCTTGAGCGAGACGTTGGGCACGTCGCGCGGGCCGGACAGCACCAGCGGCAGCCCGTCGGTGAACGCCACCGGCGCGGCCTGGCCGCCCATGGCCTGGGCCAGCCGGTTGAGGAAGCCGCTGCCGCGCAGGGCAGCCGCGGCCTGGCGGCTTTCGTCATGGCCGGGCAGGCCGGCCTCGATACCGTCCTGGGTTTCGAAGTGGCTGCGCGACAGGTCGTGCGTGCCGGCGAACGGCACGAAGGCCAGCTGGCCCTGCTGCCACAACGGCAGCAGGGTCGGCGCCAGCGCCGGGTGCAGGGCCCAGTCGCCGATGCCGCGTGCGGCGCTGTCGGCGCCAAAGGCGGATGCCAGCGCCACCGCGGCATTGGGATCCGCGTCGGCACCCGGCGCGGGCGGGCGGCGAATGGCGATATTGGGCCGCGCGGCGTAATAGAAGTCGCTGCCGGCCGGCACCAGCACGCTGGCGGCGTCATAGCCGCCGCGCAGGAAGACCAGCAGGAAGCGCGCATCGGCCTGCGCGGGCAGCGCGTAGACGCGCGCGGCGATGGCCGGCAGCGCCAGCCCGAGCGCGGCGCCACCCATCGTCTTGAGCCATTGTCGGCGTTGCATGGTGCTCTCCGTTGCCTTCAGCGCTGCATCCATTCGGGCGAAGCCAGCAGCAGGGTGTTCCATTCCGCCTGCGACTCGGCCTGGCTCAGCGCGGCGCGCGTGGCGGGGCCAAGGGTGGCTTCGATCGCATCGTAGTAGAGCTTGTTGCCGATCGTCGGGAAGCGCGCGCCGCGTGGCGTGGTGCCGTCGCCCGCGAACAATCCCGCCGGCCCCGAGCCGATCGCGCGCGCGATCTCGAAGCGCCGCACCATCTGCCCCGAACTGGCCCACGCGCTTTCCGCCGACGGGTAGCCGTCGGGCGCCACGTGGCCGTACAGCGGCTCGCCCAGCTGGTTCAGCCAGTTCATCACCGGGCGCAGGTTGGCCACCTGCCGGCCTTCATAGGCCAGCCGCAGCGACGACACCACATAGACCATCGGGTCCTTGAACTTGCGCGGGGACGGGTCCGCCTGCCGGTCCAGTTCTGGCGCCAGCAACATGGTGCGCAGCACCGCGGCGATATCGCCGTCGGTGCGCGTGAAGGTCTGCGCCATGCGCTCGACCAGCGCGGGCGGCGGCTGGTCGGCGATGAAGTACGCAGCCAGCCTCGCGCTGACAAAGCGCGCCGTGGCCGGCTCGCGCGCCAGCATCGCCACCGCGCGCGCCACTTCGTCGAAACCGGATGGTTCGATGCGCTGGCCCAGCAGCAGCTTGGCGCCGAAGTCGTGGCGCGCGGGGTTGAACTCGAACAGGCCGTCGCTGCGGTACAGGCTTGCGCGCGCCGCCGGCAGCTTTGGCGGCGGCGTGCCGCGCAGGTTCACGCCCACGCCGGTCAGCACGCGCGCCAGTTCCTGCACATCCTGCTGCGTATAGCGCGAACCGCTGGGGCCGCCAGAGACGCCCAGCGTATGCAGCTCCATCAGTTCGCGCGCGTAGTTCTCGTTGACGCGGTTGGCGCTGCTTTGAGCATTGTCGAGATAGATCAGCATCGCCGGCGCGGTCACCGTGGCCATCAGCAGGTCGCGGAAACGGCCGAGCGCGTGCGGCCGGATCGCGCGCTCTTCGTAGTCGGCCAGCAGCAGCCCGACCTGGCCCTTGCCCGCATAGACGTTGAAATGGTTCATCCAGAACCATGTCATCTGCTCGCGCAGCTGCGCCGGCGAATACAGCGCGCGCAGCAAGTGGCGCCGCGCCACATCGGCCACGATCTCGCGGCCCTGCAGGTTGAGCGCCTGGCGCGCCTGCTGCCGGCTCGCGTCGTCGGGCAGGGCATCGATGCGCTGGCGCGCCTCGCGCGCGGCCTGGACCTGCGCGGCGGCGCCGTCGCGCAGGTTGGGCAAGGCGTCGATGGCGGCCGCCAGCTCGGGCGGATCGGCCAGCGGCATCGCCAGCTGCTGCGCGAGGAAGCCCTTGCGGCCCAGCCGGTGCAGCGCGCCCAGCGAGGCCTGGTCGGCGCCGTAGGTGACGGTATTGAGCCAGCGCAGGTCGGCGGCGGCCGTGGCGCCACGGTCATCGCCGTTACCCGGCCCCACTCGCAGCTGGGCACAGCCCGCCAGGCACGCGGCCAGCGCCAGCACGGCGGCGGCGCGCCGGGCGGTCACGCGCCCGCGGCCAGGTGGTCTTGCATGCTGCGCTGGATCCATGTGGTTCACCTCGTCCGGTTCGATCCCCATCACCATGTTACGTGGCAAGCCCGGTCCGGTTGACGCGACGACGCCACGCGAGTGTTACCAGTGCTTTCAGTGCGAGATTGCCGGATTTGCCAAGACAGCGGCGCCGCGCCTGGCTAGCCTTGCCATTTTTCTGCCTTTTCCGCTCCCGCAGCGGAAACGCCTGACCGCATGTCGCGCCCCCTGTCCACTGTCGCCTGGCTGCCCGCCATGGCCTTCGTGCTGATCTGGTCCACCGGCTTTATCGTCGGCAAGGCGATCGTGCCGCTGGCCGACACCAGCCTGTTCCTGCTGGGCCGCTTTGCCGTGGCTGGGCTGATGTTCGTGGCGTGGTCGCTGGCAGCGCGCGCGGCCTGGCCGCCGCTGCGCGAAGCGCCACGCCACCTGCTGGCCGGCGCGCTGATGCAGGGCCTCTACCTGTGCGCCGGCTACGGCGCCGTCGCCCAGGGCCTGCCGCCGGCGATCATGGCGCTGCTGGGCGCGCTGCAGCCGCTGCTGACCGCGCTGCTTGCCATTCCCCTGCTGAAAGAGCTACCTTCCAGGCGGACCTGGCACGGCCTGGCGCTGGGTGCACTCGGCGTCGCGCTGGTGATCGCCCCCGCGCTGCAGGCCGGCCCGCACGGTGCGGCCCGCCCGGTGTCGCCGTGGATCATGCTGCTGGGCGTGCTGGCCATCGTCTCCATCACCATGGGAACCCTGTTGCAGAAAACCGCCATCGCCGCCTGTGACCTGCGCGCCAGCTCGGCGTGGCAGAACCTGGGCGCCATGCTGGTCGCCGCCGCGATGGTGGCGATCCAGGCAGCCGGCGCGCCGCTGCACTGGCACGACGGCCCAGCGCTGTGGGCCGGGCTGGCCTGGGCCGCGATCGGCCTGTCCGGCGCCGGCACCTGGCTGCTGGTCAGCCTGGTGCGGCGCGGCCAGGCCGCCAATGCCGCGGCGCTGATGTTCCTGGCGCCGCCCCTGGCGGCGCTGCAGGCGTGGCTGCTGTTCGGCGAGCGCCTCGGCGCCGTGCAGATGCTGGGCATAGCGGTGGCGGGTGCCGGCGTCTGGCTGTGCCAGACCCGTGGCAGGATGCGGCATGCGCAAGCCCGCTGAAGCGCGCGCCGCGCCGCTGGTCGAGCACCGGCGCTACCGGCCGCAGCCGGAGGGCCACCAGCACGGCTACCACCAGCTGCTGTTCGGCCTGGCCGGCGCCTCCGAGCTGGAGCTCGACGGCCACCTCTACCGCGTCGACGACCGCACCGGCCTGATCGTGCCGGCGGGCAGCCATCATGACTACATGGGTTATCAGGGGAACCTGCAGCTGGTGGCGGACTTCCCCGCGCAATCGGTGGCGCTGCCGGCGAGGCTGATGGCGCGTCCGCGCGCGTTCGCGCTGGACGGCGCCCTTGGCAACCGGGTGCGGGCGCTGGCGGCCGGGCGCACGGCGTGCGCGGCACGCGCGCCGCAGGCAGACTGGCACCTTGCGGCAACCCTGGCCGCGACGCTGGCCGACAGCCTCGGCATGCCCGCCGACCGCGAGGTCTTTCCGCTGATGTCCGTCGACGCCTACCTGCGCGCCAACCTGGCCGCGCCGCTGCGCGTGCCGGAACTGGCCGCGCATTTCGGCTGGAGCGTGCGGCGCTTCCAGACGCTGTTCGCCGAGGCCTTCGGCGATACCCCGCACCGCTACCAGACCCGGCTGCGGCTGGACCGCGCGCTGCAGTGGCTGTCGGACTCCCGGCTGCCGCTGGCCGAGATCGCGCTGATGTCAGGCTATCCGGACCAGACCACCTTCACGCGCAGCTTCACGCGGCGCTTCGGGCTGCCGCCGGGGGCATGGCGCGCGGCCGCGCGCGCCTGAGACCGAGCGTGCTGACCGCCCGGCGCGATTGGTTACCGCGAGACGATATCCTTGCGCATCGGCCCCAGAATCGCCAGCAATTCCTTCTGCTCGCGCGCCGGCACCTTGAACTTGTCGAGCGATTTCACCAGGTCATCGACCAGCGCATCGAACTCGTCATTGCTGATGGCCAGGCCGGCATGGGCGGTTTTCATATCGCGGCCCGAATAGGTACAGGGTCCGCCAGAACCCGCGCAGATCTGCTCGACCAGCCGCGTCTTCAGGCGCGGCATATCGGCATTGGCAAACTTGGCCTTGATGCGCGGGTCGGTCGCCAGGTTGCCGACGAAGTCGTCGACCACCGCGGTAATCGCCGGCATGCCGCCAAGCCGGTCGTATAACGACGAAGTCGTGGCCGGCTTGGCACGATCGGGCGTTGCGCAACCGGCAAGCCCCAGCACCGCCGCCACAACAAAACCGCACAGAACAGGCGAGATACGCATGGCTGACTCCTTCCTTTACCCGGTAGCTGCGGGATCGGAGCCAGTGCCCCGGCGCAAATTGCATTGACCGCATGCGGGGATAGCGCCGACCGCGCCGGCTTCGGCTGTTTCAGCATAGCAGGTTGGCTCTGCCTTGCTTTCACGCCGATGACGGCATGGCGTTTTCGATACCAACCGGCTAGAGTCGGAGACGACAAGACCCGGATGCGGCCATGCCCAAGCCACAGATCCTTACCTATGTCGACGCCGGCGCGTCGGACTGGACCGCATGCCTGATGCGCACCATCGGCCATCAGCTGCCCGCGGGGGCCTATGAAATCCGCGCGGTGATGGCCAGCGAGATCCGGCACGACGCCACGCTGTTCGACGACGCGGTGATGTTCGTCATGCCGGGCGGCGCCGACCTGCCCTATTGCGCCTTGCTGAACGGCGCGCCGAACGCGCGCATCCGGCAGTTTGTCGAACGGGGCGGCGTCTACCTCGGGATATGCGCGGGCGCCTACTACGCCTGCCGCGAACTGGCCTTCCACGCCGGCACCCGCGGCGCCATCTGCGGCCCGCGCGAACTGCGGCTGGTGGATGCGGTGGCGGTCGGCTCCCTGCCTGAACTGACCGGCGGCAAGCTCTATGACGGCACCCCGCGCACCACCGCCGCGGTGGAACTGCGGACCACGGACAAGCTGACCGAAGTCCCGCTATCGCTTTACACGCATTACCACGGCGGCTGCCGCTTCGACTTCGCCGACGCCCCCGGCCCCGGCACCGAGGTGCTGGCCGTCTATGCAGGCATCGCCGGCACACCGCCCGCCATCGTCAGCGCACAGGTCGGCAAGGGCCGCGCGCTGCTGACCGGGGTCCATTTGGAAATTTCTGAGCGGGAGTGCAAGGATGCGTTGCGCGGACACAGCGATATGTCCGAATACCTCCATGTGTGCGACCGGCTGGCGGAAACGGGCGACGCGCGGCTGGCGGTGTTTCGGCAGTTGCTGGCGCAGGGTGGGCTCGAACTGGACTGAAGGGGCGGCACCCTAGCGCGCCACCTTCCTCTCCGCCTCCTCGTTAAAGTGGTAAAGATGCGTATTGTCCGGCGCCTCGCCGATTCCCTCGCCACTCGGACGGAATTCGATATGGCGCTGGAATTTTTCGCTGTCGGCCCGGGCGTCGCGCTCGGCGGCCTGCAGCGCCTCGGCATAGGGCATCGGGTCCTTCGATTTCTCGATTTCCAGCAACAGGGTCTGTTCGTTGACCCGCACGCTGTACTTGCCGAGATTGAACAGCAGGTACATCGCCAGCAGGTTGTCATAGTCCTGGTAAGCCCCGGCCTCGCGGCGGAAGTCGAGCGACAGCACCGACGGGAAGCGATCGGGCAGGTCCTTGAAGGCGATTTTTTCTTCCTCTTGCGGATCGACATAGGCCGAGCCGCGATACTTCTTGTACAGCACTACATCCATGCCGTAGTTGCGCTGGCCCCATTCCCGGACCAGCTTCATCGCCATCTCGGTCGGGATATTGGCGGTGGCTGCCGCGATCATGCGCTGCCCTGAAAACAGCGTGGCGCCGGTCACTGCCAGGTCGCGGTAGCCGGCGCCATACTTGAAGGCGGCGCCGATGGTCTTGGCGCAGTTCAGGCGCAGGTAGTCGTAGCGGATCGGCCCGTGGTGATATTCGGTGTTGCTGCGTTGCTGGTGATAGTCGTCGTTGATGCGGCGGAAGTACGCGGCCAGCGCCGCCTTGTCCGCCGCCGGCACGCCATAGACCCGCACCCCGATGACCGAGCGCTTGTAGATCTCGCCGAAGTCGAGCCCGAACGATGCGGTCTCGGCGACCGTGGATACGGTCTTGAACAGGTATTCCTGCTTGGGGATGGCGACCATCAGATCGGTGGTGTAGCGTCCGCTCGCGTGCGCGGGGTCGCGATCGGCGTAGAAGTTGGCCGAGTAGACCCGCTCTTCGCCCGCCGCGTCGTCACGCAGCGCCAGCGCGATATGGCCGGCGGATCCGCCCTTGGAGGTGCCGAAGCTGATCAGCAGTTCCAGGTCATACGGGTCCTCGCGCAGGCGTGACGCGATCTGTTGAAGGTTGGCAGGCTCCGGCCCGCCCTTGCTGCCGAATTCGCTGGACAGGGCCAACCGCGGCAAGACCAACACCATCGCGACGAACCACAGCACCGGCCTCGTTCTCATTGTTTCCCCCCGATCTTGGACGTCCCAGGGCATGACCATGACATGCCGACAATACCACGCGGCCCATCGCCCCGGCACACGCCTGCCCCAGCGATCCGGTACAATGCTCCACTTTCGAGGACGACCTCGCCCGCACCGGGTATGAATGTCCGGGACGGCCCGGCTCTTGATCAAGGAGCCATCATGGCCTGGATATATCTCGTCATCGCCGGAGTGCTCGAGGTTCTTTGGGCGTACTCCATGAAGCTGTCCGAGGGCTTTTCGCGCCCCGGCTACTCGGCCATCACCATCGTGGCCATGATTGCCAGTTTCGCCCTGCTTTCCCTGTCCATGAAAAGCCTGCCGCTCGGCACGGCCTACACCATCTGGACCGGCATCGGCGCCGTGGGCGCGTTCCTGGTGGGGCTGTTCGTGCTGGGCGAACCCGCCAGCGCAGTCAGGATCCTGGCCGCCGCACTGATCGTCAGCGGGCTCGTCATGATGAAGGTGAGTTCCTGAACCGCAGTGTCGTTCCGGCCACGCTCAGAACGCCTTGCTCAGTTCCAGTCCGCCATAGAAGGACCGCGGCTCGCCCGCGGTCTTCCTGGCGCCGCCGAAGAATCCCAGGTTCACGCCCTTGCCGATGGCAATGCCGGTCACGACCAGGCCACCTTGCGTGGCGTGGTAGAACGGGTCGCCGTGCTTGATGAATTCCACGCCCGCCCAGGCGTCGCCGAAGACCTTGTAGAGCAGGCGCCCGCGCGCCCAGTAGGCCTTGGGTCCGAAGTTGTAGCTGGCGATGCCGTTGACCGCCCAGTTCCGGGCAAACTCCTGCTGGCCCAGCACGGTCAGCGCGAGGCCCCACTCGCCGCCGTCAGAGCGGTTGTCCGCCCCCTCCGGCGAGACGCGGTTATAGCGGTAGCGGGCGCCTGCCGAGAACTCGGCCCAGCCCGTCGACCAGCCCTTCTGCACGCCGAGCGCGGCCTCGGCCGCCTGTCCGTTCACCGTCACGGTGGTGCCGTTGGTACCGTACTTGTAGTGGTAGTCGCTGACCACGAACTTCTGCACCAGCAACGGCACCGGCAACAGCTTTCCGCTGATGCCGACGTATTCGCTGCGCTCGCCGCCGCCGGCCAGGCTGGCGCCGCCGAACACGAAGGGATCGGCCGCCGCCGGCAGCGAGGCCAGCAGCGCCAGCCCGCCGAACAGTGTCATCGTTGCCAGCCGCCGGCATGCTGCGCCATGGCCTCCGTACGCCATCATCAATATCTTCCCGGGTTAAGCCGCGCTATGCGGTGCAATGTTGTACAGGTGGAAATCACCGGTCGGCGTGGTGACCCGGCCCGTGGGGGTGAGCCGGACCGCCTGTTCCTGGACGGCGCCCGCCTGCGCCGCCATGGTCTGGCGCAGGGTTGCGCCGGCGCTGAGGTCCAGCTCGATGCTGCTGAACAGCAGCGGTGCCGCGCCGTCGATGGTGGCGATGGCCACCGGCAGCATGCCGACGCGCAACGGCTGCATCAACAGCGCGGCGGCCCAGCTGTACGCCGCGGACGGACTGCCCCCGTGACGCCCGAGGATCTCGGCAAGACGTGTCAGAGGCGGCGTCTCGGTCTCGCGCAGGGCTCCCATCTCGAGCTGGAGCCTGCTGCCGAACAGGAAGGTTTCCAGTGCACCGGTGTTGCCTTGCGCGCTCCAGTTGAAACGCAATCCGACCGACATGCCGTAGGCGGCGCCGGGCCGCGACGCCTTGACGAAGGTGGCGATGGCGGTGTCGTGGACGACGAGGTTGGGCAGATGCACCGCCACCTCGACCACGTCGCCCAGCGCCAGGCCGGGCATCGCTTCGCCCAGGTAGAGCGCGCCGTTCGGTGACAGGTCCGCGGTCAGTCCCAGACAGGTCTTGCCATCGACGGACAGGGTAGCCGGAACGCGCAGCGGAAAGCGGTATTCCGCGCGGCGGTTGCGCGAGTGCCTGTATGCGTATGCGCCCACCGCGATGGCCGAGCCCAGCGACATCAGCGTCCAGAACAGCGTCACCAGGCCGGCACCGAGCGGGATCCCGCCCGTGTAGATGCGGTACAGGCCGACCGGTATGCTCGCGGCGGCCACGGCACAGAGCACCAGCAGCGGCGACAGCCATAGCCACATCTTGCCGGTCTGAGACATCTGCTTGTCGGTCACGACAAACGGGATATTCTTGCGGAACAGCCCGACACTGGTCGACATGAACGCAAAGAACCGCGCCATGGCGTACTGCTCGCTCAGGAACAGCGAGTTGTAGCCGCGCCCGAGTTCCAGGTGCACCAGGATCGAAAGCAGGTAATACAGGCAGAACAGCAGCAGGAAATTGTCCAGCGGCGAGATGATCGGCAGCACACCGGTCAGGAACACCACGGGTGGCGTCAGGAAAAAGATCAGCTTCTGCCAGCCTTCGAAGAAGAACAGTGCCGAGGCCAGGTAATTCAGGCGCTGCCCGAGGGTGAGCCCGCGGCTGAACAGGATGTTCTCGCGCCGGAACACCTGCATCGCCCCCATGCCCCAGCGCATGCGCTGTTTCAGGTAGGTGTCGATGCTATGCGGCGCCAGCCCGAACGCCAGCGACTCGGCGTGGTAGACGGACTGGTAGCCGAGCTTGTGCAAGCGGATCGCGGTGTGCACGTCCTCGGTCACCGTTTCCGTCGCGAAGCCGCCGATCCGCGACACCGCGGTGCGCCGGATCACGGCACAGCTGCCGCAGAAGAACGCGGCATTGAGCGCGTCCTTGCCGCGCTGGATCACCTTGAAGAACAGCGCCTGCTCATCCCACACCCGCTTCTTGCCCAGGCGGTGGTTGAACGAATCGATGTTGAAGAAGTCCTGCGGCGTCTGCACGAAGGCGACCCGCTCGTCGCGGAAATAACCCAGGGTCTTGACCAGGAAATCCTTGCGCGGCGCGTGATCGGCATCGAAGATCGCAATGAAGTCGCCAGTGCTGTGCCGCAGCGCATGGTTCAGGTTGCCGGCCTTGGCGTGCGCGTTATCGCCGCGCGCGAGATAGCGGCAACCCAGTTCCTGCGCCAGCGCGCGCATCGATTCGCGGCGGCCGTCGTCGAGCAGCCAGGTGACATGCGGATAATCCATGCGCATCACCGCCAGCAGCGTGCGGCGGATCAGTTCGACCGACTCGTTATAGGTCGGCACGAAAACATCGACACTGAGGCCCGGCTCGGGCGGCGGCGCTTGCCGCACCGACAGCCGGTACGTCATCAGCACGAACAGCAGGCCGCTGATATAGCCGTAGACTTCCGCCGCATAGAGCGGGAAGGAAAACAGCGGTGCCGCGAGGTTGATCGTGTCGACGCGCCAGGCCAGGTACGCCAATCCCACCAGCACGTACACCATCACAAGCACCCTGATCGACCGGGTGGGCTGTTCCGTGTTCATATTCTTGTTCTTTGCGCGCGTTGTTCTCACTGGTCACGATGACGGGCTGCCAGGAAGGCAAGGGAGCAAGCGGAGTCGAGCGATACCGAGGGCATTGGCGAGAGGCCGAAACACCACCCCGTTACAGCATAGAAGATTTGGCACATTCAGTAAGTCGTGCACAGATCTGAAAAACGCTAATCTCAGAATTCAGTGTCTTTGCGGGTTGCATGCTCAGGCAGCATCCATGTCTTGCCAGGCCACGCCGGGGTGGTCCACACGCCCGTTTAAAATTCTTCGCACGTGCCCGGCTCAATCGCGAGCTTGCCGAGATCGCCGCGTCGCCGGAGGTGCGCGCGATCCTGGAGCCGGACGGCTCGCGCCCGCTGGCCGCGACGCCCGCGGAGTTCGGCGCGCGCATGAAGCAGGACCTTGCGCAGTGGAAGCGCATCGCCGTGGAACGCAAGATCGTCGCGGAATAGGCGCGGCCCGCCCACGCCCTGCACCACCGCGCTTACGGGGGTAGAATCTGCGCCTCGCACCGAAGAAGGCCGCCCGATCCGCATGCCGGCTGGATCGCGGGCCTTCTGCCGTTTCGGAGGACCCCGTGCTGCGCGCGTTCGAACGTCTGCTTGATCCTTTCCCTCCCGACGAGGCACCGCCGCCACCCAAGGGCCTGGCGGCCTTCCTGTGGGCCTGCACCCGCGGCACCCGCCGCTACTTCGTCGCGCTGGCGCTGCTAAGCGCCGGCGTGTCGATCTACGAAGCGTGGCTGTTCTCCTTCCTCGGGCAAGTGGTGGATCTGCTGGCGGCGTGGCAGGGTAACCGCGAAGCCTCGGCACAGGAGCAGCGCGTGCTGTGGGGGATCGGCATCGTGCTGGTGACCAGCATCGGGCTGGTGGCGCTGCGCACCATGGTGCAGCACCAGGTGCTGGCGATCAACCTGCCGCTGCGGCTGCGCTGGGATTTCCATCGGCTGATGCTCAGGCAGAGCCTGTCCTTTTTCTCCGATGAGTTCGCCGGGCGCGTCACCACCAAGGTCATGCAGACCGCGCTTGCGGTGCGCGAGGTGCTGTTCACCTTCATCGAGATCGTGCTCGCCATCGGCGTGTACTTCATCACCATCATCGCGCTGGCGGGCGGCTTCGATTTCCGGCTGATGCTGCCCTTCATCGGCTGGATCGCGCTGTTCGGCCTGGCCATGCTGTACTTCGTGCCGCGGCTGGGCAAGGTCGGTCAGGAGCAGGCGCATGCGCGCTCGTCGATGACCGGACGCGTCACCGACGCCTACACCAATATCACCACCGTCAAGCTGTTCTCGCACACCCGGCGCGAGGCGCACTTCGCGCGCGCGGCGATGGAGGATTTCAAGGAAACCGGGTTCCGGCAGATGCGTCTCGTCAGCCAGTTCGAGATCGTCAACCAGGCCCTGGTGGTGGCGCTGATCCTGGCGGCGGGCGGCTATGCGCTGTGGCTGTGGCACGGGGCCGAGATCGGCACCGGCGCGGTGGCCGCGGTCACCGCCATGGCGCTGCGCATCAACGGCATGTCGCACTGGATCATGTGGCAGATGGCCTCTTTGTTCGAGAACATCGGCACGGTGCAGGATGGCATTGCCACGCTGACGCACGTGGCCAAGGTGCAGGACGCGCCGGGCGCGCCGGCGCTGCAGATCCGGCGCGGCGAAGTGGAATTCGACCAGGTCCGCTTCAACTACAACGGCGAACGCCAGGTGCTCGACGGCCTCAGCCTGACCGTGCGTCCCGGCGAGAAGATCGGGCTGGTGGGCCGCTCCGGCGCGGGCAAGTCCACGCTGATCAACCTGCTGCTGCGCTTCTACGACGTGGACAGCGGCCGCATCCGCATCGACGGGCAGGATATCGCCCGGGTGACGCAGGACAGCCTGCGTAGCGCCATCGGCATGGTCACGCAGGACACCTCGCTGCTGCATCGCTCGATCCGCGACAACATCGCCTACGGCCGCCCCAACGCCACCGAAGAGGAAATCCGCCACGCCGCCGTGCACGCCCAGGCCGATGACTTTATCCGCCAGCTGAGCGACCAGCATGGCCACACCGGCTACGACACGCTGGTCGGCGAACGCGGCGTCAAGCTCTCGGGCGGCCAGCGCCAGCGCATCGCGATTGCGCGCGTGATGCTCAAGAACGCGCCCATCCTGCTGCTGGACGAAGCCACCAGCGCGCTCGACTCGGAAGTGGAGGCCGCGATCCAGGAAAGCCTCGACGAGATGATGGAGGGCAAGACCGTGATCGCGATCGCCCACCGCCTCTCCACCATCGCCGCCATGGACCGCCTGATCGTGATGGACCAGGGGCGCATCATCGAACAGGGCACGCATGCCGAACTGCTGGCGAAGAACGGCACCTATGCGCGGCTGTGGCGGCACCAGAGCGGCGGCTTCCTGGGGGAAGAGCAGGAGGAGGTGCCGGACTCGGTGGAGTAGCGCGGCGGGCGCTCGGCAGGCACGCAAAGCGGCTAGGCGGCCATGGCCCGGCGTTCGTCTTCATCGAGCACTGGCCCGTCCAGCGTCACGCGCGAGTGGTCGGTGCGGAATTTCCGGATGATCGGCTTCAGCTCTTCCTTGACGTGCGCTTCGCTGTAGCCGTTGAACAGGTGCCCGAGCAGGCCGCGGCGCAGGTCGGACGTGCCCATGATGTAGTCAGCGATCGGGAACGTCAGGTTCATGTTGTACTTCATCATGATGCCCATGTTGTGATGGGCGGTGTGGTGGCGCCGGATCGTATTGATGAAGGGCATGTTGCGCACGAACCAGTTGTCGTGCACATGGCAGCAATAGTGGAAGGTCTCGTAGATCAGGTACTGCGCCACCATGGTGATGAAGACAAAGTAGCCGGCGTTGGCATTGAAGATCAGCGATGCCAGGTAGCCCAGGCCACCGCCGCCCACGCCGAGCGTTGCCAGCACGCGCCACGGGAAGAACACGATGCGGAATTCGCGCGTGGTGTCGATGGTGGGTTCCTGGTCGGTGAAGTACTGGTGGTGCTGGCGCGTGTGGCGCTCATAGATGGCGCGCAGCGCGAAGACGTCGACGCGGCGGTGCATGACATAGCTGTGCATGAACCATTCCACGAAGTTGCCCGCCAGGAATACCGGCAGGATCAGCGCCCACTCCCAGGTTACGTGGTGCAGCTGCTGGATGGCCCACCACAGCGCGCCGGTGCCGACGCCGTAAATCACGGCGATATGCAGCAGGCCGTTGTAGAGCGGGCTGATATCGGCCTTGTATTGCTCCCTGAACTTGCGTTGGCGTTCCGTCATCATGATTGCATCTCCGTAAATCCGCGCCGCACTAACATATCAGTTGGATATAAAAATGCGGCGACCCAAAAAATGCCCCTGGTGGCCAGGGGCGCCAATGCAGGCGCGGCGGGACGCCGCGCGGCGAACCGTCAATGCGAGACTTCTTCCAGCGCCTTGCCGCGGGTTTCAACCCCAAGCAGCAGGACCACCGCCGCCGCCACCGCAAAGGACAAGGCGCCGAGCGTGAAGACACCGCCCTGCCCCGCCACCGGCAGCAGCACGCCGACCAGGTAGGGGCCCGCCAGCGAGCCGATGCGGCCGATCGACGAAGCAAAGCCGGACCCGGTCGCGCGCGAACGCGTGGGATACAACTCCGGCGTATAGGCATAGAGCACCGACCACATGCCGAACAGGAAGAACTGCATGCACAAACCCGCGGCGATCAACTGCTCCACCGGCAGCCGGTGCACCGCCGCCTGGCCATAGGCATATGCGGCCACGGCGCTGCCGATCAGCATCAGCGCGCAGGTCGGCTTGCGGCCCCACTTTTCCAGCAGCCATGCCGAGAAGATGAAACCGGGAATGCCGGCCAGCGAGATATAGACCGTGTAGAGCACGGACTTGGTCACGGCATAGCCGGCCTGCTGCAGCAGCGCACCGAGCCACGTGGTCAGGCCGTAGTAGCCGAGCAGCGCAAAGAACCAGACCGACCACAGCATGATGGTGCGGCGCGCATAGGGGCCGCTCCACAGCTCCATGAAGCGCGCCTTGCGGCTCGGCGCCTGCGCGCCGCCGAAGGTGGCGGACACCGCCGGCAGCGGACGGCCCGAGGCGCGTTCCACGCGCTGCTCGATGCCGGCCATCACCGTATCGGCCTCCGACTTGCGGCCCACGTCTTCCAGCCAGCGCGGCGACTCCGGCACCATGCGGCGCACCACGAACACGAACACCGCCGGCACCGCCAGCGCGATAAAGATGCCGCGCCAGCCGATCACCGGCAGCAGCAGGTAGGTCAGCGCGCCGGCCGCGATAAAGCCGATCGGCCAGAAACCCTCCAGGATCGCGACATACTTGCCGCGGCTCTTCGCGGGCACGATTTCCGACACCATCGACAGGCCGATCGGAAACTCCATGCCCATGCCGAACCCGAGCAGCACGCGATAGATCATCAGCGAGGTCACGCTGTCCGCCAGCCCGCACATCAGGCTGCCCACGCCCCAGAAGATCATGCTGACCTGGAACACCGGCTTGCGGCCGAAGCGATCAGCCAGCAGGCCGGCGATGGCCGCGCCCAAAAACATGCCGAGGAAGCTGGAACTGGCCAGCAGGCCGGCCTGCGCCGCGCTCAGGCCGAACTCCGCCTTGATCGAGCCCAGCACGAAGGTCATCAGGCCCAGATCCATCGAATCGAAAAACCACGCCGTGGCGATGATGCCGAACAGCGAGCGCTGGTAGCCGGTCATCGGCAATCGTTCCAGCCGCGCCGCGATACCGGCCTCCAGCCTGAGGGCGCCTGCAGACATGTCCATGGTTGTCTCCTGTGTCAATGAGACGCGCTCTGTGGTGGCGCGCTTTGTAATATATTAGTTGCACATTTCTGATGTGCAAGTAATGGTTTACCGCCAGGGCCAGGCAGCCGCTGGCGGCACGAGCGAGGAAAGCGCCGGATAAATCCCCTGTCAGCGCACTACGCCACGCGGCGCCGCTGCGCCGGAGCGTGCGTTTCAGCCGAGAGCGTGCCCGCCCACGCATTGCGGACGATGGCGGCATAGCGCGCGGGCACGTCGGGCACGGGGAAGGCCTTGGCCAGGCGCGTGACAGCCAGTGCATCGCGCACCAGCGCATCGATGTCGCCCTGCCCGATACCGCAAGCCTGGAGCGTTGTCGGCAAGCCAACGGCTGCCACCAGTTCGCGCGCCACGCCGGGCACGCGTGCCACGGCGATATCCGGATCGCAGTCGGAGACGTCCAGCAGGCGGGCAATCGCCAGCAATTCCTCGCGGCGCACGTCGGCCAGCGCATCGAGCACGTACGGCAGCATCACCGCGTTGGTGGTGCCATGCGACAGGTGCGTCAGGCCCGCGACCGCGTAGGCAATGCCATGCACGGCGTTGAGTCCCGCGCTGCCATATGACAGCGCCGCATAGACGCTGGCGTAGCTCATGCCGATGCGCGCTTCGCGGTCAGTGCCGTCCTGGTAGCTGCGCAACAGGTACCGGCCGCACAGGCGGATCGATTCGTGCGCGAACAGCATCGTCAGCGCATTGCGGCCGCTGTAGCCGGGGTCCGCTTCGCCGCCGCGGTCAAAGCTGGCGGAATCGAGCGTCAGGCAGGACTCGATCGCATGGGTCAGCGCGTCGATGCCGGCATCCGCGGTAACCCGCGGCGGACAGGTGTAGGTGAATTCGGGGTCGACCAGCGCCACGGCCGGGCGCAGCCGGTTATCCATGACCGCCACCTTGGTCGCGTTGTCCGGATCGACCAGGATCGCTCCGGGTGTCGCCTCCGAGCCCGTGCCGGCCGTGGTCGGCATCGCGACCAGCGGCAGGATCGGAGTGCCGGCGTCGATGCTGCCAAGGAAGGCGCGCACGGGCTTGCCGCCAGGCAGGGTCAGGCACAGCGCCTTGGCCAGGTCGATATTGCTGCCGCCGCCCAGTGCGATGACATGGTCGAGCGGTGCGCCGCCGAGCCGCTCCCGCACGGCCGCCGTGGCCGCATCGCACAGCGTGGTGGTGGGATCGGGCATGCCGCCGTCATAGACCAGCAGCTCGACGCCGTGCGCGCGGGCGCCGGCGACGAGTTCATCCACCCACGGTGTGCCACCGGTGAAGAACGTGTCCGTCACCAGCAGGCCACGGCGATAGCCGAGCCGGCGCAACAGCGCAGGCAGCTGCGTACGGCATCCAGCGCCCATGACCAGCCGCGCCGGCGCGCAGAAATATACGAGGTCTTCCACTCTCATGCTGTCTCCATTGGGGGGATTTCGGCTGGTCGGGCGCTATGCCAGCTGCGCCGGCCAGCGTGCACGCAGATGGCGGGCGATCTCCCGCATGCGTTGCGTCAGCACGCCATGGCCGGCGCCCTGGAGCACGAGCAGTTCGGCGTCGGCAATGCCGTTGGCCAGCATCTCGCCGTGGGCGAGCGGACAATCGTCGTCTTCGCTGCCGTGGATGACCAGCGTCCGGCAATGTATCTGTGCCAGCGCGGCACGCTGGTCGGTGTGGCGGATCGACTGCCAGGTCCACGCCACGGTGCGATGGTCCGCTGCCTCGCGCAGCCCCAGCCGCCGTTCGCGCATGGCAATGGCTTCCAGCAATGCTTCGCTGGTCGCGGCATCGAACCATTGCACCGCGTTCAGCCGCGGCGTGCCGGAAATCAGCAAAAGCTCTGCAGGCATCGGCTGTTTCGGGTTGTTGCGTGCACCGGCAAGATAAGCCAGCGCCACCGATACGCCCAGGCTCCATCCAGCCAGCACGAAGGGGCCCCGCACGAACTGGCAGAGCGTGCGGCGCAGCACTTCGGCACCGGCATCGAGCGAGCAAGCCTGTGCATCGGCCGGTGGCATCGCCTTGCCGCGCCCCGGCAGGTTGGGCAGGACGAAGGTACAGCGCTCGGCCAGCTGTTGCGCCAACGGCATCCACGCGTCGCGCGTGCCCTGGATGCCATGCATGGCAACCACCGTCACAGGCCCCTGCCCTACGACCAGTACGTCATCGTCCACCATGCCACCTCCGCACACATCTAATATATTAGTAGGATAATAGCAGAAAGCAGGGCATGCGCAAGCCTGCGGACACCTGTGTACAGAAGCTGCGTATGGCTCATATACAATGGGCTTCCGAGTTCCCAAACCCTTGGCCATGAACGCAAAAACCGCTACCCGCCCGCGCGCCGCCGCTGCACCAGAGCCTGAAGAGACGGCCAGCCAGCGCGGCAAGCTGACCGACCTGGCCTACGAGCAGATCGAGGAAGCGATCGTGACGCTGCAGCTAGCGCCGGGCAGCTCGGTGTCCGAGCTGCAGCTGAGCGAAATGACCGGCATCGGGCGCACGCCCATTCGCGAAGCGATCCAGCGGCTGGCGCGCGAGCACCTGATCATGGTGCTGCCGCAGCGCGGCTTGCTGATCGCGCCGATCGACGTCGGCAGGCAACTGCGCCTGCTCGAGACCCGCCGCGAGGTGGAACGCCTGATCTGCCGCAGCGCCGCGCGGCGCGCGACGCCCGAGCAGCGCGATCATTTCAAGCGGCTGGCCAGGGAGTTCGAACAGTCCTCACGCAACGGCGACGATGTCGCCTTCGTCCGCGCCGATCGTGAATTCAACGAACTTTGCCTGGTGGCGGCGCGCAATGAATTTGCCGAGGGCGCCATGCGGCTGATGCATGGCCTGTCGCGGCGGTTCTGGTATCTCCACTACAAGGAAGCCGCGGACCTGCCCACCATGTCGAAGCTGCACGCCGCGGTGGCCTCGGCCATCGCGCGCGGCGAGGTCGATGGCGCCGGCACCGCGCTCGACGCGCTGCTGGACAA
The DNA here is from genome assembly GCF_900250075.1 of Cupriavidus taiwanensis. Lineage (NCBI taxonomy): Bacteria > Pseudomonadati > Pseudomonadota > Betaproteobacteria > Burkholderiales > Burkholderiaceae > Cupriavidus > Cupriavidus taiwanensis. Next base: position 2,659,790 of record NZ_LT977071.1, read on the forward strand.
TATCGAGGAGTTCACGCGGGCCACGGTGCTGGGGGACTATCGATAGGTCGCTCCCATCCGGCCAACTCAAAAGAGCTGGCGCCGGCCATCATAGTCGAGGACGATCCGGTTCATCGCGCCCAGCAGCTCCCGTTCCCCGCCGCTAAGCGACTGCTCGATCGAGCGCATATAGCCCAGCAACTGCGCCTGGGCGGCATTGGCCACATCGGTGGTAATCCCCTCGTCGTCATGCAGGATCACATACGACCGCGCAAACCCGTAGACCAGGAAGTACGCGGCGGCGTGGTCCGGATCGGCGGACATCAGGGCCAGCGATTGCTCCTTGACCTTGAGGAATGCGTCCGTCCCCGGCACGCTGCTGGCAAACTGCTCTGTAACCGTCTTGAAGTCCATGGATAGTCTCTCAGGGGAAAAAAACGAACCGCTCAGACCTGCTGCAGCATGCGCCGCAACAGTCCGGCACCATCGGGGCCCTTGTAGGCGCGTTGCCAGAGTGCCTCGACCATGTTTGTGTAAAGCGATACCGCTTCCGGCGCGGCCGTCACCGAGGCGATGCCCGCCGAAATATTGGGAAATTCGCCGAAGCGGAACGGACTGATGGCCACATAAGAGCCGGTCGGCCGCTCGAAGATCTGGAACGTGGCATTCGGCATGCTCTCGTTAACGATGCCGATCCGCATTCCCGCATGCTGCTGTTCCAACAACACCGCGATGCGCTCCACTTCCGCGCGCGCCGCCAGCGATCGCTCCATGCGCGTCGCGGGGGGCAGGTCCATCCGGCCGACCAGCCCGAAATGGACAAAGCGTTCAAGCTCGCGCAGCCCGATCAGGCTCAGGATCGGCGCCGGGTGCGAGGCATACGATTCCTTGCGCTCGCGCAGCAAGGCCATGACGGCCTGGATGCGGCCGTCGTCGTTGTCGCCGCTCTCCCTGAGCATCTGCTCGAGATAGCGGTCATAGTCCGGCGAGGTCAGCAGGAACGAAATCGGCTCGAAGTGCGCAAGGATCCGGGTGGCGCCCTGCTCGAGCTGGCGCATGCGTTCGATGTAGGCGATGGCTGACGGGTAGTATTCCGTGCCCGCGCCGAGCAGCGATTCCAGCGAGGTATCGAGGATGCCGGCCAGGCGCTCGAGCGTCTCGATCTTGACGATCTCGCCCTTCTCCATGCGATAGACCGCTGCGCGGGAAATCCCAAGCACCTCGGCAATCTGCTCGGCCCGCAGTTGCGCGCCCAGCCGGTAGGCACGCAGCCGCGCGCCCAGTGCCTCGAAATCGATCCCGCCGGTACCGGTGGCGCGACGTTCCATGTCTGTCTCAATAATTAGATTGATGTCACTATAGCATGGTGCCGGCGCGGCGCACATCCCGTCGCCACAGCGGGTAGGGATAAACCCGGAAACACCAGAATAACGCTTGCCATGCCGCGGAAGGCCGCATAGTCTAAAAAAATAGATTTTCATTGATGCCACGCAGTTCCTTTGGGCCATAGGTCACGAGGGAAGCGATGCAGTGATTTTTAAGACCTATTCAGTCTAAAAATGGAGACAGCATGACAAGCCAGCCCCTCACCCAACCGGTCGCCGCGACGGAGGCGCCGACATCGCCGTACGCGTGGAAAGCCCTGGCCGGCTCCGCCATCGGCTACGCCATGGACGGGTTCGACCTTCTGATCCTGGGCTTCATGCTGCCGGCGATCAGTGCCTCGCTTCTGCTGACCACCGGCCAGTCCGGTGCGCTGGTCACGTGGACGCTGGTCGGGGCCGTGGCCGGCGGAATCATTTTTGGTGCGTTGAGCGACCGCTATGGCCGCGTCAGGGTGCTGACGTGGACCATCGTCTTGTTTGCGGTATTTACGGGCATGTGTGCCCTGGCCCAGGGCTTCTGGGACCTGCTGGTCTACCGGACCATTGCCGGCATCGGGCTCGGCGGCGAGTTCGGCATCGGCATGGCGCTGGCCGCCGAGGCGTGGCCGGCGAGCAAGCGCGCGCGCGTGTCGTCCTATGTCGCGCTGGGCTGGCAATCGGGTGTGCTGATGGCGGCGTTGCTGACGCCGTTGCTGCTGCCGCTGGTGGGTTGGCGCGGCATGTTCGTGATAGGCGTGCTGCCGGCGCTGGTGGCATGGTTCATCCGCAACCGGCTGCATGAGCCCGAAGTGTTCGTGCGCAGCGCACGCACGGAGAAGAAGCCCAATGCATTCAGGCTGCTGGTCGCGGATGGCAAGACCGCTCGCACCAGCCTGGGCATCGTGATCCTGTGCTCGGTCCAGAACTTCGGCTACTACGGCATCATGATCTGGCTGCCCACCTACCTGTCCAAGGCGCTGGGCTTTTCGCTGACCAAGTCGGCCTTGTGGACCTCGGTGACCATCGTCGGCATGATGATCGGCGTCTATGTCTTTGGCCACCTGGCCGACCGCATCGGCCGCAAGCCGACCTTCCTGATCTTCCAGGCTGGCGCGGTGGCAATGGTGCTGGCCTATGCCAGGCTGTCCGATCCCATGACCATGCTGTGGGCCGGCGCCGTCATGGGCATGTTCGTCAACGGCATGATCGGCGGCTATGGCGCGCTGATTTCCGAAGCGTACCCGACCGCGGCACGGGCCACCGCACAGAACGTGCTGTTCAACATCGGGCGCGCCGTCGGCGGGCTGGGGCCCATCGTAGTCGGCGCCATCGCCGCGGCGTATTCGTTCCAGCTGGCGATCGCACTGCTCGCGAGCATCTACGTGATCGACATGATCGCCACCGTCTTCCTGATCCCCGAACTGAAGGGCGTGGAACTGGAATAACGCCGGAACCACGCACCAGCCATTGCTCCGCTGCGCCGCCCGGCGCAGCGCCATCCTCAGGAGTTACCAACATGTGTGCCACCGTGTGTAGCGCGGATTCCGCGGCTACCGTAGCCTCCTATCGCTGTCGAATCGTTGAACATGCCTGGGTCAACCAGCGCTACAAGTACATCCGGCTCGAATCGGAGGCCCCGCTCGCGGCGATGACCCGGCCGGGACAGTTCTATCAGCTCAGCTGTCCCGCCACCGCCGAAGCCCAGCCCTTCCTGCTTCGGCCGATGAGCGTCTATGGCGCCGGCCCGGAAAGCGGGCGCATCGAGTTCCTCTACAACGTCACCGGCATTGGCACGCGCGCGATGGCCACGCTCCCGGTCGACGGCCATCTGGACATCGTCGGCCCGCTCGGCAACACGTTCACGTTCGAGCCCTCGTTCCGGCGCATTCTGGTGGTCGCGCGCGGCGTCGGGCTGGCGACCATGGCGCCGCTGATCCGCCAGGCTGCCGACGCCGGCACCGCCATCACCGCGATCATGTCGGCACGCAGCCCGGCCGACCTGATGGAAAAAGAGTTCCTGCGCGGCGCCAGCGCCGAGGTGCACGCCGTGTTCGATGCTGACGGCACCTCCTCGGTCGAGACGGTCGAGGCCCTGGCCCGCCGCCTGATCGACACGCAACGTCCCGATGCGGTCTACACCTGCGGCTCGCACCGCCTGCTGATGCTGCTCCAGCGGGTACTGGAGGATCACCCTGGCGTCCAGGGCGAGGTCGCGATGGAGCAGCGCATGGCCTGCGGCATGGGCGTGTGCCTGTCGTGCGTGCGGCTGTTCGATTGCGATGGCGACAAGCAGTTCCTGCGCGTCTGCCGCGAAGGTCCCGTTTTCAAGATTCGCGAAGTGGTGGGGGAGGTGGAATTTGGCTAATCTGACTGTACGGGTTGGCGACCTGACGTTGCGCAACCCCGTGATGCCCGCATCCGGCTGCTTCGCCATCGAGTACCGCGAGGCGATGGATCTCAACCGGCTGGGCGCGCTGGTCATCAAGAGCGTCTCGCCCAGGTCGCGCGCGGGCAACCCCACCCCGCGCGTGGCGGAAACCTTCAGCGGGATGCTGAATTCGATCGGCATTCCCAGCAAGGGACTCGACTACTACCGCCAGGAAGTCCTGCCCGCCTATACGCAATACGACACGCCCGTCGTCGTGTCGATTTCCGCCGATACGGCCGAAGAGTTCGGCGCCGCCTGCGAAGAGATGTCGTTGCCGGAAGTCGCCGTGATCGAGGCCAATATCTCATGCCCCAACCTGGAAGCCGACGGCATGGCCTTTGCCATGTTGCCCGAGACCACCTACAAGGCCGTCTCCGCGATTCGCCGCCGCACCCGGCATCCGTTCTGGGTCAAGCTGACGCCTAACGCGGGCAATATCGCCGCGGTCGCGCGCGCGGCCGAGGAAGCCGGTGCCGATGCGATCGTGATGGGCAACACCGTGCTCGGCATGGCGATCGATATCCGCACGCGCAAGCCCAAGCTTGGCAATGTCATGGGCGGCCTGTCCGGGCCGGCGATCAAGCCGATTGCCCTGCGGCTGGTGCACCAGTGCTATCGCGCCGTGCGCATCCCCATCATCGGCTGCGGCGGCATCCAGAGCGCCGAGGACGCGATCGAGTTCATGCTGGCGGGGGCGTCGGCGATCCAGGTCGGCACGGCCTCGTTCCGGGATCCCGGCATCATGCAGAAGATCATCGACGGGCTCGATGCGTATTGCGAGCAAGCCGGCATCGCCTCGATCCGCGACCTGACCGGGCAGGTGATCCTCGACCGCCAACTCAGCGACCGCTGGCTGCGCTTCGCGCAGCAGTCGGGCTGAGCAACCGGACATGTCCATGGATATCCTGGAACTCAAGCCGCTGGCGGAACAATTGTTCGCCGACATCGGCGCGCTGACGTTCGACGGCGTCGGCATTACCCGCGACAGCTATGGCGCCGGCGAATCGGCCGCGGCCGACTACCTGCGGCGCTTTGCCGGGCAGCACGGGCTGGACGTACGGAGCGATCGCGCGGCCAACCTCGTGTTCGCCCTGCCCGATGAAGACCCTCGTGCACCGGCCGCGTGGGTCGGCTCGCATGTCGACTCTGTGCCGCAAGGCGGCAACTTCGACGGCCTCGCGGGGATCGTCGCCGGCCTGCTGTGCCTGATCGCACGCAAGGCGCAAGGCGGGTCCGGCGCCGCACCGCTGCGCGTGATCGCCTTCCGGGGCGAGGAAAGCGCGTGGTTCGGCAAGGCCTATATGGGATCGGGCGCCGCGCTGGGCAAGCTTGGCGCGGACGACCTGGCGCTGAAGCACCGCAGTTCGGGCCAGACACTTGCCGATTGCATGGCCGCGGTCGGTGCCGACGTCGAGGCCATTGCGGCACAACAGCCCTTGTTTGACCGTGCGGCAGCCGCGGCATACCTGGAACTGCATATTGAACAGGGCCCGGTAATGGTGGCCCGCAAGCTGCCGCTGGCGGTGGTGCCCGGAATTCGCGGGAACATCCGGCACAACCGCATTACCTGCCTCGGCGAACCCGGCCATTCCGGCGCGGTGCCGCGCTGGCTGCGCAAGGATGCGATGTTCGCCGTGGCCGAGCTGATCACGCGGCTCGACGAACACTGGAAGGTGCTGCTCGAGCGCGGCATGGACCTGGTAGTGACCACGGGTGTGGTGTCCACCGACGCCGCGGAACATTCCATTTCACGGATTCCGGGCAAGGTCGAATTCAGCTTCGAGGTTCGCAGCAAGAGCGTGGACACGCTGGAAGGCTTCTACCAGTTGCTGCGCACGGAGTGCAAGGCCATCAGCCGCGACCGCAGCGTGCATTTCGAATTCGACCGCCGTGTCGAATCGGCCCCGGCGACGATGGACCCGGCGCTGTCTGGCCTGCTGCGCGACGCGTGCGCCGGCGCAGGGCTGCCGACTGAAATGGTGCCGAGCGGCGCCGGACACGACGCCGCGCTGTTTGCCAATGCCGGCATCCCCACCGCCATGCTCTTTGTGCGCAACGAGCACGGCTCGCACAACCCCGACGAAGCGATGGACCTGGACGATTTCATGCTCGGCACCCAAGTCATGTATCGGGCACTCGAAAGCATCCGCGCCGGGAGGCAGCCATGACTGTGCAGACCCTGACCGTCCGCCGTCCGGACGACTGGCACCTGCACCTGCGCGACGGCGACCTGCTGCGCGCGGTGCTGCCGGCGTCCGCCGGCCAGTTCGGCCGCGCCGTGGTGATGCCCAACCTGAAACCGCCGGTTACCACGGCGCAGGCGGCCATCGCCTATCGTGAACGTATCGTTGGCGCATTGCCGCCGGGATCCGCCTTCACCCCGCTGATGACCTGCTACCTGTGCGACACCACTGCTGCGGCGGAGATCCGCGACGGGTTCGACGCCGGTGCCTTTGCCGCCGCAAAGCTGTATCCCGCCGGCGCCACCACCCATTCCGAGTACGGCGTGACGTCGATCGACCGTATTGCGGGCGTGCTGGCGGTCATGCAGGACATCGGCATGCCGCTGCTGATCCATGGCGAAAGCACCGATCCGGCGGTCGATGTCTTCGATCGGGAAGCAGCGTTCCTGCAGGCCACGCTGCGGCCCCTGCTGGCCCGCTATCCGCGCCTGAAGGTGGTGCTGGAACACATTACCACCGCCGAGGCGGCCGACTTCGTCCTGCGCGACGCCAGCGGCAGGCTGGCCGCCACCATCACGCCGCAGCACCTGATGTTCAACCGCAACGCCATGTTCGCGGGCGGCATCCGGCCGCACTACTACTGCCTGCCGGTATTGAAGCGCGAGCGACACCGGCTGGCGCTGCGCCGTGCCGCGACCTCGGGCTCGCCGGCATTCTTTCTCGGCACCGACTCGGCGCCGCACGATATCGAAGTCAAGCAATCCGCATGCGGTTGCGCGGGGATCTTCAGCGCGCCGGTCGCCTTGCAGGCCTACCTGACCGTGTTCGAGGAGGAGCATGCCCTGGATCGCTTCGAGGCCTTCGCCAGCGACAACGGCGCGCGCTTCTACGGCATGCCGCCGAACCAGGACACGATCACGTTCCACCGCAGCCCCATGCACGTGCCGCAGCACGTCGAATTGCCGGACGGCCGGCGCATCCGCCAGTTCCTCGCCGGCGAGACGCTGCCATGGATGCTGGCCTAGCCCACGCCAACCCTAATCGGATCCCATCACCATGACCAATACCTATCGCACCGAAGCCGACCTGCTTGGCGAACGGCAGGTGCCGGCCGACGCCTACTACGGCGTCCACACGCTGCGGGCCTGGGAGAACTTCCAGATCAGCGGCACGCCCATCTCGTCGTGGCCGGAGCTGATCATCGCGCTCGCCTCGGTCAAGCAGGCCGCGGCCGAGGCCAATGCCGAACTTGGCCTGCTGCCCGCAAACCTGCGCGACGCCATCCTGGCCGCCTGCCACGACGTGCGCGAGGGCATGCTGCACGACCAGTTCATTGTCGACACGATCCAGGGCGGAGCCGGCACGTCGACGAACATGAATGCCAACGAGGTCATCTGCAACCGGGCGCTCGAGCACATGGGGCACGGCAGGGGCGAATACCGTTTCCTGCATCCCAACGAGCACGTCAACATGGCGCAGAGCACCAATGACGTTTATCCGACGGCATTGCGCATTGCCACGTACTTTGCCATCGAGCACCTGCTCGAAGCGATGGAAGTCCTGCGCGCGGCGTTCGAACGCAAGTCGAACGAATTCTCCGGCCTGCTCAAGCTCGGCCGCACCCAGTTGCAGGATGCGGTGCCGATGACGCTGGGGCAGGAGTTCTCGACCTACGCGGTCATGCTCGAAGAAGACATGGCGCGCCTGCGCGAAACCGCCCTGCTGATCCGCGAGATCAACCTGGGCGCCACCGCGATCGGCACCGGCATCACCGCGCACCCCGACTACGCGCCGAAGGCCTTGGCCGCGCTGCGCCGCATCACCGGCATCGACCTGTGCCTCGCGCCCAACCTGGTGGAAGCCACGCAGGATTGCGGTGCCTTCGTGCAGATCTCGGGCGTGCTCAAGCGCATCGCCGTCAAGCTGTCCAAGACCTGCAACGACCTGCGGCTGCTGTCCAGCGGGCCGCGCGCCGGCTTTGGCGAGATCAACCTCCCGCCGATGCAGGCGGGCTCGTCGATCATGCCGGGCAAGGTCAACCCCGTCATTCCGGAGGTGGTCAACCAGATCGCCTTCGAAGTGTTCGGCAACGACACCACCATCACCTTTGCCGCCGAGGCCGGCCAGTTGCAGCTCAACGCCTTCGAACCGGTGATTGCCGCCAGCCTGCTCCGCAGTTTCCGCCACCTGACCAACGGCTGCCTGACGCTGGCGCACAAGTGCGTCGACGGCATTACCGCCAACCCCGAACGCCTGCGCGAGACCATCGAGCGCTCGATCGCGCTGGTCACGGCGCTCAATCCCGTGATCGGCTACAAGAACGCGACCTCGGTCGCCGCCGAGGCCCATGCCAGGGGCACCACCATCCGCGAAGTGGTGCTGGCACGCGGCCTGATGTCCGCCGAGGCGCTCGACGAGGCCTTGCGCCCCGAAACCCTGATCCGGCCGCGTGCCGACAAGCTCGGCGGCAAGCCATGAACGAGAGCGTCCTCATGCCCCAACATCGAACCATGCTGACGCTGCAGGGGTCCGTCGGCCGCGCGCTGGTCGAGGCCGGCTGCGTCCGCTTTCGCGGCGACGAACCTTTTCGCCTGCCCTCGGGGTGGGCCAGCCCGGTCTATATCGATTGCCGCCGGCTGATCTCCTACCCGGCACTGCGCCGCGCGCTGGTGCAGCGCGGGGTGCAGCTGCTGCGCGAGCGCGGCCGCCTGGACGGCATCGACGTGGTCGCCGGCGCGGAATCCGGCGGCATCGCGTACGCCGCATGGGTGGCCGAGCTGCTCGACGTGCCGATGGTCTACGTGCGCAAGGAAGCGCGCGGCATCGGGCCCAGCGCGCAGATCGTCGGCGAGATCCGAACGGGCGAGCGCGTGCTGCTGGTCGACGACATGATGGCAGCGGGACGGTCCAAGGCCGTCTTCTGCGCCGCACTGTCTGAGGCCGGCGCCGTGGTGCGGGACCTGCTGGTCCTGTTCGACTACGGCACCTTCCCGACGCAAGCGGTCCTGTCGCGCTGGCAGCCAGCCGTCCATGCGCTGGCGACATGGCGCGAGGTCCTCGACGCACTAAGCGGGTGCGGGGACGTCGCCGACACCGACCTGGCCGGATTGCGGGCCTTCCTGGCCGATCCGCCAGGCTGGTCCGGCAGGCACGGCGGCATCGCCGCGTAGCCCTCAACAACGGATTGTGTGCCGGCCGCTCGCCCGTCATCACGGGCGGTGGCCCCCTTTTGCCCAAAATTTCCCCGAACCCACCATGGACGACGCCTTCAAGCAAAGCGCCCTCGCCTACCACTGCATCCCAACCCCCGGAAAGATCTCGGTCACGCCGACCAAACCCCTCGGCAACCAGCACGACCTGGCGCTGGCCTACTCGCCTGGCGTGGCCGCCGCCTGCGAGGCCATCCACGCCGAGCCCCTGGACGCCCGGCACTACACCGCCCGCAACAACCTCGTCGGCGTGATCACCAACGGCACGGCGGTGCTCGGACTGGGCAACCTCGGGCCGCTCGCCGCCAAGCCCGTCATGGAAGGCAAGGCCTGCCTGTTCAAGCTGTTCGCGGATATCGATGTGTTCGACCTGGAGCTGGCGGAGACGGACCCTGGCAAGCTCGTCGAAGCCATCGCGATGCTGGAGCCGACCTTCGGCGGCATCAACCTCGAAGACATCAAGGCCCCGGAGTGCTTCCACGTCGAACAGGCGCTGCGCCAGCGGATGCAGATCCCGGTGTTCCACGACGACCAGCATGGCACCGCCATCATCGCCGCCGCGGCGATCCTGAATGGCCTCAAGGTGGCCGGCAAGTCGATCGACCGCGTCAGGCTGGTGTGCTCCGGGGCCGGCGCCGCCGCGCTGGCGTGCCTGGACCTGCTGGTCAGCCTTGGGCTGCCGCGCGGGCACATCGCCGTGCTGGATTCGCGCGGCGTCATCCTGACGGACCGGCAAGCGCTAGATCCCAGCAAGCGCCGCTTCGCGCAGGAACCTGCCATCTACGCAGCGCGAGCCCTGGGCGAGGCGCTGGAAGATGCCGACGTGTTCCTGGGCTGCTCCAGTGCGGGGGTGCTCAAGCCTGCCATGCTGCGCGGCATGCGCGAGAAGCCGCTGATCCTGGCCCTGGCCAACCCCGAACCTGAAATCCGCCCGGAAGCGGCGCGCCAGGCGCGACCGGACTGCCTGATCGCAACGGGCCGCTCCGACTACCCCAACCAGGTCAACAACGTGCTGTGCTTCCCGTTCATCTTCCGGGGCGCGCTCGATGTCGGTGCGACCACCATCACCGAATCGATGAAGCTGGCTTGCGTACACGCGCTGGCTGCGTTGGCCGAAGAGGCGCCCGGGCCCGAAGTCGCCGCCGCCTACCCCGGCAAGTCCCTGGTATTCGGCCCCGACTACCTGATCCCTACGCCGTTCGATCCGCGCCTGATCACCCGCCTGGCACCGGCAGTGGCCCAGGCGGCCGCCGACGCCGGCGTGGCGCGACGCCCGATCCAGGACATGGCGGCCTATCGCGCGCACCTGGCGGCGCGCCGCCGGCAAGTTTTTCCACACCACACCAACTGAAAACAAGCTGGAGGAGACCATGCAACGAAAACACTCGGCCCTGGCAGCGGCCGCCATGGCCGCGAGCCTTGGACACCCGGCCCTGGCCCAATCCGGCGTCACCCTGTATGGCCAGGTCGACGCCTTCGTCGGCAGCACCCGCGCCTCGGGCGGCGAGCGCACGGCCATCGTCGGCGCGGGCGGCATGCAGACTTCCTACTGGGGCATGCGCGGCACCGAAGATCTCGGTAACGGGCTCAAGGCGATATTCGACCTGAACGGGTTCTACCGCGTCGACACGGGGCGCTTCGGCCGTTCCGACAGCGACGGCTTCCTGACCCGCAGCGCCTATGCCGGGCTGCAATCATCGAAGTACGGCACGGTTCGGCTCGGGCGCAATACCACGCCATATTTCCTGTCGACGATCCTGTTCAATCCGCTGGTCGATTCCTACAACTTTGGACCGTCGATCTTCCATACCTATAGGACGGCGACCGATGGACGCGTGTTCGATCCCGGGATCATCGGTGACTCCGGATGGTCGAACTCGGTCGTGTACTCCTCGCCAACCGCCGGCGGCCTGACGGTGAACCTGATCTACGCGTTTGGCGAGCAGCCGGGCAGCAACGGCCAGAACAAATGGGGTGGCAACCTAACCTGGTTCAACGGCGCCTTCGCCGCGACGGCCGCCTTCCAGCAGGTCAGGTTCAACACCGTCCCCGGCGACGTGACAGCGCCCGCGGCCCTCGCCGGCTTCGACAAGCAGACGGCGGCGCAGCTGGGCGTGACCTATGACTTCGGTGTCGCCAAGCTGTTCGGGCAGGCACAGTACATCCGCACCGCCATCAACGGCGCCCAGGGCGATATCCGGCATGCGAACGGCCAGGTCGGCGCGTCGATTGCGGTCGGGGCGGGCAGTGTGCTGGCCTCCTACGCCTATGGCAACACACGCAACGATGTGGCGGGAATGGGCCGGCATACGGCCGGCATCGCCTATGACTACAACTTGTCAAAGCGGACCGATCTGTATGCCGCGTATTTCTATGACCGCGTAACAGGGCGGCCGCATGCCGAGACCATAGGGGCCGGCATGCGGCATCGGTTCTAGGGTCATTACCGCCGCGGAATCCGCCACTCCCGCCGCGCCGTCCGCCGGCTCAATCGAGCGTGATGGCTTCGCGCTGGATCACCGCCGTCCAGTTGCCTTCCTCCCTTGCCACGCGCTTCGCGAAATTGGCCGGATCTAGCATCACGACATCGCCTTGCTGGCCCAGCGCTGTCTTGGCCTTGCTGTCCTCGAGCAGCCCCTGCGCGACCGCATGGAGCTTCTGGACGATCTGCGGCGGCGTGCCGGCCGGTACCAGCATGCCGATCCAGAAGGTCACGTCGAAGGGCGAGATGCCAAGCTCCTCCAGCGTTGGCACATCCGGCAACTGCGCCATGCGCTTCGGTGCGCTGACGGCGAGGGGCTTGAGCTTGCCGGCCTTGATCTGAGGCAGCGCCGTCCAGGTATCGAAGGCCGTATCCAGCTCACCGCTGATCACGGCCAGTTGCGCCTGTGCCGCGGACTTGTACGGAATGTGCGTGGTCTTGATCCTGGTGCGGTTGTTCAGCATGGCAAAGCTGAGATGCGCGATATTGCCCGGCCCGGCCGAGCCATAGCTGACCTTGCCGGGATGCTGCGTCGCGTAGCGCACCAGCTCCGGCACCGAACCGACCCCGTTCTTCTGCGACCAGTCAGGGTTGGTGACGAGGATGAAAGGCGCCTCGAGGACCAGGGTGACCGGCGTGAAGTCCTTCGGCGAATAGGTGCCCTTCTTGTAGATCTGCGGGTTGATGGTGATGCTGCTGGAGTTGGTCACCAGCAAGGTATAGCCGTCGGGCGCAGCCTTGGCGACCTCGCCCACGCCGATCAGTCCGTTCGCGCCCGCCTTGTTTTCCACTACCACAGGCTGGCCGAGGGACTTGGTCAGCCGCTCCGAAAGAACCCGGGCCACGGTATCCGTGAACGACCCCGCCGGAAAGGGAACGATCATCCGGATCGGCTTGTTGGGCCAGCCCGCATTCTGCGCCGCGGCCGGCGCGGCCATCGTCGTGGCCAGGATGCCAAGCGCGGCCGCCGCCACGCTGAGTTTGCCGGCCTTTGCGCCTGCCTGGCAGCGCTGGATCCATGTCGGTTTGTTCATGTCGTCTCCGTATCGTGAATGGTGTGCTGAATGCTTGCCGGCCTATGTCGTTTCCTTCGCGTGCTTTGGTTTCGCGACGGTGCCGGTGATGCCCTGTTGTGCCAGGAGTGCGATCCGGTCCGCGCTGAGCCCAAGCACGCGGCGCAGCACCGTTTCGGTGTGTTCGCCCAGCGTTGGCGCGACATGGCGGATGGGCACGGGGTCCGGCCCGGTCCTGAACCAAGCGGTGCTGGCTGTGTAGGTGCCGATGTGGGCGCGCTCGACTTCGCGCCAGAACCCGCGCGCGCGCAGGTGGGGGTCCTGCAGCACCTGCGACATGGGCCGCACCACGCCCGCGGCGATTCGGGCCTGTTGCAGCTGGTGCATTGCCGCTTCGGCGTCGCGGACCACGCACCAGGACTTGATCGCCTGCTCGATCCTGTCCGCCTCGGCGCGCCGTCCCGCGGCCTGCGCCAGGCGGGGATCGGCGGCAAGGTCCGCCCGGCCGAGCGCCCCGCACAGCGCGGGCCAGTCCGCATCGGTCACCGTCAGCACGATCCATGCATCGTCGCCTGCGCAACGGAAGCACCCATGCGGCGAATGCATCGGATGGCGATTGCCCTGCCGCGGCGACACGGCGCCGGTGACGGATTGCTCCAGCATGAACGGTGCGGCCATCGGCAGCATCGCCTCTACCTGCGACAGGTTGATGTGCCGCCCCTGCCCCGTCGTCTGCTGCGCAAACAGCGCAAGCAGGATCGCCGCGCCGCCGTTCAGGCCGCCGACGGGATCGCCATAGGCGTACGACGTCATGGCCGGCGGACCATCCGGGTGGCCCGTGTACAGCGGCAGCCCGCTGGCCTGCTCGAGCGTGCCGCCGTACGCACGGGTATTGCTCCACGCGTTGCCGAGTCCGAAGGCCGGCATCGACAGCATCACCAGCCGTTCGTTCCTGGCGCGCAGTGCTTCGTAGTCCAGGCCGAGCTTTGGCAGGACCTCGGCGGAGTAATTCTCGATGACCGCGTCGGCGCTTTCGACCAGCTGCAGCAGCAACTGCTTGCCTTCGGGGCGCGTCAGGTCCAGCGTGATCCCCAGCTTGTTGCGGTTCATCAGGTTGAAGTTCGAGTTCTTCTCGTACAGCCTGTCCCGATAGAACGCCTCGGTGAAATTGGCACCGCGCCACCAGTCGGGATAGCCGGTGCTCTCGACCTTGATGATCTCCGCGCCAAAGTCGGCCAGCGTCCGCGCCGCCAGCGGCCCCGCCCAGCCCATGGTCAGGTCGACGACGCGAATGCCCTGCAGCGGCAAGCGCTCGCCGGCCGTGCGCCTGAGGCTCAGGCGCGGGCGATGATCCAGTCCCGCGGTGCGGTAGTGCAGGTCATGCGCGCCCTTCGCCGGCGCATTGCCGCCGGGCAGCGGCCCCGCCGCATCGAGGCGCAGCGGCACCACCGGGCCCTCGAACGAGGCGCCGCCCACGGCGACCGGCACGAAAGCGCCGCGCTGCCGGTGCACTGCCTGGCCAAGCAGGGTCTCCATGGTCGGCACGATCACGGCCGGATGCTTCTTGTCGCCCAGGATCTCGAACCACTGCCGCGCCGTGCGCGTCAGGAAGGCAGGCCTCAGCAGCGCGTCGATCTCGTCGGCGCGTTCCATCCGTTCCGGGCCGCTGGCGTAGCGTGGATCGCTGCCGAGGTCCGGACGCCCGATGGCCTCGCACAGGCCCTTCCACTGCGGCAGCGTGTGCGTAAAGATGCCGATCCACCCTTCGGCGGTCTGGTAGATCCCGGCCGGATGCGTGCCGCAGAACCGGTTGACGCCAAGGCGCCGCAGCGGATGGCGCTGGTCCTGCACCATGCCCGCTTCCATCTCGACCACGCCGAAGACCGCTTCGTGGGCGCTCAGCACATAGCGGCGGCTGCCCTGCCCGCTTCCGATCAGCGCCGCGACGGCGGCCGAGAATGCGCTCAGCCCGACCACGATCGCCGACTGCACGTCGTGCGGCATGTGCGGCGGCCCCTCCGCGGGGCCGCTGCCGTGCACGGCGCCGGCGAGCGCGCGGCACACGGCTTCGGCGCCGGCGTAATGGCTGTACGGCCCGCTCTCGCCGAACCAGGTCAGTGCCACCTCGATCGGCTCGTGCCGTTGCGTGTCGCCGGTCGCCCGCTGCCAGACCGGGGTGCCGAGAATGCCAGGGCCTTCAGCCAGCGCACGGGCGTCCAGCACCACGTCGCACGTCAGCGCCAGCTGCGCCAGCCACGCGGCGTCTTCTACGTCCCGGTCGTCGGTGGCAACGCTTCGCTTGTTGGTATTCAGCCACGCAAACAACGCGCTTTCCGGCTGGCCGGCATCCGCTGCGCTGACCAGCGGCGGCATCCGCCGCCACGCGTCGCCGGCGGGGCTTTCGACCTTGATGACTTCGGCGCCGAAGTCGGCAAACAGCTTGCCCGCGTACGCCAGCGCCGGGCCGCTGCCGACCTCGAGCACGCGCAAGCCGCCCAGCGCCAGCTGCGCCGGGTCAAACCCATGCTTCATCATGGAACCCTCTTGTGCTGTGTGCAGCGATTGGTCGGGCACGGTGCTTTACCACGCATCGATGAATCCGCGGCGCTCCCTGCGGCCGCGCAAGTCCGCCGAGGCGATGCCCTGGGCGATCCACTTGCGGGTCTGCGCGGGGTCGATCACCGCATCGATCTCGACCGCGGCCGCGGTGTTGATCGCGTGGCCGCGCTCGTAGGACTGGGCCACCAGCCTGTCGAACAGCGCCTTGCGCTCGGGACCATCCGGCACGGCCTCGAGCTCCTTCTTGAACCCCAGCCTGACCGCGCCCTCCAGACCCATCGGCCCGAATTCGCCGGTCGGCCATGACACGGTAAAACTTGCCGAGCGGAAGCCACCGCCCGCCATGGCCATCGCACCCAGGCCATAGCCCTTGCGCAGCGTCACCGCCAGCAACGCGACCCGCAGCTTGGCCGCCGTCAGGAACATGCGCGACACGTGCCGCACCTGCGCCCGGGCCTCGCATTCCGGACCCACCATGAACCCCGGGGTGTCGATCAGCGAGATGATCGGCAGGCCGTGCGCGTCGCACAGCTGCATGAAGCGCGACGCCTTGTCCGCGGCGTCCGCATCGATGGCGCCGCCAAGGTGATAGGGGTTGTTGGCCATGATGCCGACGGGCTGGCCTTCCACGCGGGCCAGCGCGGTGTGGATGCCCGCGCCGAAGCCGGCGCGCAGCATCAGCACGCTGCCGACGTCGGCGATGCCCTCGATGGCCTTGCGGGTGTCGTACACGCGCAGCCGGTTCTCCGGCACGACATGGCGCAGCGCCAGCGCTTGCGGCGCGCTCCAGTGTTCCACGCGCCCCTGGAACATCGACAGGTAGTGCTTCGCCGCCTGCACGGCCTGGGCCTCGTTGTCGACCAGGATATCGACCACGCCGTTGGCAACCTGCACCGATGCGGGACCGACCTCCTCCGGACGGAAGACGCCGAGGCCGCCGCCTTCGATCATGGCCGGACCCGCCATGCCGATATTGGCCGACTTGTCGGCAATGATGACGTCGCAGCAGCCAACGAAGGCCGCGTTGCCGGCGAAGCAGCGCCCCGAGACAATGCCCACCACCGGCACATTGCCGCTCAGCTCGGCAAAGGCGGCGAACGACGGCTGGTACAGCCCGGACACCGAAGGGAAATCCACGTCCCCGGGCCGGCCGCCACCGCCTTCGCCGAACAGCACCAGCGGCAGCTCGTCGCGCAGCGCCACCTCGACGATGCGGTCGGTCTTGATGTGGTTGCGCTTGCCCTGCGTGCCGGCCATCACCGTGGCGTCGTAGGCCATCACCGCGCTGCGTGCCCGCTCCTTGCCCACCAGTTCGCCGTTGATATGGCCAATGCCGGTGATCAGGCCATCGGCCGGGGTGTTGACGATCAGGTCCTGCTGGCTGCGGCGCGAAGCCTGCGCGGCAAGCGCCAGCGCCCCGTATTCGACAAAGGTATCCGGATCGCACAGGTCGGCAACGTTCTCGCGCGCGGTGCGCTGGCCGCGCGAGCGGCGCCTGGCGACGGCATCGGGGCGCGCGGCGTCATCCAGGTAGGCATGCCGGTCCAGCACGCGCTGCAGGTCCGCGCGGATCGCATCGGGATCGGCCTGCTGCGCGGCGGCCACGGCGATGCCATCGGCCTCGAGCTGCTCCAGCACGATCAGCACCTGGTTTTCCGCAGCCAGCGCGCCCGGCTCCAGCCGCAGGTCGACCACGCGCCCGCCGCATTCGGCGACGATGGCGTGCTCCATCTTCATGGCGTCGAGCACCGCAACCGTCTGGCCGGGCTTGACGATTTCGTCCAGCGCGACGCCAATCTCCACCACCCTGCCCGTCAGCGGCGCACGGACCGCCACCAGGCCCTCGCCGATTTCCTCTTCCGCATCGGCGGGGCGCGGCGCGTGCGCCTGCGCAGCACGAGCCGCGCCGCCCAGCAAGGCTTCGTGCGCGCGTCCGGCCTGCGCCATGGCCTCCGCCGCCGCAGTCAGTTCGTGCACGATCGCCTCGAAGTGCCGGGTATGGACGTCCTGCGCGAGGAAATCGGCGCGCTGCACCAGCGCACGCAGCAGGTGGAGGTTGGTCGGCACGCCGGCGATGCGGAACTCCGCCAGGCTGCGCTGCAGGCGCCGTACCGCCGCGTCGAATTTCGGCGCTGCGCTGGTGACGATCAGCTTGGCCAGCAGGGTGTCGAAATTGGGCGACGGTTCATAGCCGGTGTAGCCATGGGAATCGACGCGAACGTCCGGGCCCGAAGGCGGATCGAAGCGCTCCAGCCGGCCGTGTGCGGGACGCGCCAGGCCCTGTGCATCGGTCATCTCCGCATTGATGCGCACCTGGATGGCATAGCCGCGGGCTTGCGGCGGCGCAGCGGGATCCAGGCCGAGATCGGCGAGCGCCTGCCCCGCGGCGATACCGATCTGCAGCGCGACCAGGTCGACGCCGGTGACCTGCTCGGTGATGGTGTGCTCGACCTGCAAGCGCGGATTGGCTTCGATGAAGACAAAGTCCTTCTGCTCGCCCGATTCGGTTTCCTCGACCAGGAACTCGAAAGTGCCCAGGCTCTGGTAGTTGACGCGGCGCGCCAGCCTGAGCGCCGCCTTGATGATCTGCTCGCGCAGCTGCGGCTTCAGCACCGGGCTGGGGGCAATCTCGACCAGCTTCTGGAAGCGGCGCTGCAGGGTGCAATCGCGTTCGCCGAGGGCAATCACGTGCGCGCCGTCGCCGGCGATCTGCACTTCGATATGGCGCGCGCGCGCAACCAGCCGCTCGGCGTAGACGGCATCGATGCCAAAGGCCGAGCCCGCCTCGGAACGGCAGCGCGCATAGGCTTCGGCCAGGTCTTCGCGCCGGCGTACCACGCGCATGCCGCGACCGCCGCCACCGCCGACCGCCTTGATCACCACGCCCGCGCCGCCTTGCTGGTCGAAGAAACTGGCGATGTCTTCCAGCGAGGCCGCGCCGCGCGTCGCCGGCATGACCGGCACGTCGCTGTCGGCCGCCAGTTCAAGCGCTCGCCCCTTGTCGCCGAACAGCGCGAGCTGCTCGACGGTGGGGCCGATAAAGCGGATGCCGGTGTCCTCGCAGGCCTGGGCAAAGTCCGCCCGTTCGCTGAGGAAGCCATAGCCCGGATGGATCGCATCGCAGCCGCATGCCTTGGCCGCGGCGATGATGCCTGCCATGTCGAGGTACGCCGCCGGCCCTGCGCCGTCGAGGGCGACGGCCTCGTCGGCCAGGATCCGGTGCAGCGCGCCCTGGTCGTCCTGCGAATAGACCGACACGGTCCCGATCTCGAGATCGCGTGCGGCGCGCAGCACGCGCAGCGCGATCTCCCCTCGATTGGCGATCAACAGCTTCTTCAATGCAGTCTCCTCTCTGTAATTCGATGTCCGTGGGTGCCCGAGTCCAGCGCGCGCTCAGGGCCGGATGCCAAAGCGGCTGATCCCGGCCTCGCGCAGCGGCGCCGCCAGGTTGGCGAACTCGCACAGCAGCGCGCGGGTGTCGCGCGGGTCGATGATGTCCTCGATGACGAAGGCTTCCGCGCTGCGGAAAGGCGAGGTCAGGCTGCGCACGCGCAGCTCGATCTCGGCGCGCTTCTGCACCGGATCGTCGGCGCCTTCGATCTCGGCCTTGTAGGCGACGTCGAGGCCGCCTTCGAGCGGCAATGCGCCCCAGTTGGCGGAAGGCCAGGCATAGCGGAAATTGAAGCGCCCCATGTGCTGGTGGGCGGCTGCCGACACGCCGTAGGCACGGCGCAGTAGCACCGAGCACCACGGCACCGTGGCCTGGTAGAGCGCCGACAGCGCGCGCACGCCGTAGCGCATGATCCCTGCCTTTTCGGCGTCCAGGCCTACCTGGAACCCGGCCGTATCGACCAGGTTGACCACCGGCAGGTGGAAGGCCTGGGCCATGTCGACGAAGCGCGTGAATTTCTCGGCGCTGTCGCTGTCCCAGCTGCCGCCATGGAAGGACGGGTCGCTGGCGATCAGCGCCACCGGCCAGCCATCCAGGCGGGCCAGCGCGGTGATGACGGCGCAGCCCCAGTGCCTGCCGATCTCGAAGCAGGAGTCGGCATCCACCAGGGCCTGCAGGATCGGCCGGATCTTGTAATCCGCCCGGCTGTCCCGCGGAATCGCCGACAGCAGCCATTCGTCGCGGCGCGCGGGGTCGTCCCCGGGCTCCCGGCGCGGCGGCAGCTCAAAGACGGAAGGCGGCAGATAGGACAGGAATTGGCGCGCGCGCGCGAAGGCCTCCTGCTCGGTGCCAACCTCATCGTCCACCACGCCGTTGCGGGTGTGGATCTGGCTGCCTCCCAGCTCGTTCTTGCTCAGCGCCTCGCCCACGCGGGCCACGACCGACGGCGGGCCCTCGCTGAACAGTTGCGAGGTTTCCCTGACCATCACCGAATAGTGGCTGGCGGCCACCCGCGCGGCGCCCATGCCCGCGACCGAGCCCAATGCCAGCGACACCACCGGCACCACCGACATGTTTTCCACCACGTGTTGCCAGACCTTCATGGTGGGGATCAGGGTATGGCCCTTGATCTCGATATTGCGCACCGAACCGCCGCCGCCGGTGCCGTCGACCAGCCGGATCATCGGCAGCCGCAGGTCGTGCGCCATCTTCTCGGCGTGGACCAGCTTGTCGCCGACTGCGCCCTCGTTGGCACCCCCGCGCACGGTGAAGTCGTCCCCCACCAGCACCGCCGGCCGGCCGCCGACCTGCGCGCGGCCCATCACCAGGTTCGACGGCACCAGGTCCACCAGCCGCCCGTTGCTGTCGTAGCGGCCGCTGCCGGTCAGGCCCCCGACCTCGCGGAACGAGCCCGGGTCCGCCAGGGCATCGATGCGCTCGCGCACCGTCAGCTTGCCGGCCGCCTTGTGGCGCTCCACCTTGCCTTCGCCGCCCATCCGGGCGGCGAGCCGTCGACGGTGGGCCAGTTCATCGATTTCGGGCTGCCAGCTCACTGACTTCTCCTGTGTCTTTACGCGGTACATAGTGTCGCCAACACTCCGCATGAGCCGTGCCAGCCACAGAACCGTCAATTACGCATTGATTTCATTGAATAAATACCGGGGCGCCGTTAGGATGTCCGCCACAAGCACACAAACGTGTCCGCAGCAGAGGCACGCATGGAGACATCAAGTGTCCTCAATGACGACACAACACATCGACGGAATAGCGCTCGGGGTGCTGGTCTGTTCTCGCGACGGGGCCCGGCTGGCGGCGATCGGAGCCTGTACGGACCCCGCCATCGCCGATGCGGCGCTCGCAGCATGCGCGCACGCCAAGACGCCGGGCCAGGGGCGCCGGCTTTTCCCCGTCGAGGCAGGCACGCGGCGATTTACTGGCCTGAGCATGGAAGACGGCGACCACCAGCTGATCGTCCTGCATCGCGCCGATACCCAGGCCGTGCTGCTCGACTTCCTCGGCACGGTGCCGTTCGCCGGCGCGATCCTGGACTACTTCCTGAACGACCCGTACCAGGCCATCACCGTGGTCGACAAGGCGGGACGGGTGCGCTTCATCAGCCCCGTCCATGAGAAATTCCTGGGCCTCGACACCGGCGCCGGCATCGGCCGTCCGGCCGCCGAGGTCATCCCCAATTCGCGGCTGCCGCAGGTGGTGGCCAGCGGCAAGGCGGAGATCGGGCAGTTGCAGCAGCTTGACGGCGCCACCCGCGTGGTCAACCGCATGCCGATCCGCCAGGACGGCGAGGTGGTGGGCGCCATCGGGCAGGTCATGTTCAAGGGGCCGGAAGCGCTGGTCCGCATGCACAAGGAACTGGTTGAATTGCGCTCCGAGGTGGCGCGCTACCAGCGCGAGGTCGATGGCCTTCGCCATGGCCTGCACGCACCGCAACCGACGTTCGGCCTGATCGGCGAAAGCGCGCCGATGCAGCGCCTGCGCCGCGAAATCCAGACCGTGGCCCGGCTTGACGTGCCGGTGCTGATCCTGGGCGAAAGCGGCACCGGCAAGGAACTGGTGGCCCGCGCCATCCACGGCGCCGGCGCCGAGCCGGCCAGCGCGCGGCCGCTGGTCAGCCTGAACCTGGCGGCACTGCCCGCAACGCTGATCGAGTCCGAACTGTTCGGCCACGCGCCCGGCGCCTTCACCGGGAGCCAGCGCCAGGGGCAGGCGGGCAAGCTTGAACTGGCGGCGGGCGGCACGGTCTTTCTCGACGAGGTCGCCGACATCCCGATGGAAATGCAGGTCAAGCTGTTGCGCGTGCTCGAAGACCACATGGTCGAACGCCTGGGCAGCCGCCGCGCGCAGCGGGTCGAGTTCCGGCTGGTCTCGGCCACCAACCGCGACATTCCCGAGCTGATCGACGCCGGGCGATTCCGCCTGGACCTGTACTACCGGCTCAGCGGCGTGGTGCTGCGCATTCCCGCGCTGCGCCAGCGGCGCGAGGACATCCCGGCGCTGCTGCAGCATTTCGTCGACGCCTTCTGCACGCGCAACGCCATGCCGGCGCCGGGCATCGACCACGAAGTGGCGCGTTACCTCGCCGGCCAGCCATGGCCCGGCAATGTGCGCCAGTTGCGCCAGCGCATCGAGGAGGCATTGGTGTTCTGCGATGGCCGGACGCTGCGCGTGGCGGACTTTGCCCGCGGCGAGTCGGCGCGCGGGCTAGCGGGACCGCAAAGCCAGCCCGCCGTGCATGCGCCCACGGCTGCGGATCCCTACGAGGCGGCCGCGACGGACGACCTGCCCTTACCCACTGCCGCACAGCGCTCGCCTGCCGAGCCCGCCGCGGGGATGCGGGAACTGGCCTATGCCGCGGTGACCGAAGCCGTCGCGCGCCACGGCGGCAACAAGAAACGCGCGGCCGAGCAGCTGGGGATTTCCCGCTCGCACCTGTACAAGATCCTGGAGCGCGGGCCGCACGCGTTGCGATCGAAATAGGGGCGTATCCGGATCCCAGAGAAAATGTCCCGGCAAGGCCGGGCCCATGCTGTGGCTGAGAGCCTGACTGGCGCAGCTGGCTCTTCTACACCCCGTGCCCTAACCGCTTCCATCCCTTGCCCCCCTTCTCCCCACGTCTTCCATCGTCGTCCCGCTTCCACTGAACATCCCGTTTTTCGCCCTTGACTTCATTCTCCCCTCGCCTACACTGATGTAATCGATTGCATTGCAGGTTTAGCGGTCTATGCTGCGGTTTCGCAGTATTTTTTGTACGAAAATGTAATCGATTACATTGCGCCAAAACCACACAGGAGACATCGACATGCAGGAACGCCGTCGGAAGTTTTATGGCTGGGGCTACGAAGGAGACACCGTCACGCCGCAGGAAATCTCGGAGTTCGAGGCCGCGTGGAGCCGGTTGCTGGGGGTCGAGCAATTCGAGGCCATGCCCTTCCCCACCGCGGACGAAATCGAACTTCGCGCGCCGCGCGTGCAGCCGCCTGCAACGCTGCGTGAGATCTGCACGACCGACCACTACGAGCGCCTTTATCACACCTATGGCGCCGGTACGGTGGACGTGGCGCGGGCCATTCGGAAGGAGTTCCCGAATCCGCCAGACGTGGTAGCGTATCCCCGGACCGAACAGGACATCGTCGATCTCTTCGACTGGTGCGGCCGCCAACAGCTTGCCGTCGTTCCCTACGGCGGCGGCTCCAGCGTGGTCGGCGGGGTGAACCCTCCGGAGCACGATCGCTACCGGGGCGTCCTCACGCTCGACCTGAAACACTTCGACAAGGTGCTGGAAGTCGACCAGACTTCGCAAGCCGCGCGCATCCAGGCCGGCGTGCTCGGGCCAAGCCTGGAACGCCAGCTCAAGCCGACCGGGCTGACCATGCGCTTTTTCCTGCAGGCATGGGAATTCTCGTCGCTGGGGGGCTGGATCGCGACCCGCGCCGCCGGGCATTTCGCCACGGCATACACGCAGATCGACGACCACATCGAAAGCCTCAAGGTGGTGACCCCCGCAGGCAACATCGAGTCGCGCCGCTTTCCGGTATCGGGCTCGGGCCCCAATCCCGACCGGCTGTTCCTGGGCTCGGAGGGCGCGCTTGGCATCATTACCGAGGCCTGGGTCAAGCTGCACCGCCGCCCGGTCTACCGCAAGCAGACCACGGTGCGCTTCCGCGACTATGCCAAGGCCGTCGAGGCGACACGGCTGCTGTCCCAGTCTGGCCTGAACCCCGCGAACGCGCGCCTGGTCGAGCGCGAGGAGGCAGCCTACACCGGCTCCAGCGACGGCTCCTATGACATCCTCGTGCTGGGCTTCGAGTCGGCGGATCACCCGGTCGATGCGTGGATGGCGCGCGCGCTGGAGATCTGCGCGGCGTGCGAAGGCGATTGGGAGACCGCTGCAACCAACGAGGAAGGTGCCGATTCGGCCACGGCAAGCTGGCGCAACAAGTTCCTGCGCGGCCCCTATCTGCGCGAGTACGCCATTGCACGCGGCGTCATGCGCGAAACCATGGAAACCGCCGTCACATGGGACCGCTTCGCCGCACTTCACCAGCACGTCAAGAACGAGACGCATCGCATCATCCGCGAAGTGACGGGGCGCCCGGGCTCGGTGACGTGCCGCTTCACCCACCTGTATCCGGACGGCCCCGCGCCCTACTTCACCTGGTTTGCCTATGGCGACAAGGCCCGCATTCCCGAGCAGTACATGGCAATCAAGCGGGTGGCGGAACAGGCCATGGTGGACGCCGGCGGCACCGTCACCCACCACCACGCGCTCGGACGGGATCATCGTCCCTGGTATGACAAGGAGCGGCCCGAGCTGTTCTGCACCGCGCTCAAGGCGGCCAAGCAAGCGTTCGACCCGAAGCAGATCCTGAATCCCGGCGTGCTGTTCGACCCGAGCTGAAGCCCGGGCATTCACAGGAGGCAAAACCATGGCAGGACCTTTGGAAGGCGTCCGGGTGCTCGACCTGAGCCGCATCCTTGCGGGACCGTGGAGCACCCAGTTGCTGTCGGACCTCGGTGCCGACGTGATCAAGGTGGAGCGGCCCGGCAGCGGGGACGATACGCGCGCCTGGGGGCCGCCCTTCCTTGCCCGGGAAGACGGCACCCTGACGGCGGAGTCGGCCTATTTTCTCTGCGCCAATCGCGGCAAGCGCTCGATCACCGTGGACGTCAGCAGCGAGGCGGGACAGACCGTGCTGCGCGAACTGGCTAAGACGGCCGACGTCTTCGTCGAGAACTACAAGTGCGGCGACATGCGGCGCTATGGGCTGGACTACGACACGCTGGCGGCGCTCAATCCACGCCTGGTGTACTGCTCGATCACCGGCTTCGGGCAGACCGGGCCGTACAGCCACCGGGCCGGCTACGACTTCGTGGTACAGGCCATGGGCGGGCTCATGAGCATCACCGGCGAGTGCGATGACCGCCCCGGCGGCGGGCCGCAGAAATGCGGCGTACCGATCTCGGACCTGATGACGGGGATGTACGCATCCGTGGCCATCGTCAGCGCCTTGTTCGAACGGGTCGGGAGCGCACGCGGCCAGTACATCGACATGAGCCTGCTCGACACGCAGGTCGCGTGGCTTGCGAACCAGGCGTCCAACTATCTGGTAGCGGGTGCCGAGCCACGACGTTGGGGGAACGCCCATCCGAACCTCGCGCCCTACCAGTCGTTCGCGACCAGCGATGGCGCGCTGATCGTTGCCGTCGGCAACGACCGGCAGTTCGGCGCCCTGTGCGACGCACTGGACCTGGGCGAACTGGCACGCGACGAGCGCTACGCGACCAACGCCGCACGCCTGAAGCACCGCGAGAGCCTGGTGTTCTTGCTGGCGGAGCGGTTCCGTGGCCGCGACACGGGAGGCTGGCTGGTCAAACTGGAAGCCGCCGGCGTGCCGTGCGGACCGATCCATACGATTCCGCAGGCCTTGTCGGATCCGCAAGTGCAGTCGCGCGGCATGGTGTTCTCGCTTCCCCATGGAAGCGGAGCGATCGCGCCACAGATCGCCAACCCGATCAAGTTCTCCCGCTCCACTGTCGAGTATCGGCGTGCGCCGCCGGTGCTCGGCGAGCATACGGACGACATCCTGAGCCGCGACCTCGGCTGGTCCGCGGACCGGATTTCGGGATTGCGCCGGGGGGGAACGATTTGAAGCGCAGGTAGCACAAGCGCGATCCCGAAGCAGGATCGCATCAGGAGACAGGAGACCCATCATGCATCGATATCTACGACAAGCGTCCGCCGCCCTGCTTTGCCTGGCAGCGATCTCCGCCTCGCCGCACGCGGCGGCCAAGGACTGGCCCGCCCAGCCGGTCCGGGTGGTCCTGCCCTATCCGCCCGGGGGCGCTTCGGATGTCACCGCCAGGCTGCTGAGCGCAAAGCTTAGCCAGGCTTGGGGAGAATCGGTCGTCATCGAGAACCGGCCGGGCGCCAACGGCATCATCGCCAACGAACTCGTGGCGAAATCGGCCGCGGACGGATATACGGTGCTGATGGCCAACCTTGGACCGAATGCCATCAATCCTGCGGTCTATTCGAAACTGCCTTATGACTCGGTCAAGGATTTCGCGCCCGTGATCCTGGCGACCACGGTTCCGCTGGTCATCGTCACGGCGGCGAACTCCCCCATCAAGGATCTGAAGCAACTGATCGCGATGGCCAAGGATAAGCCTGGCGAGATTACCTTCGGCTCGGCAGGCAACGGGGCGAGCAACCACCTGGCGGGCGAGCTGCTCAATACCATGGCGGGCGTCAAGATGGCGCATGTCCCTTACAAGGGCGACGCACCCTCGCTGACCGACGTGCTGGGCGGGCAGATCCATGTCGCGCTGCCGACGGCCCTGGCCGGCATGCCGCAGGTCAAGAGCGGCAAGCTGCGCGCGCTTGCGGTCACCAGCAAGAAGCGCCTCCCGTCCTTGCCGGATGTTCCCACGGTAGACGAAGCACTGGGCATTAGCGGCTATGAGGCCGTATCCTGGGGCGGCTTCATGGTGCCGACCGGCACCCCGGCGGCCATCATCACCAAGATGAATGCCGAGTTCAACAAGGCGCTGCAATATCAGGACATCCGGGAGAAGCTGCTGGCTCAGGGCGCCGAGATCGTCGGCGGCACGCCGGAGTCGTTTGACGCCTTCCTTCGCGCCGAACTTGCCAAGTGGAAGAAGGTTGCGGACGCTTCGAAGGTGCGGCTCGACTAGCCGCGGCAGGCGCCGGTCGCATGGCCTCGACCGGCGCTTGCATGGCGTTCCTGACCAGCGGACTTGTCCCTCGACGATACAATGCGGCGTCGGGCTGGGCCGCCAGGGCATCCTTGGACGGGCTCATCCTTCACTTCAACCTTGCTCTTCCCTTCGCTTTCGAGGCATGCCGAATATGGTCAACGTGAAACAGGTCGCTCTCCTTGCCGGCGTGTCTTCCGCCACCGTATCGCGCGCGTTGTCGGCACCTGAACTGCTGCGGCCTGAGACGCTGAAGCGCGTGCAGGAAGCGATTGCCAGCCTCGACTACGTGCCTTTTGCCGCTGCCCGGATCCTGCGTTCGGGACGGACCATGTCCATCGGCATCATCGCCCCGACGCTGATGAACGAACTGTACGCCAGAGCCGTGGACAGCCTGGAGAAGCAGCTCGAAGCGCTCGGCTATACCGTTCTTCTGACGTGCCATCGCGACAACAGCGAAATCGAGTTGCGCTGCGCGCGGGAAATGCTGGAGCGGCGCGTGGACGGCATCGCCATCATCGGCTCGCAGCACCACCCCGACGTCTTCTCGCTGATCCATAAGCACAATGTCCCCTATGTGCTGATGTGGGCAACGGATCGCGAAGGCAGCCATCCGACGGTTGGCTACGACAACCGGCTCGCGATGCGGCGGCTGACCGCCTATCTGGTAAACCTTGGGCACCGGGAATTCGCCGTCCTCCCGGGGCCGCTGCACACCCAGCACCTGTCGGTCCAGCGGCTCGAAGGCGTCAAGGACGTGCTCAGCGAACATGGCATTGCACTGCGCGAGGAACTGGTCCTGCCCACGCCCTATGAGGTCGAGCCGGCGCGCGCCGCGGCGCGCGCCTGCCTGACCAGTCCACATCGGCCTACCGCGCTGATCTGCATAAACGACTTCATCGCGGTCGCCGCCATCGCAGAGTGCCGCGCCCTGGGCCGGTCCATTCCGGACGATATCTCTGTGACCGGTTTCGGGGACTGGCAGGTCGCCGAACTTATCACGCCGACCCTGACAACCATGCGGTCGAATCCCGTGCGTATCGGGGAACTGACCGCGCGGAACATTATTGCGCAGATAGAAGGCGGGGCACGGCGGGACGATCTGCAGGACGAATTCGAGCCGGAGCTGATCGCTCGGGAAAGTACTGCTGCGGTGAAAATCATAGCGGCGCCTTAGTCCCGTGCGGGCGCGGAAAACAGCGCCCCAAATCGTAGAGGGGACTTTGGGCTTGCCGCTTTGCCGATGTCCCGTACAGCGCGACGGGACAAACGCAATCGGCCCTTGAGACCAGACCAGGTCTCAAGGGCCGTTCGCATTCCGGGCTGGCTTATTCAGCGACCACCTTTGCCGACTTCGCGACAGCGCCCCACTTGTCGGTTTCGCTCTTGATATAGCGGGCAAACTCGTCAGGCCTGGTTGCCACCACTTCGGCACCAAGCGTCGCCAACTGGCTCTTCACTTCCGGCATGGCAAGCACCTTCATCAGGGCGGCACTCAGTTGCTTGATGATTTCCGGCGAAGTTCCGGCGGGTGCAACGAGACCGCCCCACGAAGAGGCGTCGAATCCCTTAAGCACGGATTCATCGATTGTCGGTGCATCGGGGAACGCCGGCACGCGCTTCTTACTTGCCACAGCGATGAGCTTGAGCTTTCCTCCAGTCACGAAAGGACGCGCAGCAACGGCCGTAGTGAACATCATGGACACCTGCCCGGCCATCACATCGGTCAGAGCCGGGCCATCGCCCTTATAGGGCACGTGCATCATGTCCGTCTTCAGCCCAGCGTTGAACATCTCGCCAACCAGGTGATTGGAGGAGCCATTGCCGGCCGACGCAAAGGTGTACTTACCCGGATTGGCCTTGACTTCTGCCACCAGCCCCTTGATATCCGCCGCCTTGACCTTCGGTCCGGCCACCAGCACGATCGGCACCGTGGTGGTTTGCCCGATTGGGGCGAAGCTCTTGTTGACGTCGTAGCCGAGGTTCGGGTAGATCGACTGGCTGATCGCATTCGGGCCGACGTTCGCCATCAGCAGCGTATAGCCATCTGCCGGCGACTTGGCCACCATCTCAGCCGCGATATTTCCGTTTGCGCCGGGCCGGTTCTCGACCACAAAGGTGGCACCGGTGACTTCCTTCAGCTTCTCGCCCAGCACCCGCGCGGTCGTATCGGATGCGCCACCCGGCGGGTATGGCACAACAATGCGCACAGGCTTATCCGGGTAGGCTGCCATGGCGATGCCTGACGCCAAGGCCGAAGCCGCGATGGCCGCACGACACGCAGTTTTGATCAATGCATTCATGATGTGTCTCCTCCAAGTCTGGTTTATCGAGGATGGATGGGAATCAGTACCGCGCCCCTGGCGAGCGGCTTCACCGTCTTGCTGTAGATGTTCAGCCAGCCTTGCTCCGCAGCCCCCTGGATGGGTGCTGCGTCGACCCGACGCGAAGCCATCTCCTTCTCGTCGACAAGCAAGTTGATCTGCCGTCCGGGAATGTCGATCTCGATCTCGTCGCCATCCTTGACAAGAGCCAAGGGGCCACCGGCTGCGGCTTCGGGGCACACCTGACCGACCGCGACCCCGCGGTTCAAGCCAGATAGCTGGCCATCGGTCACCACGGCGACCTTGCCGTTGAAGCCCGCGCCTTCGACGGCTGCGACGAATGACGACGCCAAGGCCACGCCTGGACCGCCAATCGGCCCCATGCCACGCAGGCACGCTACGGTCCCCGCCGTGATACGTCCCTCCGCCAACGCCGCGATAGCTTCCTCCTGAGAATGAAACACCATCGCTTTGCCACGAAAGCTTTCCGCCTTCTCGCCGGCATTGCCGAGCTTGAGAATGCTACCCTCGGGTGCAAGTGATCCCTTCAGGATGACCAGCGACGGCTTGGTAGAGACGGGGTTGTCCAACGTGCGCAGGATCGACGGCGAAGGCGCCTCGTAATCGTCGAGAATTGCCTGCCACGTCTTGCCGGAGACCGTCAGGCACTCCTGCTCGATCATAGAGGTTAGACGCTTGATCGTCGCAAGGGTGCCACCCGCCGCTTCAAGCTCTTCCGTACGGTGCGGACCGTTGGGCTTGACGGTCGCAAGCAAGGGCACCTCGCGGCCAAGCCGGTCAAAGAGATCGTAGAGATCCACATCCGTTCCGGCTTCCTCCGCAACACCTTGCAGGTGGCGCAGCACGTTGATCGACGTCGACAGTGCCAATGCGACGCGCACGGCGTTCCGGAAGGCCGCCGGCGTCAGAATGCTGCGAGGCGTCAGACCTTCATTGACCATCTCGACAATGCGTGCGCCGGCGGCTCGGGCCTGGTCGACCATCGCCGGAGAGTTGGCCAGGACCGGACTGGCACCTGGCAGCGTCAGACCCAATGCCTCGCAGACGATGTGCATGGAGTTGGCAGTCCCAAGACCCGCGCACACACCGGGACTGCGCACGGCGCGCTTGCACATGCCGTCCAGGTCCTCGAAGGAGAGTTGACCGGTCACGTGCATGCCGACCTTCTCGAACACATCTTCGATGTCCACATGCTCGCCCTTGTACTGACCACTGGCCTGATAGCCGCAAATCACCACCAGTGTCGGAATGTCTAGCCGCGCAGCGGCCATCATTTGTCCGGGCGTCGTCTTGTCGCAGGAAGCCAGGCAGACCATGCCGTCGAGTTGTGCGCCCTCGACCTGCACCTCGATGTCGTTCACGATCAGATCGCGGGACGGGAGGATGTAGCGGCCCTGCTTGCCTGCGCTGGTAATGAAGTCGCTGGGGGCGGCGGTGCGGACCTCGAAGGGTACGCCCCCTGCCTCGCGGATCGCCGCCTTCACGTGGGCGGATACGCCATCGAGGTGACTGAAGCAGCTCGACAGCTCCGACGAGGTGTTGACTACGGCGATCTTCGGCTTGTCCAGATCGGCATCGCTCAGTCCCAGGGCTTGCCACTGGGCCTTGCGCAGTGCCCAACGGGTCGTACCCGGGGCGAAATTGCTACGGTATTTCGGGGAATTCATTGCAAGGCTCCAAGGAAGGCACCATTGTTTTCCAGCACATGCTGGATATCGGACGCCGGCACACGGTGAACGCTGATGCCCCGTGCCGCTGCCGTTGCAGCGGTATGCCCGGCCGCTTCGCCCATGGCGAAGCATTGCGCGGTGACTCTGATCGAGGCCTGCGCGCCATGAGTGGCCGATGCACAACGGCCAGCCACCATCAGGTTGTCGAAGCCTTCCAGCAGGAGCGAACGCAGGGGAATCTGGAAGTACGTGCCGGGCGGCAACCAGATCCATTTGGTCGCCCTGCCCGCAGCATGGTCCTCCATTGGCCATGCACAGCACCCGATGGCATCGTCGAAGCGCGCTCCTTCGAGAACATCCTTGTCAGTGAGGACGTAGCTACCGACGGTACGCCGACTTTCACGGATCCCGATCACCGCGCCCGTATCCATGACGAAGGCCGACTCGAATCCCGGCACGTACTTTCGGAATGCCTTCAGGTATGTGCAGACTTGTTGCCGCCCCGCAATCTCTGCCCGTGACATGACACTAAGGTCGAACGGGTTGGGCGATTTGCCGTCCACCGCCACTTTCGTGATGTTCAGATGCGCAAGCCCTGGCCGTTCGGCAAATATGCCGCCTGCGGTGCGAGGAAGGTCGTAGCCGTCGGCGACAGCCCGCTCAAGCCTTTCGCGAAGAGCCGGACGGCTCAAGCGGGCCAGCGAGTCGGTGTCTACGCCGCCGAACCGCACCATGGTGGTAGGAAACTGAAGATCGCCTTCCGAAATTTCGAAAGGCGCGCCGGCGAAGTTCACCAGGTCGGCATCGCCAGAGCAGTCCACGAACGACTTTGCCCGGATGGCGAGTCGCCCTTCCTTGGTCTCGATCAGCACGGCGTCCAGTTCGCGCGCTTTCATCGCGACCCCAACCACCAGTGCATGAAACAAGACCTCGACCTTTGCTTCCTGGACGAGTTGATCGAGGGCGACCTTCATGGCGAACAGGTCATAAGGCAGCGAAGCTGTCTCGAGCCATCGAGTCGTTTCCCCGAGGCCGTCAAGTGACCGCAGTCGCTCGATGACTTCGTTGCAGAACCCACCCACAATCTGCTGTATCTCTGTATCGGTGACCGCGTAGAGCCCACAGATGCTGCCCAGGCTCACCGAGGTCAGGGTGCCGCCTAAAAAGCCTTCGCGCTCAAGAAGCAGTACCTTGGCACCCGTCCGCGCCGCGGCAATCGCGGCGGCCACCCCGGCAGCGCCACCTCCAACGACGCAGATGTCTGCAGTGCGAAACACGGATGTAGACCGAGCTGGCTCGGACACCGCACCCAATGAATACGTAGTCATTCTATCCTCAAAAAAATGCGTGATGCCGGCTCCGCCCGCCAATCACGCTTCCCAGCTAGTTTGGTTACGTAGTCATTATAGGCGCAATCGGAAAACTGCCAAGCTCAGGATGTTGTGCGTCGCAATACGAGATCATTAGGGAGCACAAAGGTGTACGGGGCCAGGTCCGGCGTAGTCATACGACGCTGGAGCCGGTCTACCACCTGCTCGACCATGGCAGGCAAGGGCTGCTGGACAGTGCTCAAGCTGATGCACTCCCACCTCGCCATGGGAATATCGTCATAGCCGACGATCCAGAGGTCGCCCGGGACTTGCTTGCCACTGCGACGGGCGGCATCCAGCACACCGATCGCAACAATGTCATTGGTGCAGAACACTGCATCGACATCAGGTCGTTCAGCGAGCAGTGTCTGCATTGCCCGAAAGCCATACTCGTAGCTAAAGTCGGCGGCATCGGCCCGCACAAAGGCGTTCCCCTGGCTCAACGCGCCAAGCCCTTCCATGAAGCCTCGCTCGCGTTCGCGGATCGTGCTTGCCTTGGAACTCTTGCTGGACGCGGCCGAGATCAAGCCAATGCACTTTCTGCCCGCGGACACGAAATAGTCTGCAACCCGGCGGCCGCCGGCATAGTTGTCGCTCACGATGGTGTCGAACAAGTCGGTTCCGACAGAGCGATGGATCAGGATGATCGGCTTCTCGGCCGCGACTCGGGCCAGCATCTCCCTGGATTCATCCAGCGCGGCGGCAAAGATGACGCCATCGGTAGCGCTTTCGGCGAGCGCACGCACCGTTGCCTCGTCCATCTTTCCTTCGAGCTCCCAGACCGTTGTGCGGAAGCCCCGACTAGCGAGCCGATCAACCAATAGTTGGAGCAGCATCGGGTACAACGGGTTAGACAGGCTCGCGATCACCACCGCAACCGTCCCGCTGCGACGCGTCTTCATCTGTCGAGCCGCCGCACTGGGCGAATACTCGTAGTCCTGTATGACCTTCAAGACCCGCGCCTTGGTCTCCGGCTTCACCGACGGCAAATCCTGAAGCACACGGGAGACGGTGGTTTGTGAAACCCCTGCCAGGTTGGCTATGTCGATGCTGGTAAGCCGCTTGCTCATGGTGAGGTAGGAACTGCACACATTGCTGTCAATGCCCCGGATTCTAAACGAACCCTTCGAGGCCGCCCCGACACCGGAAGTGCCGCTGGTCCACAGGCCATTTTCACAATGAACTCATGGCGGATCCGGCCCCCACGCACTGGCGATACTGCCATGTACGGGAACGAACGGAGCCATCCCTCCAGCAGTTTTCAGCCTAGCCGGTAACTTTCCGCAAGCACGCCAGGAACCATTGCGCCAGCGCCGGCACCGGCCGCTGCGGATTGAACAGGATGTGGCTCTCGAAAGCGATCACCGGCTCGAACGGGATCGCCTTGACACCCGCCGGCTTCAGGCTGCGCACCACCAGCGGGTTGACCACGCTGACCCCCAGGCCCATGCCCACCATCGTGCAGATGGTGGCGGCGTAAGGGGTCTCCAGGGTCAGCACGCGCCGGTCTGCCGGCACGAACGCGGCGTCGACCGTGGCGCGGGTGCCGTCGCCATGCGTGAGCGAGATAAAGCGCTCGCCATCGAGGTCGCTGGCGTGCAGGCGGCGCTTGCGCGCGAGCCGGTGCGTCGCTGGCACGATGCACACGCCGTCCTCGCGGCGCAGCAACTCGCTGCGGATGCCGGTGGTTTCGGCCAGGTACGACACCAGCCCGATATCGCAGAAGCGCGCCGCGGTCCATTTGGCCACCGTGGGCGAATCATTGGTATGCACGGCGATCGGCACGTCCGGATAGCGCTCGCGGAAGGCCAGGATTGCCTGCGGCATCACGCTCATCGCGATCGACGGCACGGTGCCGATGCGCAGCGTGCCCACGCCGGATTCACGGATCGACCGGGCCGACGCGCGCAGGCTGTCGAGGCCGACGAAGGAGCGTTCGACATCGAGAAACAAGGCTTCGGCTTCGTCCGTCGGCGCGAGCCGGTTGCCGACGCGCTCGAACAGCCGGAAGCCCGCCTCGCGTTCCAGTTGCCCGATCACGCGGCTGATGTTGGGCTGCGAGGTATGCAGCTGCGCGGCGGCTTCGGTCATCGAGCGCGTCAGCATGACGGCGCGGAACGCTTCGATCTGCTTGTAGTTCATGGCTGGCGACGGTTGGGGGCAGCGGCTTCCACGCAGCATATCAAATCCGTATGGGCATGACGGAAATACTGATTTGACGATATATGCGACGGATTTCCATACTGGCTCCATCGTTTCGGAGATCACACAGCATGGAATCCAAAGTCAGCCGACGCCTGACCCAGCCCACCGCCGCCGAGGTATGCGAGCACATCTACCTGCCCCGCCTGATGCGCGAATTCGGCAGCGGCTTTCGCTACCTGACCGATATCAACCAGGCCCACCTGCTGATGCTGCATGGCACCGGGCTGGTCCCGGCTGACGTGGCCGCGGTGCTGGCGCAGTCACTGCTGCGCATCGAAGCGGAGGGGCCTGCCGCCGTGCCGCTGGATCCCGCGCGCGAGGACGCCTACTTCAACTACGAAGCCCACCTGATGCAGATGGCCGGTGCCGACGCCGGCGGCAGGCTGCATGTCGCGCGCAGCCGCAACGACATCCTGGCCACGCATGACCGGCTGCGTGCACGCGACCTGGCGCTGGATATCCTGGAAGCGATGCTTGCAATGCGCACGACGGCGCTGGAGCGTGCCGACGCCCATGCCGCGGTGGTGATGCCCGGCTATACGCACCTGCAGGCGGCCCAGCCGATCACTTATGGCTACTACCTTGCCGGCTTTGCCGAGTCGCTCGGCCGCGATATCGCGCGCATGGAGCAGGCGCTGGCGCGCCTGGATGCCTGCCCGCTCGGCGCCGGCGCGCTGGCCGGCACCGCCTTTGCGATCGACCGCGCGGCGACGGCGCACTGGCTGGGCTTCTCCACCCATGCGCCGAATTCGCTCGACGCCGTGGCCTCGCGCGACTTTGCCTGGGAGATGCTGGCGGCGATCACCGTGGGTGCGGTCAGCTGGGGCCGCGTGGCGCAGGACCTGTATGTCTGGGCCACGCCCGAGTTCGGCCTGATCGACTTCCCGGACAGCGTCGCCGGCACCTCCAGCATCATGCCGCAGAAGAAGAACCCGGTGGTGCTGGAATACCTGAAGGGCAAGGGCGGCCACATGCTCGGCCTGCTGACCGGCGCGCTCGCGGCGCTCAAGGGCAGCCATTTCACGCACTCGGGCGACGGCAACCGCGAGAGCATGCGCGGCTTCTGGGAGGCCGGCGACGAATGCCTGCGCTGCCTGTCCCTGCTGCGGCTGGTGATCGCCAACGCCACGCCGCAACGTGCCGGCATGCTGGCGCGCGCGCGCCGCGATTTCTCCACCGCGACCGACCTGGCCGATGCGCTGGTGCGCGAAGCCGGCATGTCGTTTCGCCAGGCGCATCACATCGTCGGTGCCGTGGTGCGCGACGCGCTCGACCAGCACCTGCCCGCCGACGAGATCAGCGCCGACATGGTCGATGCCGCCGCGATGCGCGTCGCCGGCCGCGCGGCCGGGCTGGATGCCGCCGCGGTCGCCCGCTGCCTCGACCCCGAACAGGGCGTTGCCGCGCGCATGGCCGCTGGCGGACCCGCGCCGGTACTGGTGCGCGCCAACATCGCCGCCCAGCGCGCCGCCACGCACCACGCCCGCGAATCCCTTGACGCCACCCGGGCCCGCCTCGACGCCGCGCGCGCGGCGCTGAAGCGCTCGGTCAACCACCTTGCATCACAAAGCTGAGCCGCGCCGCGCATCGCAGCCGGCATTGCCCTTATCCTTGTCCCACGGAGACCCTGCCCCCATGAAAACCATTGCACATGCCCTGGCTGCCACCTGTCTGACGCTGGCGACGAGCCTGGCCACGGCCGGCCCCTACCCCGACAAACCCATCCGCATGGTGGTGCCCTTCCCGCCCGGCGGCACCACCGACCTGCTCGGCCGCGTACTGGCCACCCGCTTGTCCGAAACCCTCGGCCAGCAGGTGGTGGTGGACAACCGGCCGGGCGCCGGCGGCACCATCGGCTCGGACCTCGTAGCCAAGGCGCCGGCCGACGGCTACACGCTGATGTTCGGCACGGTGGGCACGCAATCGATCAACGCCACCCTCTACCGGAAGCTGCCGTTCGATCCGCAGAAGGATTTCTCGCCGGTGGCGCTGTTCGCCGGCGTGCCCAACATCCTGGTGGTCAATCCGAACGTGCCGGCCAGGAACGTGCGCGAGCTGGTCAGCTATGCCAAGGCCAACCCTGGCAAGCTCAATATGGGCTCGGCCGGCAACGGCACCACCAACCATCTGTCCGGCGAACTGTTCAAGTCGATGGCGGGCGTCGAGAT
This sequence comes from Cupriavidus taiwanensis, assembly GCF_900250075.1. NCBI lineage: Bacteria > Pseudomonadati > Pseudomonadota > Betaproteobacteria > Burkholderiales > Burkholderiaceae > Cupriavidus > Cupriavidus taiwanensis. Next base: position 2,695,890 of record NZ_LT977071.1, read on the forward strand.
CGTGCACGTGCCGTACAAGGGCAGCGGCCCGGCGATGGCCGACCTGCTTGCCAACCAGGTGCAACTGATGTTCGACAACCTGCCGGGCTCGCTGCCGCATGTGAAGGCCGGCCGCCTGCGCGCACTGGCCGTGACCAGCGCCACGCGCTCGCCGGCGCTGCCCGACGTGCCGACCATGGCCGAGGCGGGCATTGCGGGCTATGAAGCCGACGTCTGGTTCGGCGTGGTGGGTCCGCGAGGGCTGCCGCCCGAGGTATCCACGCGCTTGTCGCAGGAAATCACGCGCATCGCGCAAGACAAGGCGATGCGGGACAAGCTGGTGCAGGCCGGGGCCGCGCCGCTGACTTCGACGCCGGAGCAGTTCTCGGTGCTGATCCGCCGCGATACGGACAAGTGGGCGAAGCTGGTGCGGACGTCGGGGGCGAGTGTGGATTGACGGGGACTGGTGGCGCTGGGTTGCCGGCGCCGGGCCTCATTCCTATATGCCGCGTGGATGATCTTGCCTCCACCATGCGAACTTCCCGCCATTATCTTTCCAATATCAACTCTGCCCGCCGCTGGTGGGCCAGAAGCCCGCCAAGGACGTGACACCTGAAGTTCGATACCGGGCGCGGGCGCAGGCCCAACCAGGCAACGATGGCTGAATCCGCCTCAGATATTGGTGAACACTACCTCTTTCGGCAGACGCGACTTCGGCAGTCCGGCATTGAAGTCCTGTTCGCTGCGGCGGCCCAGCGACACCAGTACGACGCTGGTGAGGCCACGCTCGCGCAGATTGAGTGCCGCATCCAGCGCCGACGCGTCGAAGCCCTCCATCGGCGTCGCATCGATCCCCAGCATGCCTGCGCCCAGCAGCAGACCACCAAGGGCAAGATAGACCTGTTTCTCCATCCATTGCGGCACATCGCGCAGCGCATAGCGATGCAAGTCCACATACGAACGACGGGTCTTGTCCTGACCTTCGCGAGCGCCTTCGATCTTGAACCGGCCGTCGCTTTCCTCCTGCGCCAGGATGGCGCGAAGATGCGCTTCGTCCAGGTCGGCACGCATGCACAGGGCGATCACGTGCGAGGCATCGACGATCTTCGGATGGTTGTAGGAAAACGTGCCAGTGGCCGCCTTGGCGATCGTCTCGCGCCCCTCGGGCGTCGACGCCACCACGAAGTGCCACGGCTGCGAGTTCACCGACGACGGGCTGTTGTGCAGCCAGGCGAGCAGCATGTCGACCTGTTCCTGGGGCAAGGTCTTGCCGCCTTCGTAAGCCTTGACGGTATGGCGGGAAAGTACGGCGTCAGTGAAATTCATGTTCTGCTCCAGTTCATGGTTCGGGAAACAAGGGAATTCGTTCAACTGCGACTGCGTGTCGTCCGGCCGGGGCGGCCCGGACTCGTTTGGCATTTTCGTCGCTGCGGCGCTGTCGAAAAACTGGGAGAATCCGGGAAGACTTTCACTATCAGAGTGAAAATGATCAGACTCGACGATCTGCAACTGTTTTTGCGAACCGCAGCGCTTGGCAGCTTCTCGAACGCCGCTCGCGAGGCCGACCTGCTACCGGGGCAGGTCAGCGCCGCCATCCAGCGCCTGGAGAAAGAGCTCGACATCCGGCTGTTCGCACGGTCCACTCGCAGCCTGCGGCTCACTGCCGAGGGCGAGCAGTACCTGCCGTATGCGGACGAGGCGCTGGCCAAGCTCAAGGAAGGCCGGGACCGCCTGCACGGCGAACAGCATGCATTACAGGGCACGCTGAAGATCGCCGCCCCGTCCGACCTTGGCCGCAATATCCTGCTGCCGCTGCTGACCGCGTTCCGGGAATCCCACCCGAAACTTGTGCTCCGGCTGTCCCTGTCCGACCAGGTCTCCGACGTCTTTCGCGACCCGGTGGACATCGCCTTCCGGTATGGCATGAACGAAGGCGCCACCTATGTCGCCCTGCCGCTCGCGCCCGACAATCGCCGCGTGCTGGTGGCGTCTCCGGACTACCTTCGGCGCCACGGCCGGCCCGCATCACTCGACGACTTGCTCGCGCACCAGTGCTTGCCCTATGTGTTGGGCGGCCGGGTCCATGACCGTTGGAGCTTTCCGAGCGCCGGCACGCGGCGGCAGATCACCGTCAAGGGCACGCTGATGTGCGACGACGCGGAAATCGCGCGGCGCTGGGCACTGGATGGACGCGGCATCGCTTACAAGTCCTGGCTCGACGTCTGCGATGACGTCGAAGAAGGCCGGCTGGAACTGCTGTTGCCTGATCAGCCTGGCGAGCCGGCGCCCCTCAACCTGGTCTGCCCGCATCGCCGTCAGTTCTCGCCCGCCGTCAGATACCTGCATGCCGCGCTGCTCGACCCACTGATGGCCATGAGCGCACGCAGGCGTGAACTGTAGCGATATCTGACCGAGCCCCATCGTGGTGAAGCATTGGCGTCAGCTATCTGGAGCAGCACTATTCCCCGTCCCCGGCATGACGCAGATCTGAAGAGGTTGCGGTAGCTCGAGGCACGAATCTTGCACAACCTTGGAAACCTTGCGACCATACAAAGGAGACGGATCATGATGAGCGAATCCGACTTTCGGCAACGGGTGAGGGAAACTCTTGTAGCCGACGTCCCGGTCGATGTGCGCAGGGCTTGGAGCGAAGCAGAACTGCGGACCTGGTGGGCGACCGTCTCTAGCGAAGATAGCGCGCTGGGCGCTTACCGCCCGCACGGTGATTCACCGCTAATCGAGCACGTCATAGAGATCTGCGAAGACCTGTTAGGCCCAGAGGCAAAGCAGACGTCCTAAATCTGCATCCGTCAGCCGCTACTTCAACAGCTGACGCGTCGGCCTCCCAACCCCACCTCATTCAGTCTTTGCCTTCTGAGTTCGGTCGACTTGCCCGGTTGGAAGCGGCCCAGCGCTTTCGCAAACCTTGCGTCGTCGCTTTCAGCCGTCTCATCGCTTCCAGCGAGGCGAGGAAACGTCGACCGGATTCAGACCCAGATCATCTCGAAGGCAGCTGATGGTGACGCACGAAATGCGCTTCGCGCGCGAGGTGTGCGACCGCGTAGTCTTCATGCATCAGGGCAAGGTCCACGAAACCGGCGCGCCCGATGCAGTGTTCGGCCGGCCACAGACGCACGAACTGCAGCAGTTCCTGGGAATGGTTGAGGCTTGACCTGCCGCGCAAACGCCAAGGGACTAATGGCGTGGGTATGCAGTCGCTCGACCTCAGCCTTGCTCCGGGCTAGCTGCCCACTCGTCCCAATACGGCGGACTTCCGATCGCCGCCCGCACGCATTCCGCAAAGGCGCGCAACCGCGCCGACACGCGGCGCCCTTCAGGATGGGCAATGTAGATGGCTTCCTGCTCCGCCTGCAAGCCGATCTCGATCACCGCCAGCGCGCCGCGCCGGATGGCCTCGCCAACGATAAAGGTAGGCAGCAGCGCGATCCCTACGCCGGCTTCGGCGGCGTCACGCATCATGTCGCCGTTGTTGACGCGCAGCGCGATGTGGGCACGGACGATCTCAATGCCGCTGGAGCCTTGCAGGCGCCAGTCGGCGGCGCCGCGATTGGCATAGTAGATGCCGCGGTGCCGCTTCAGCTCTTCCAGGGTGGCCGGGATGCCCATTTGGGCGAGATAGCCGGGTGACGCCACCAGCAGCCGACGACTGGGCGCCAATTGCCATGCCACCAGCCGTGAACTCTCCAGCGGTCCGTGCCGAACCACGGCGTCGTAGCTGTCGGTGGCGGCGTCGACGCGGCGGTCATCGAGATCGAGCGTCAGTTCCAATTCCGGGTGCTGCGCCACGAAGGGATAGAGTGCCGGCCCCAGGTGCATGCGGCCGAACGTGACAGGCGCGGAAATGCGCAGCGTCCCGGCCAGGCTGCCGCGCCGCTCGGCAACGTCGGTGACTGCTGCCTCCACCTCGCTCAGGATGCGGCTGGCGCGCTCCGCGAAAGCGGCGCCGTCATCGGTCAGCGTCAGGCGGCGCGTGGTGCGGCGCAGCAGGTTTGCGCCCACGGCTTTCTCGAGCTCGGCCAGGCGCTCGCTGACGACGGACTTGGAGAGGTTCAGGCGCCGGGCGGCCTCGCTGATGGAGCCTGCCTCGACCACGGCGGCAAAGCTCGCGACGCCTTCGAGCTTGATCATTGTTCTGGAAATCCGGAAAGTTGTTCCTTGAATTGCAGTCTAGTGCGAACCCAGGCCGTTGCCCATACTGGATCCACAAGGCAGCCGGATGTCCTGGCTGGCCAACACTGACACGGCGCCGCGCCCCTTACCCTGGCCGCGCGCCCGAATGGAGATCCATCATGGGACGCTTGTCTGACAAGGTTGCCCTCATTACCGGCGCCAGCTCCGGCATCGGCCGCGCAACCGCCTTGCTGTTCGCCGCCGAGGGCGCCAAGCTAGTGGTCGGGGCCCGCCGCCAGGCTGAACTCGACAGCCTGGTGGCGCAAATCCGCGAAGCTGGTGGCGAAGCTGTGGCACTGCCTGGCGACGTGCGGAGTGAAGATTACGCCAGCGCACTGGTGGCGTTGGCGGTGGAGCGCTACGGCCGGCTGGACATCGCCTTCAACAATGCGGGCACGCTGGGCGAGGGCGGCGCCAGCACCGGGGTATCCGCCGAAGGCTGGAACGACACCATCGCCATCAACCTGACAGGCTCGTTCCTGGGCGCCAAGCACCAGATCGCGCAGATGCTCAAACATGGCGGCGGCTCGGTGATCTTTACGTCGACGTTCGTCGGCTATACCGTTGCCTTCCCGGGGGTGGCGGCTTATGCGGCAAGCAAGTCCGGGCTGATCGGCCTGACTCAGGCACTGGCGGCCGAATTCGGGCCACAGGGCATCCGCGTCAATGCGATCCTGCCCGGCGCCGTCGATACGGACATGTATCGCAGCATGAACGACACATCGGAGTCGCAGGCCTTTATCACCGGCCTGCATGCGCTCAAGCGCGTGGCACGGCCGGAAGAACTGGCCCGATCGGTGCTGTACCTGGCGTCGGATGATTCGTCGTTCGTCACCGGCACTGCCTCGCTGGCCGATGGCGGGGTGTCTATCACGCGCACCTGAACCCGAACGTTTGCGGCGCGGACCGACCGGCCCGGCTGGGGCGATGCAAGGCCGCTTCAACTTCGACGCGCCCTGGCAACGCCACAGCGCACGCGCCAATGCGCCACGGACTGGCCAGGGCCCTGTATATCCATATCCGAAAGCCTTCTTTGTTTGCTGGGGCGCAGGGCGATAGCATCGTCTCCTCCTTGTTCTTATGCTCAGACATGCCCGCGCTCCCGCTCCTTCGCCTCGCCGCTGCCGCGGCACTGTCCTGCCTTTCCATCAACGCCGCCTGGGCAGATGCCACGCTGGATCGCATCAAGCAGCGCGGCAAGGTCTCCATCGGCGTGCTCGTCGGCGGCAGCCTGTTCGGCTCGATCGATCCCGTCACGCAACAGCCCGTTGGCTGGAATCCGGAGCTGGCCCGTGACCTGGCAAAACGCTTGGGCGTGGAAGCCGAACTGGTTCCGGTGCAGCCTTCCAATCGCGTGCAGTTCCTGCAACAAGGCAAGGTGGACCTGCTGATTGCGTCGATGGAATACAACCCCGAGCGCGGCGAGCTGCTGGGCTATGCGCCAACGCCGTTTTACCGCGTCGGCGGGACCGCAGCGGTGTCAAAGCGCAGCGGTATCGCCAAGTGGGACGACCTGCGCGGCAAGACCGTCTGCGCGTCGCAGGGCAGCAGCTACGTCAAGCCGCTGCAGGAGCAGTACGGCGCGCAGGTACGCGGCTTCAAGACCTCCGCCGAATCCTTGCTGGCTCTGCGAGGCGGCCAGTGCGTGGCCGCGGTCCACGACGCAACGCTGATCCACCCGCTGGTCCGCAGCAATGCCGACTGGACCGACTACGCCGCGCCGATTCCCACCGAGATCCTGCCGGCGCCGTCGGTGGTCTGGACCCGCAAGGGCGAGACGGACACCATCGCCGCCGTGGACAAGATCGTCCAGGAATGGCACCGCACGGGCTGGCTGATCGCCACGGAAAAGCGGCTTGGCATCACGCCGCCGCAGCCTCTGCTGCCCGAACTGCAAGCGCGCTTCAAGAACGCGTCCTGAGTGCGACCCTCGGGCCCGTGCGTTACGGCGCCCTTCTGCTATGAAAAGAGTCTTCCTTCCATCCCCGGCCATCTCGCCGGGCGACTTCGCCGTCTTTGCAGAGCGTAAAAGGCCATGAAGCCATGCCGACCTGGCCATGCGCCGCAGCCGGCGCAAGCGGAGGCGGCCGCATGACCGATATCCTCGCCTCGGTTGTCGCCACGCTCAAGCCGCTGGGGCTTGACTATGCCTTCGTTCTCGACGCGGGTGAACGTTCAGCGTTCCTGCGCGGCCTGGTCGTGACGCTGGAGCTTTGTCTGCTCACCATTCCCTGCAGCCTCGCCGCCGGCATCGTGCTGGCGGCGATGCTCACCTCGGGCCGCCGCGCCCTTGCCGCGCCGGCCCGCGCCTTTGTCGAACTCACGCGCAACACGCCCACGCTGGTGCAGCTCTACTGCGCGTTCCTGGTGCTCAACATGCTGATTACCCAGCAGCTGGCCAGCCGCGGCACCGCCAATCCGCTGACGCCCTTCGTCTGGGTGGTGATCGTGGTCTCGCTGCACAAGGCGGTGTTCCATGCCGAGGCGCTGCGCGCCGGTATCGAGGCGGTGCCGCGCATCACGCTGGAGGCGGCGCGTTCGCTGGCCTTCTCGCGGCGCCAGTTGCTGCTCCAGGTCGAACTGCCGCTGGCGGTGCGCTTTGCCTTGCCGGCACTGGTCAACAACGTGGTGGACCTGGTCAAGATGACTGCCGTGGCGTCGGCCATCGCAGTCGGCGACGTGACCTATGAATCCATCATGATCTGGACCCAGCGCGACAACGTGCTCGAACTGCTGTTGCTGATCCTGGCCTGGTTCGGCCTGCTGACCTGGCTGGTCAGCCGTGCAGGTCGCTGGCTGGAAAGCCAACTGAGGATGCCCGGCTATGGCCAGTGAATCGATTCTCCCGGCCGGCAGCGGCCGCCCGCCACTGCCGGCGCGCGCGCTGCGCGCCCCCTGGTGGCTCGCATGCGCCGCGGTGGCGGCATTGCTGCTGTTCTGGACCCTGGCCGGCAGTACCCCGGTGGCGCTGCGCAGCCTCTGGACCTGGACTCCTGCTCTGCTGCGCGGGCTGCTGGCCAATATCGAGATCAGCGTGTTCGCCATGGCGCTCGGCACCGTCGCCGGCCTGCTGATCGGCGCGCTGTCCTTGTCGTCGCAGGCAGCGCTGCGCGGGTTCACGCGCATCTGGGTGCAGGCGTTTCGCAACGCGCCGGTGCTGGTACTGGTCTATTTCACCACCTATGTGTTCCCGTTCGAGCTGCACCTGGTGCACTGGACATTTCCGTTCCCGGACTGGGTCAAGGTCGTGCTGGGCCTTGCGTTGCCGGCGAGCGCCAACGTTGCCGAGATCTTCCGCGGCGCGATCCAGTCGATCCCGAGCGCGCAATGGGAAGCGGCGCAGTCGCTCGCATTGCGCCGCCGCCAGATCTTCCGCCTTGTGGTGCTGCCGCAGTGCCTGCGGCGCATGCTGCCACCATGGATGAACCTGTACGCCAGCATCACGATGAGCACGTCGCTGGCATCGCTGGTCGGCGTCCACGACGTGGTCGACACCGCGCAGGTTGCCAGCAACACGGTGGCGCGCACCGACTTCACGATCCTGGTCTACTTCAGTCTGCTGGTCCTGTTTTTTGCTTACTGCTACCCGATCGCGCGCGCGACCCGTGCGCTGGAACGCCGCCATGAACGCCACTGAGTCCTTCCTGCGCCGGGACACCGGCAGCCACGCCGCGCCCCCGCTGGTACAGCTGCGCGACGTCCACCTGAGCTTTGGCGCGAACGCGGTGCTCAACGGCATCGACGTGGACGTGCGCCGCGGCGAAGCCGTCACCATCATCGGCCCGTCCGGATCCGGCAAGAGCACGATCCTGCGCTGCATCACCGGCCTGCTGCGGCCGCAGCGCGGGCAGATTCGCGTCGGCGACACCGCCGTCGAGACCTTGCGCGGCGAGGATGAGTTCATCGCATTGCGCAAGCGGGTCGGCTTTGTGTTCCAGCAGTACAACCTGTTCCCGCACCTGACGGTGCTGGAGAACCTGGTGCTTGCCCCGACCCGGGTCATCGGCCGGCCGCGCGCAGATGCCGAGCGCGAGGCGCGGGCGCTGCTCGCCAGGGTGCGGCTGTCGGACAAGGCCGGTGCCTACCCGGGCGAGCTCTCCGGCGGCCAGCAACAGCGCGTGGCGATCGCGCGCGCGCTGGCGATGCAGCCCGAGCTGATCCTGTTCGACGAGGTGACCTCGGCGCTCGATCCCGAGACCGTCGGAGAAGTGCTGACCGTGATCCGCGAGCTTGTCGAAGATGGCATGACCTGCGTACTGGTGACGCATGAAATGCGCTTCGCCGCCGAGATCAGCAACCAGATCTACTTTACCGAGGCTGGCCGCATCGTCGAGCACGGCCCGCCGGCCCAGATCTTCGGCAAGCCGCAGCACGAACGCACGCGCGCGTTCCTGCGCCGCGCGCTGGGCGCGATCCCCCGCCTGCCGGCCGAATTCGATGCCGCCTTCGCGCCGGCGCCTTCTCTCTACCCTGCTGACGGACTCTCCGCACCATGAGCCATTCCTCTCCCGCCGAACGCCAGGCCGCCCGCCGCAAGGCCGTGGCCGATGCACTGACCGACATCCGCCGCCTGGCTGCGGGCCAGCCCGACCGCGCCGCGCTCGATGCCGTTGCCAAGCGCCTGCAGGCGCTGGCCGTGCAGCGCGAACTCTTCACCCGCGAGGATTTTCCGCCGCCGGAGGAGACGGCCAGCGGCGCTTCGACGCGCTACCGCCTGAACCCCGATGACGGCGACGACGCCGCCGCGCTGTACCTGAACTCGATCCGTCCGGGCAAGACCACCATCCCGCACAACCACGACACCTGGGCCGTGATCGTTGCCGTGGAAGGCCGCGAGTTCAATCGGGTCTACCGCCGCACCGACGACCGCAGCGACCCGGCCTTCGCCCGGCTGGAAGTCGCGCGCGAACTGACGGTCGAGCCCGGCACGCCGATCGCCTTCCTGCCTGACGACATCCACAGCATCCATGTGGTTGGCGATGCGCCGACGTTGCATTTCCACTGCTATGGCCGCCCGCTTGAAACGCTGACGGGCCGTTACGGCGTGCATCCGGAAACTGGCGAAATCGTCAATTACAACGCCACGCAGATGCAGCCGAGCAAGGTGGTGGCATGAGCGAAGCGGGCAGACATACGCGCTTGCTGCATGCGGGGGCGCCGACGCTGCGCGACGGCGCAGGCCCGGTCAATGTACCCGTGGTGAGAACCAGTACGGTGCGCTTTGCCAGCCAACAGGCGCTGGAATCGCGCCAGCACCGCCGTGCCGCGGGCGAACGCATCGCCTCCTACGGCCGTCACGGGCTGGACACGCATGAGGCGCTGGAAGACGCGCTGACCACGCTCGAAGGCGGGCATCGCGCATTCCTGGCGCCTTCCGGGCTGTCGGCGATCACGCTGGTGCTGCTTGCCCTGGTTGGCCCCGGCGACCATGTACTGGTCTCCGACAGCGTCTATGCGCCCGTGCGGCGCGTCGACAAGACGCTGCTGCGGCGCCTGGGGGTCTCCGTCGAATACTTTTCGCCTGCGCATGACGACCTGGCCGCGCTGATCCGGTCGGAGACCAGGCTCGTCTACCTGGAATCGCCAAGCTCGTTGCTGTTCGAGGTGCTGGACCTGCCAAAGCTGGCCGCGGTGGCGCGCGATCGGGGCGTGCCGGTGGCCGTGGACAATACCTGGAGCGGCGGGTGGTTCCTGCAGCCCCTGAAGCTCGGCGCCAATATCTCGATCCAGGCCGCGACCAAGTATATTGCCGGGCATTCCGACGTGATGCAGGGCGCGGTGGTGGTGGACAGCCCCGCGCTGGCGGAACGCGTCGCCACCGCGCACGAGGCGCTGGGCCTTGCCATCGGCGCCGACGACGCCTACCTGTCGCTGCGCGGCCTGCGCACGCTGCCGTTGCGCCTGGCCCAGCACCAGCGCAATGCCACCGAGGTCGCGCAATGGCTGCAGCACCATCCCCAGGTGGGCCGCGTATTTTACCCGGCGCTACCCGAAGACCCTGGCCATGCGCTGTGGCAACGCGACTTCAGCGGCGCCAGCGGGCTGGTGTCGTTCGCATTCCGGAACGCCGGGGCCAGCGCGGCCAGTGCGTTCGTCGACGCGTTGCGGTGGTTCTCGATCGGCGCCTCCTGGGGCGGGTATGAAAGCCTGGCGCTGGTCGCCCCGCCGGAACGGCTGCGCGAACACCGTGCCTGGCAAGGCAATGCACCGGTGGTGCGGCTGCACGTCGGACTCGAAGACACACAGGACCTGCTGGCCGATCTGGACCGGGCCTTCCACCTCACACTGGCGTGATATGGGCTGCGCGCCGTGGTTGGACGCGCTCCACGTGTACAACCCGGCCGGGGCGCTCCGGCTATAGCCCCGGTCGCTGCAAGCTAGCGCTTGCCGGCATACTGCTGCTGCAGTTCCACCAGCAGCGGCGAGCGCGGCTCCAGGTCGAGGCGCGCCTCGAGCCCGATCAGCCAGCCGGAGCCGTGCAGGCGCTGCAGCACCCGGTCCACCGCCGCGGCGGTGTCCTTCTCGCCTTTGCGTACCCATGCCACCTGCGGCGCAGGATCGACCTCGTCGGGCAGCACGGCGTAATCCCGCCATTGCGGATCGCGGGCCACGAGCTGGTTCAGGGTCAGGCTCTCATGGACCGCGGCCACGCATGACGCGCCGCCGCGCAGTGCCAGCAGCGACTCCGCCATGCCCTTGAAGCCCTTGAGTTCGGCGCCGTAGGTGGCCGCCAGCGGCTTGGCGTAGCTGCTGCCCTGCGACAGGCACACCGATTTGCCGCGCAGGTCTTCCCAGCGGCGAATACCGCTGCCCTTCAGGAAGATCGCGGTGCCGCCGTTGCGGTAATAAGGGGTTGGAACATGGTCGAGCAGCGTGGTGCGCTCCGGCGTCAGCAGCATGCTGGCCACCAGCAGGTCGACCTTGCCTTGCTGGAGGAACTGCACGCGATTGGTGGGCAGCACCGGCACCAGCTCGGCCTGTACCGACAGTTCACTGGCGATCTTGCGCGCGAGTTCAGGGTTGAAGCCAACCGGCTTGCCGGTGCCCGGGTCGATCGAGCCGAAGGCGCTGTTGCCATTGACAATCACGCCGATGGCAATCTTGCCGCGCTCGCGGATGCGATCGAGGGTGGCGTCCGCCCTGGCGGCCGGCATCGCGGCACAGAAGGCGAAGGGCAGCATGGCGAGCGCCATGCGGCGCCCGAATGGTGGCGTCTGTTTCATCAGGAAGCCGGTTCAGGAATGAGGTGGTGGAAGATCGTCGGCGAGCTGATACAGGCAGTCGCCGCGTTGCGTCAGCGCGGGAACGCGCTTGCAGATGACCAGGCCGCCCGCCGGGAAATACACGGTCACCGGCTCGCGTTCGGGCCGCTCGGGTGTGTGCAGCCTTGCCGCAGGCTGCCCCGCTTCGACCCGTTCTCCGAGCTGCACGAGCGGCTCGAAGATACCGTCGTCGTACGCGTAGACATAGTGCCGCCCACGGTCCACCCGCAGCAGCCGCGTAGCATGCGGCGGGCCCGGCGGCACCAGCGGTCCTTCCAGCACCCCCAGATGCCCCAGCAGATGCAGCAGGCCTTGCCAGGCGCTGCCAAGCACGGCCGCGTCCACCGTGCCTGCACCGCCCAGCTCGGTCAGCAGTCCGAGCACGCCGTTGCGTCGCGCCGCGGCAAGCAGGCCTACCGGGTTGGGACTCTCGTTGACCAAGCCATGCGGCAGGCCAAATGCCGCCACCGCATCCAGCACGCGCCGATGGCGCACCGGATCGGCATCAGCCTGGGCGAACAGCGTCGCGCCGTGGTACTGGAGCGAGCTGCCGCCCGAATGCAGGTCGATCACCACATCCACGCGCGGCAGCAGGCTGCGCTCGATATAGTCGGCAATGACCTGCGTCGGGGTCCCGCGCGGATCGCCGGGAAAGCTGCGATTCAGGTTGCCGCCATCCAGCGGCGAGGTGCGCTGGCCGGCTTGCGCGGCCGGGTAGTTCGCCATCGGCAGCAGGATCAGGCGGCCCCGCACATGCTCGGCGGCCACTTCGCGAATCAGGCGCGACACCAGGATCTGGCCTTCGTATTCGTCGCCGTGATTGCCGGCCATTACCAGCACGGCGGGACCATCGCCCCTGCCGATCGATGCAGTCGAAGAAGGCGATGCAGTCGATGCGATCGATGCGATCGATGCGACCGGAACCGGCAGCCAGCCGTAGGCCGACCGGTGCACCGAATGCGGCAGGCGCAGGTAGCCCGACTGCTTGCCTGGACGTTCGAAATCGATCTCGCTATGGATCGGCGATGCGATCGGGGGGACATGCTCCGCGCTCATTTCAGTGCGCCAGCAACCGGATGCCGATGTCCCCCTCGCGCTCGAGCTGCGCAACCAGGCCGATCTCCCAGTCCAGGTACGCGCGGAAGCCCGCGTCGCGCTGCGCCACATCGGTATGGTGGTACGGGCTGTACCAGTAATCGTCCTCGCCGGTCAGCACGCCCTGCGCGCCGCTGCCGGTGGATAGCCCAGCGGCCGTCCAGGCCTGCGTGCCGCCGGCCAGGAAGCGCACGTCACGGCCGCTGCGCGCCGCCAGCTCCGCCGCCACGATGCGTGCGAGGACGCCGTCCGACGACGTGATCAGCACTACGTCATCGGCGCGAATCCGGGCAATCAGCGCCTCCAGCCGGTCTGGCACGGCGAACTGGGCGCCGGCAACATGGCGCTTCTCATAGGCGGCGCGGCGCTCGACGTCGAAGATGCGCGCACGGCCCGCCTGCAACAGCGCCTCGGCCTGCTGCACGGACACCGGCTGGGCTGCCGGCCGCGACGACAACACGCGCAGCGGCTCCGGGCCGGTGTCCACCGCGGCATCGGCCGGCGGGGCATACACGAACACCTCGTGCGCGCCCAATTGCGCCAGCCATGCGCCGGTGGTCAGCGCCCGCACACCATCCCAGTCGGCAAGCACGACCCGCGCATGGCGCGTTGCCGCGTATTCGTCCGTCGCCTGTACCAGTTGCCCGCCTGGCGCCCAGCGCCAGCCCGGCAGGTGGCCCGCCTCGTATTCGCCTCGCGTGCGCACATCGAAGCGATACAAGGTGTGCTCGCCGGCTTCGCGTTCCAGCCGCGCCAGGCCGGCATCATCGAGACGGCGCACGCCGGCGCGGGAGGCCACGGCCTCGGCACGGGCCCGGGCGGCGTCACGGGTCGCGCGGGCCGGCTCGGGCAGCGGCGTATGGCGTCCGTGCGCCAGCGTGCGGCCATTCAGCAGCCAGGCCATGGTGCCGTCCTTGAGCGAGACCACGGGGTTGGGCACCCCGGCGTCGATCAGCGTCTGGGCACCAACGATGCTGCGGGTGCGTCCCGCACAGTTGACCACGACCAGCGTTTCGGGGCGCGGCGCCAGCTCGCCGATGCGGTAGACCAGTTCCGCGCCGGGCAGGCTGTGCGCGAACGGCAGGCTGAAGTCGGCAAATTCCTCGGTGGTGCGGCTGTCTACCACCACCAGGTCATCGCCGCGCTCGAGGCGCTGCTGCAGTTCTTCGGCGCTGATCCATGGCGTGTGCTTCTGGTGCTCGATCACTTCGCCGAAGGCCTTGCTGGGCACGTTGCTGCCGCTGAAGATCTCGAACCCGGCCGCCGCCCATGCCTGCGTGCCGCCGGTCAGCACCGACACGTTGCGCCAGCCCAGGCGCAGCAGCTTGGCCGCGGCCTGGTGCGCCAGACTATCTCCGCCGTCGCCGCCATCGCCGCCATCGGTCAGCACGATGCGGGTGTCGCGGCGCGGCACCAGCCGGTCGGCCAGCAGCTCCAGCCGCCACAACGGGGCGGAGGCCGCAAGCAGCAGATGCCCGCGCACGAACACCCCGGTCTCGCGCACATCCAGCAGCGCGATCTCGTCGCCGTCGGCCAGCGCCGCCTTCAGCGCGAAGGCGTCGATGGCGGCATGGGCGATATGCCTGGGCGGCCCGAAATGCCGATAGCTGCCGCCCGCGGCGCCTTCGAACACCACGCGCCCGCTCAGCCGGTCCAGCGCCAGGCCATAGAAATGCAGGTGCAGGCCGGGCTCGTTGCCAACCAGCTCGATGGTATGGACGTCGTCGGGCAACAGCGTGACGGAGCGGCCGCTGACGACATCGCTGCGGCCGGTCTCGGTCAGGCGATCGCGTGCGGGGTCGTCGGTGGCCTCGCGACGATAAAAGACATTGCGCTCGTTGCCGGTGATGCCGGCAATGATGGCCCAGGTGGTGTGGTCATGCGGTGGCTGCGCCTTGCCAGGCAGCCCGGCCGACACGTACAGCGCATAGCGGCCATCGAGATCTTCGGAAAGGCGATAGACCTGCGCGGGATTGTCGGCCGAAACCGGAAACTGCGCCGAAGGGAACAAGTCGCGTTGCGCGCCCAGCCGCTCCAGCGCCCGCGCCACCGTTTGCAGCGTCTCGCGGTCGGCATGCGGGGCGCCCTCCAGGAACTGTCTTGCCTCGGCGATGAATGCGGCCACGGCCGCGTGGCGCCGGCTGGCAACGTCGCTGCCCGGCACAGCTGATGGGGAAAGGTTCGGTTGGGTCATGCGGCGACTGTAACGCCGCGACCAAAGCGGTGCCAAAGAAGGCTTTCGCGTATCGACATGCTGTCCGCTTCCACCCCGACCGGCCGTCGCCACCACGCACACCGCATATCCATAGGCTCAAACATTCGTTGGTGCGGTGCGGCCGGCTTCGTAAGCTTGACGGTCCGATTGGCCGTCATGCAAGCACCCACGACGGCCTGCAGGCTCTCCCCAGGTCATCACCATGCTCCGCCGCAACGTTCTCCGCGCCCTTCTTGTCTTTTCGCCAGCGGTGCTGGCTGCCCAGCCGCTTGCGGCAACCGCCGCCGACGCCGCGTTTCCCGCGCGGCCGGTGCGCATCGTGGTACCGGTGGCGCCCGGCGGCAGCGCTGACAAGCTCGCGCGCACCCTTGCCACCCGGCTCAGCGAAGTGTGGCAGCAGCCGGTGGTGGTGGACAACGTGGTCGGCGCCAGCGGCACCATCGGCGCGGCGCAGGTGGCCAAGGCCCGTCCCGACGGTCACGTGCTGCTGCTTGGCGGCGAAGGCGTGACGCTGAACGCCTCGCTGTACAGGAACCTGCCGTATGACACCAGCCATGCCTTTCGGGGCGTCACCAAGGCCGTGGTGAACCCGCAGGTGCTGGTGGTCAGGCCGGACCTGGGGGTAAGGAACTTCCAGGATTACCTGGCTCTGGCGCGCCGCAAGCCGGGGGAACTGGCACTCGGGCTGCCGGGCAATGGCGGCATCGCGCACGTCGCGCATGAGATGCTGTCGCGTCAGCTGGGCTTCAAGGTCAACTACATTCCCTATGCCGGTGGCGCGCCGGCTACGGTGGACCTGCTCGGCGGCCACATCGACGCCACCTTGATTACCCTGGCTGCCGTGACCGACTATGTCAGGGCAGGCAAGCTCACGGCGCTGGCGGTCACGACGCCCTATCGCTCCAGGGCACTGCCGCAGGTACCCACGCTGGCCGAAGCCGGGGCTGCGGGATTCTCGGTGGAGAGCTGGCAGGGACTGCTGGCCCCGGCTGCAACCCCGGCCGCCGTGGTGGACCGTATCAGCCGCGATGTGGCGGCGGTGCTGCACGCACCCGCCACGCGCAGCCAGCTCGAAGACGCGGGCTATGTCGTGGTCGCGTCGTCGGCGCAGGAACTGGACGCCACGCTGTCGCGCGACCTGCCCCGATACGCCGCCGTGATCGCCTCGTCGGGCATCGCCTTGCGCTGACAGCGTACATCCCCCATTGACTGACATGATCCATACCATCGACGCCACCACGCTGCGCAAGTGGCTGAATGACGGCCAGTCGCTGGCCCTGTTCGACGTGCGCGAGCATGGCCAGTACGGCGAAGGCCATCCCTTCTTCGCCGTGCCCCTGCCCTATAGCCGGCTGGAACTGGAAGCTGGCCGCCTGGCCCCGCGCCGCACCGAGCGTATCGTCCTGTTCGACGACGGTGCCGGCGACGTGGCAACGCGCGCGGCGCGGCGGCTTGCGGCACTCGGCTACGCTGACGTGACGCTGCTGGCCGGCGGTGCACCAGCGTGGGCGGCTGCCGGATACACCTTGTTCAAAGGCGTGAACGTGCCATCCAAGACGTTTGGCGAATGGGTCGAGCATATCCAGCACACCCCGCATCTGAGCGCCGATGCGCTGGTCGCACGCCGTGCCGCCGGTGAACCGTTCGTGCTCGTCGACGGCCGTACCGACGAAGAACACCGCAAGATGACCATCCCCGGCGCGCTGGGCTGTCCCAACGGAGAGCTTGCGCTGCGCCTGCCGGCGCTGCTGGCTGATCCGAACACGCCGGTCGTCGTGCATTGCGCGGGGCGCACGCGCAGCATCATTGGCGCGCAGACGCTCTTGAACCTCGGCCTGCCCAACCCGGTGCTCGCGCTCG
Source organism: Cupriavidus taiwanensis (assembly GCF_900250075.1). NCBI lineage: Bacteria > Pseudomonadati > Pseudomonadota > Betaproteobacteria > Burkholderiales > Burkholderiaceae > Cupriavidus > Cupriavidus taiwanensis. Next base: position 2,712,492 of record NZ_LT977071.1, read on the forward strand.
AGAACGGCACGCAGGGCTGGTATCTCGCCGGCCATGCGCTGGAACACGGCAGCGAGCGGTTCGCCGACGCCGTACCCTCCGCCCCGCTCCTGCAGGCTGCGCGCGATCGATCCGCCCGGCTGCTGCAGCGCTTCGACCTGCCGTCGCTGTCGACGGCACAGGCCCAGCAATGGCTGGATGACGAGCGCCGTACGACCTACCTTTTCGATATCCGCACCGCGGAAGAATTCGCCCGGCGCTCGATCGACGGCGCCGTCCACGCCCCGGGCGGGCAACTGATCCAGGCCACGGACCGCTACATCGGGGTGCGCGGCAGCCGTGTCATCGTGTTCGACGATGACGGTGTGCGCGCCCCGGTGACCGCCAGCTGGCTGCACCAGCTTGGCTTTGAGAGCGCCGTCCTTGCGGCAGGGGTCGATGCCGCGGTCACGGTGCCGGCGAGGCCGCAGCCGGATCTTGGTGCGGGCCCGCGTGTACTCGGCGCCGAACAGCTGCGCGCGCTGCACGGCGAGGCCGCGGCGCTGGCGGTCATCGATCTGCGCGAGAGCGCTGCGTTCGATCAGGGCCACGCGCAAGGCTCGGTCTGGTCGATCCGGCCGCGCCTGCTGCAAACCTTGCAGTCGCTCGGTACAACGCCGGACGATCCGGTGGTATTGCTGGCGAGCGAGGCCGAGGTGGCCGCCCTGGCGTGGAAAGATCTGCTGGATGCGGGCTATGCCAATGTGTTCCGCACCGAGGCGGGCTACCAGACGTGGCTGTCGGCCGGTCTGGCGCAAGCCGTCGAGGCCGAGCCGTTGCCGCCGGCGGCGCGCATCGACTATCTGTTTTTCGTCCATGACCGCCACGAGGGCAACCAGGATGCCGCCAGGGCGTACCTGGCCTGGGAGACCGGGTTGATCGCCCAGTGCGAGGCTGATGAACTGCAAGGGTTCCGCGTTCCGGGGGATACGCGCAACCCGTCGTCCGAGAAGGGCGGGACAAAGCGCGCATAGCAAAAACCGGAATGCGTCACGCTTCGTCGACGTTTTTCCTCGCCAGGCCAGCCGCTCCCATCAAGCGTTCACGGCATCGCGCAACACGACCGCCACCGCTTCCACCTCGACCTTCAAGCCGAAGTGCAGCGCGCCAGTCGGCACCACGGCCCGCGCGGGCCGCGCCGCTCCCGCCCACGCGGCATAGACTTGGTTGAAGGCCGGCCAGTTCTCGATGCTGTCGATATAGACGCGCACCTGGGTCAGGCCCTCGATGCCGCTGCCCGCGGCAACCAGTGCTGCCTCCACATTGGCCAGCGCCTGTTGCGCCTGTGCCTCGAATGAGGCGTCGGCGAGCTTGCGTCCGTCCGATGCGAGCGGGAGCTGGCCGGAGACGAAGACCATACCGTTAGCGACCGTGGCGTGGCTGTAGTGCCCCGCGGGCGCCGCCAGCGTGGGGGGCTCAATGGTCCGTACCGCGCCATTCCGTTCGTTGCGATCACCAGCCATGCAATCGGCTCCATTGGGTGATCTCGCCATCCCCGGCGAGAGCCTGATACGTCGGGAACTGCGCACCGGTGGCGCAGGCATGGTTGGGCAGGATGCGCAGCAGCGTGCCGACCGGAAAGCGCGTGGCGATGTCGGCGTCAGTGGCGCCGTCGCGCGACACGATGCCATGTTCCTGGTTGGCGCCGCTGAGGATGTAGCCTGGAATCACCGCGCCATCGACTCCGCACACCTGGCCATAGCCGAAGTCGTGTTTCTGCTTCTGCGTGCCGCGGTCGCGGCTCATGGCCATCCAGCCAGCATCGACGATGGCCCAGCCTTTTTCGGCCTGGTGGCCGATCACGGTGGTCAGCACGCTGAGCGCGACGTCCTCGGTCGCACAGACGCCCACGTTGCGCATCACGAGGTCGAAGAAGACATAGACGCCGGCGCGCACTTCGGTCACCGCTTGCAAGCTGTTTGCGCTGAGGGCCGTGGGTGTCGAGCCCACGCTGACCACCGGGCACGGTAGACCGGCGTTGCGCAGCCGCTCGGCGGCAAGCACGCAGCCGGCCCGTTCCTGCTCGGCCATCGCGGCCAGTGCCTCGGGCGTGTCCAGGTCGTAGCTGGAACCGGCGTGGGTCATCACGCCACCGAGGCGCGCACCACCTTCATGCAATACGGCTGCGACGTCCAGCAGCGCCGGCTGGTCCGGGCGGATGCCGGAGCGGTGGCCGTCGGTATCGATCTCGATCCAGACTTCGAATGCTTCGCCATGCTCCGCACCGAAGGCAACGATGGCGCGTGCCGAGTCCACGCTGTCGGTCACGAGCTTGAGGTCACAGCCCCGCCGGCGCAGCGCCAGGACTTGTGGCAGCTTGCTGGCAACCATGCCTACGCCGTAGAGGATATCGGTGATGCCGTCGTCAAAGAAATGCGCCGCTTCTTTCAGCGTCGACACAGTGATGCCGCTGGCGCCCGCCAGGATCTGCGCGTGCACCACCGGCGAACACTTGCTGGTCTTGACATGCGGGCGGAAACGCACGCCAAGCGCATCCATGCGTGCCTGCATGCGATGGATATTTCGGTGCATGCGCACGGTGTCGATGATTGCTGCGGGGGTTTCCAGGGTCGTCAGCGATGCGGCGGAATGGGTCATATCGTCCTTGACGCGTTCAGTGCAGGAACTGCCTCTTTGCCTTCAGCGGCTCATCGTGGAAGGCATGCCTGTCATGTCGGCCTCCTTAGCGGCTTGCAGCATGAAAGGAGCGCAGCCACGGCAGGGCGGGCGCCAACGTCGAAAACTCGGCTTCCGGCGCCGGCGCGCCGGCGGGCAAGGCCAGGCCGACGCGGTTGTGCCAATACGTGCGCAACCCCACCGCCGCCGTACCGAACATGTCGTAGCCGGAACCCGCGACGAAGGCCGCATCCGCTGCCTGCGTGCCGAGCTGCGCCAGGGCCAGTCGATAGGGGCGCGGATCCGGCTTGTAGTACCCGGCTGCTTCGGAAGTGACCACGACATCCCAGTCGATGTCCAATAAGGCGGAAGCGCGGCGACCCAGGTGTTCGGAGCAGTTGGTCACGACTGCCAGCTTGCAATGCGGCCGCAGCGCCTGCAGCAGCTCGCGGGCGCCTTCCCACGGCGGCAATGCATCCCAGTGCGCTTCCAGCGCCTGTGGCGCGGTCCCCGGCAGGCCGACCTGTTCGGCTGCTTCCCTCACCAGCTGTTCGTAGCCCACGTAGGCGCCACAGCCGTAGGTCCTGCGCAGGTACTCGGCACGCCAGGCCCGGCCTGCGGCTTCAGAGCCGGCGGCGGCGTTCCATACGGTCCACGAGTCCAGCAGCGCGGTGAGAAGGTCGAACAGCACGGCACGAGGCCAGGCGGGCGCAGTGTTGGGGTCCATGAGTTCCTTTTGCGAAGGCGGCTTGCGCATGGTTGTCAGAGGTCCCCAATGTAGAAGCGATAAGGTGACTTGTGGTTAAATTTTGGAACATCAATCGTTAAGCTGAAGTGAATGATCCAGATCGAGGACTTGCGGCTGGTCGAGGCGCTCGCCCAGTCGCCTTCGCTCAGTGCCGCGGCGCGCGCGCTGAACGTGACGCCGCCGGCGTTGTCCGCGCGCCTGCGCAAGCTGGAGTCGACGCTCGGCCTCGCGCTGGCCACCCGCACTGCTCGGCGGCTGAGCCTGACGCCCGAGGGCGAACGCTTCGCGCGGGAGGCCGCGGCGCTGCTGGCTCAGCTCAATGCGCTGCCTGAGTCTTTCCGGCGCGAGGACAGCCGCCTCACCGGCACGCTGCGCATTGCCGCCCCCTTCGGCTACGGACGGCAACATATCGCGCCGCTGCTGGCGCGCTTTGCGCAGGCCCACCCTGGGTTGCGCTTGCAGCTGGATCTGCGCGAGACCCCCTGGCCCGACCGACACGACTCGGATGCCGTGATCCACATCGGCGCCGTGCGCGATTCATCGTGGATCGCCCGCACGCTCGCGCCCAATGCGCGCTGGCTGTGCGCCAGCCCGGCCTACCTGCGCCAGCACGGCACCCCCGCAGCGCCGCGCGAGCTGCTTGCGCACGCCTGCATCTGCATCCGCGAGAACGACGAGGACGTGACCCTGTGGCGCTTCCGACGACCCGGTGCCGGCGCCGGGCGGCGCCCATCGGCGCGCGAGACCGTGCGTGTAGTGCCCGCCTACACCAGCAATGACGGCAGCATTGCACGCCAGTGGGCGGAACAGGGCCTGGGGCTGGTGCTGCGTTCGGAATGGGACACGGCCGACGCGGTCGCGCACGGCCGGCTGGTGCGGGTGCTGGCCGACTGGGAATGCGACAGCGCGCCGGTGACATTGCTGGTGCCGACACGGCGCGGACGTACGGCGCGCGTGCAGGCCCTGATGCAGTTCCTGGAACAGGCGTTGGGAGCCGGGAAGCGGGAAAAGGCGCGCAGGGGCGCGCCCGAGGCATGACGAGCGAGCCGGCCGACGTCCGCCTCCGGCCGGCTAGCGCAAATACGTGCACGCGCACGGCGCGCACTTCGAGGCGGACATCACTGCGCTGGGGTACGGCCAGGACTGCATCGGGTCCCTGCCCGGAAGGCAACCTGGCTCAACGCTTCTGCCCCTGCCCCAGCTCCGGGGGCGCCGGGGGCGGCAGCGGCGTGGCCACGGGCTCCAGCCCGGTGCTGCTGACGATCGATGCCGCCGCCGGCGAGGCCAGGAATCGGATGAAGCGGGACGCTGCCGCGCTTTGCCGGCCCGCGACCGTTCCCGCGGAAAAGAACACCCTCTGCTGCAGCTCGGCGGGCAGCGGCCCCACGTAGTCCAGTTCCTTGAAGGGCAGCAGCTCGCTGACCTGCTGGAAGCCGATCTCGGCATCGCCCCGCGCCACCACGGCGCCGACGCGCTCGCTGTAGATCTTGCGCGCCTTGCCCTGGACCTGCTCGGCGACGCCAAGCCGGGCGAACAGCTCGGTGGAGAGGTAAGTCCCGCTGGCACTGGCGGAATAGGCGATGGACTTCGCGTTGAGCAGGGTCTGCTTCAGCGCCTCGGCCGTGCTGATATCCGGCTTGGGCGTGCCCTTGCGCACCGACATGCCGATCAGCGAGCGCGCCAGGTCGACCCGGCTGCCGGCGGCCACCTTGCCTTGCTCGACCAGCTTGTCCAGGCCCGAGTCCGCCAGGATCACGACATCGAAGCTCTCGCCGCGCGCCAGCCTGCTGGGGATGGAGTCGGGCGCATTGCCCATCGACGCGCCATAAGCGGTGATGACACGGTCCTGCGTGGCGGCCTCGTACAGCGGCACCAGTTGCTGGTAGGCCGCGGTAAAGCCGCCCGAGGTGATCACGCGGATCTCGTCGGCCCAGGCTGGCGCGGCCAGCCATAGCATGCATACCAGCAACGCGTGCCTGCCGGCAAGGATGTTCAGTTTCATGTGGTCTCCTCTGGTTCAGTATTGCGGCGCTGCCGCGCGTCAGTCTTCTTTCATGTTGGCGGCGCGCGCAATCGGGCCAAGCCGCGCTTTCTCACCGGCAAGGAACTTGGTGAAGTCGGCGCGGGTCCCGCCCATCGGCTGGATGCCTTGCGGAATCAGCCTGGCCCGCAGTTCAGGCGACTTGATGGCGGCATCGATGGCCTTGTTCATCTTGTCCAGGATCGCGTCGGGGGTACCGCGCGGCGCGAAGACGCCGGACCAGTGACCGATGAAGACGCCGGGATAGCCGAGTTCCGCGGTGGTGGGCACGTCCGGCATGGCGGCAATGCGCGTATTCCACGTCGACGCGATCGCTCGCAGCTTGCCCCCCTTGACCTGCGGCAGCACCACGACGCTGGCTTCGGAGGTCGCGTCCACCTGCTTGCCCACCACGGCGACCATGCCTTCCGAGCCGCTCTTGTAGGGAATGATCTCGAGTCTTGCGCCAGTGGCCAGTTTCAGCATTTCCGCCACGAAGTGCGGCGTGCTGCCGGTTCCCGCCGTGGCGAAATTCAGGCTCTTTGCGCTTTTGCTGCTGGCCACCAGGCTCTTGAGGTCCTTGATCGGCGAGTCGGCGGACACCACGATGACGGACGGGCTGACGGCCAGCATGGCCACGGGCACCAGATCCTGCTCCTTGTACGGGAGGTGGGACTTGATCATGGCGTTGGTGATCACGCCGGCGGCCGGTGCCAGGAAGGTGTAGCCGTCCGGGGCGGACTTGGCTACGTAGTCGGCACCCAGCACCGAGCCGGCGCCGGGCTTGTTCTCGACAACGATGGGCTGGCCAAGCTGCTTCGACGCCGCTTCGGCCACGGCGCGTGCCACCAGGTCGTTGGCGCCGCCGGGACCGAACGGCACCACGAACTTCACAGGCTTTGCGGGCCAGGCATCAGCCCAGGCGGAAAGGGTGCATGCGCTCAGCGTCAGGGCGAGCGCGAGATGGCGGACGGCGGGTTTCAAGGCAGGTCTCCGGGATGCGTATTGTGTCTGCGCTTTTCGGCACGACACGACGTCCCGATCAGGCATTGCAAGGGTAGTCACGCGCGACTATTCTGTGAATTGCAATGTTCTGATGATTTCATGCATGTCGCGCATCAATTTCGCCCTTGAAGATTTGCAGGCCTTTGTCGCAACCGCTGAAAAGGGCAGTTTCCGCATGGCGGCCGAGGCGCTGCATATTTCGCAACCCGCGCTGAGCCGGCGCATCGAAAAGCTGGAAACAACGCTGGGTTCGCGCCTGCTGGACCGGACCACGCGTCGGGTGGAGGTGACCCATGTCGGCCGCAAGTTCCTGGAAGAAGCCCGTGCCGCGCTCGATATCCTGGACCACGCTGTGTTCCGGCTCGGCGACGAAGCAGCGCTGCAACGCGGCCTGGTGACCGTGGCCGCGATACCGTCTGCTGCCCTGCATTGCCTTCCCCACGCGATCCGCGCGTTTGCCGGGCGGCATCCCGGCGTGCGCGTGCGCGTGGTCGACGAAAGCGCCAGCAGCGTACTGGCCAGCGTGCTGTCCGGAGAATCGGATTTCGGCCTTAACTTCATGGGCGCGCAGGAGCCCAATATCGACTTTCTCGCCATCCGCGCCGAACGCTACCGGCTGGCAATGCGCCGCGACCACGCATGGGCCGGCCGCGAACGCGTGGCCTGGCAGGAACTGGCCGGACAACGGATGGTCAGCGTGTCCCGGCACAGCGGCAATCGCGCCCTGATCGAAAACGCCATCGCCCATCTGGAACAGCGGCCGACCATTCACTACGAGGCCAACCACGTCGTGGGCGTGCTCGCGCTGGTCGAGGCCGGCCTTGGCATGGCCGTGCTGCCCGGCATGGCGGTGCCGCCAGATCATCCACGGCTTTGCGCCGTGCCGCTGGTCGAGCCGGATGTAGACCGCGTACTGGCGCTGATACGCCGTCGGGACAAGCCACTGCAGCCCGCAGCGCAGGCGTTGTACGAGACCATCGCGTTGTCGATGGCGGGTGATGCATGACGAAGGGGCCGGCCGGCGAGGTGCTCGCCGGTGCCGGACCGAACCCGTGTTCTACAATCTCGCCGGCTGCACCGGAAACCACACGGTACCGACGGCCCGCCCATGCGTCATGGCCACCATCGCCGACGCCAGGCGGCGAGCCGCTCAACCGGCGGCCGGTACGAAACCTGCTTGCACGACCCACGACACCGAGGAGCATGACCTGATGACAAACCGGCTGCATGAGCGGCAGCACTGCCGCGCGCGGAGGCCCTGACATGGCTGGTTCGAGCTTGCTGGTATTGATCGACGACATCGCCACCATCCTGGACGATGTCGCGGTCATGAGCAAAATGGCGGCCAAGAAGACCGCGGGCGTGCTGGGCGATGACCTGGCGTTGAACGCGCAGCAGGTCAGCGGCGTCAGGGCGGAGCGTGAACTGCCGGTGGTATGGGCGGTTGCGCTCGGGTCGATCCGCAACAAGGTGATCCTGGTGCCGGCGGCGCTGGCAATCAGCGCCTGGGCGCCCTGGGCCGTGGTGCCATTGCTGATGGTGGGCGGTGCGTTTCTTTGCTACGAAGGCTTTGAAAAACTGGCACACCGGTTCCTGCACAGCAAGGCCGAGGACGCCGCACACCACGCACGGGAAGTCCAGGCCGTCTCGGATCCCGCCGTCGACATGGTGGCGTTCGAGAAAGAGAAGATCAAGGGCGCGGTCCGCACCGACTTCATCCTGTCGGCGGAGATCATCGTGATTTCGCTGGGCACCGTCGCCAACGCGCCCTTCGGCCAGCGGCTCGCCGTCCTGTGCGCGATCGCGGTCATCATGACGGTCGGCGTCTATGGCCTGGTGGCCGGCATCGTCAAGCTCGACGACGCGGGCCTGTACCTGAGCAAGCAGGCGTCGGCGGGGCTCCGCGCGCTGGGCCAAGGCTTGCTCCGGCTGGCACCGTGGCTGATGAAGATCTTGTCGTTTGCCGGGACGGCGGCAATGTTCCTGGTGGGCGGCGGCATCCTGATGCACGGCATTCCGGCGATGCACCACGTGACCGAAGCCACGGCGCTGGCGGCGGCAGGAGTGGCGGCAATCGGCGGTGTGCTGGCGGTGCTGGCGCCGGTGTTGCTGGACGGCATTGCCGGCATCGTCGCCGGCGGGGTGGTGCTGGCGGCGGTAAGCGTGGTGAAGGCCGGCATGCGGGCGTTGCGGCCTTCGGCGCGCTAAGTGCGGCGGCCGGGCGCACTGTCGATGCGGCGGTTGACCCCACCTTGGTGGGATCTCGCACAGAACTGCCTGACGGTGTGACAGGTATCACCGACGTGGCCGGCATCCCCGCCTAGAATGCCGCGTAACGGTCGTCTACACGGCCGTTAATCCCCGCATTTTCCGCCAGTTGCTCCCCGGGCACTGGCGGCATTTTTTGCGTGCTGCGCCAGCCTGCCCTGAGGATGGAACCCGTGGCAGCCACGCCGCCGAGCGCACGGCAGCGTCCGGCTCAGTGCATCCAGTAGCCAGCAGCCAGCGCCACGGCAACGGCAACGGCAACGGCAACGGCAACGGCCAGCACGATAAGGACAGGCACGGTGCGGTTGCGGCGGGCCCGCCGCGGATAGCGATGGAATTCGCCCAGGCCGCCGTTGGTCAGTTTTTCCCAATCCATGAGACGCGCAAAGTTTCCATGTCAGGCGCAGCAGGCGATTGTGGCAGCGCGGGCCGCATGAAAATGTGTCCGCCGGCACAATCTCCGCCAGAACCGACTCTGCCTGCGGCATCGCATATTGCCCGCGCCGCTCAGAAGTCCATCAGCACGCCGGTGCTGACGGTGCCGGCACGATAGCGGAACAGGGGGATGGAATCGTCAGATTGCTGGTACAGGCCCTGGATATAGAACGAGAGATCCGGCGCATGGCGATAGGTGTAGCGCAGCAGGACCTGGCTGAGCACCTGGCGGCGGCGCGTGTCGCCGAACAGCGCGCGAAAGTACGGCTGGCGATCGCGCAGTTCCTGGCGCTGCGCGAGCGCCACCACCAGGTGGCGCGGTTGTGGCAGCCATGTCAGGGTCGCCAGGATGGCGTAGCCATCGCGGTCGCCGCCAGCGCGCTCGTAGCGCGCGAGGTCGCGGATGACGCCGACGGCGGCCGACACCTGCAGGTTCGGAGCGAGGTCCAGGCGCCCGCGCAAACGCAGGTCGTGGCGGCGCGCATCGAAGGCATGGCCGTCGGGATAGCGGTCGAGCGCCATGCTGGTATCGATGCCGACCCGGTAGGGCTTGCCGGCCAGCTGGCGCTCCGGCAGCCAGTAGCCCAGCAGCCCGCTGGCGCCATACTGGTAAGGCCGCCCGCCTAGCCAGGTATAGCCGAGCGCGGCCTGCCCCTCCACCAGGCCGGCGCCGGTTTCGCGGCCATAGTGGGCGGCCAGGCTTGCGCCGTACTGGCTATAGTCCTGCCGCTGGGCGTATTGGCGGAGCGAGGCGCCAACGGACACGTTCAACCCTTCGACCCCGCCGGTTCCCCAGTTCACGCTGCCGTCCATGCCGGCAAAGCGGTCGGCCTGTGCCAGCTGGGACGGCTGCAGCAACAGGTATGGCACCGGCGCCCCGGGCGCCAGCGGCACCAGCGGATCCCCCGGGCCATAGTTGGCGTTGGTGGTGTAGCCGGCCAGCAGTGAAATCTGGCCGCGCAGGCGCGGGTCCGGGCGCTTGCATCCGCCCCGCACGTAGGAGTCGATCAGCACCCGGATGGCCGGCGGCACATCGGTGCCCGCCTGCAGCTGGGAGAACTGCGTGAAAGCGCGTTCGCGCTCGCCCAGTTCGCACAGGGCAATGGCGATATCGAGCCGTGCGCCGGCGTGCGGCAGGGGCAGCCGCTCGACATCGAGCAGCAGCTGCCGCGCCGCGTCGAAGTCGCCGTCGCGCATCGCGCCATGGACGCGCTGGTAGAAGGACTCGTAGGCGCCGCCCGCGTCGAAGGCCGCCGCCGGCAAATCTGCCCCCATGCCCGCGGGGGATCCCGGCTGGTGCGGCGCCGCCCGATCGGGCATGGCCGGCCGCGCGGGAAGCAACGGCTGGGCCGCGGCACCGCACGCCCACACCAGCATTGCGCACAGACTCGCCCGCGTGCACCGGGCACGCGCATCACGCAACAGCCGGCTCCGACAGGTCGAAAGGCTGTGGGCACGGCCGCCCGCGGACCGCGTAGATCTGCTCGGCCCGGCTGCGTCCGCGCAGGCGCGCGCGACCAACCGGCTTCAGTACGTGGCCTTGTGCCAGGGCCGCGGTCCCCTCGCCCACCAGGAGGTCGGCCGAGACCGCCTTGCACAGGTCCTGGAGCCGCGACGCGATGTTGACCGTGTCGCCGATGGCCGTATAGCTCTTGCGCAGCGGCGAGCCGATCTCGCCCACCACAGCGTCGCCGCTGTGCAGCCCGATGCAGACCCGCACCGGCGCCAGCCACGGGCATGCCGCCTGCAGCCGCGCGTTCAGCGCCGGCATGCCGGACAAGATGGCGCAGGCGCAGGCCAGGCCGCGATCCGCGTGATCGGGCTGGTCGAGCGGTGCGTTCCAGAACGCCATCACCGCATCCCCGATGTACTTGTCGACCGTGCCGCCAGCGGCATGGATCTGCGCGGTCAGCGCTTCCAGCACGATCTCGGTCACCTTGACCAGCCGTTCCGGGGCCATGGTTTCGGCCAGCGCGGTGTAGCCCTCCATGTCGGCGAACAGCACGGTCACGGTCCGGCGCATGGGCAGCATCGCCTCGTAGCCGCGTTCGCGTAGCAGGGCTTCCATCACCGCCGGCGGCAGGTAGCGGCGGAAGCGGCGCTGGAACTGCCGCGCCTGCGCGCGCGCCAGCGCCCACTCAGCGGGCGCTTGCAAGACCAGCAGCAGGATCGCGGCCACCACGGGCAACACCGCTGCGCGCCCCGCGGCGCCCGGCGGCAATCCCAGCAGCACCAGCAGCCATAACCCGGCCATGCCGGTCAGGGCGCCATAGCTTGTCAGCAGGTTGCCGCCGCGCGACAGCCACGCTAGCCCGAGCACGGTAGCCACGGTCCAGGCCCAGCCCAGCCACGGCAACACCAGCCGCGGCGAGGGCGCGGCGGCCTCGGCCAGCAGCCAGTCGAGCATTTCGGCATGCGCCATCACGCCCGGCAGACGAGGGTCATGCGGGCTGACGACATGGTCCGACAGGCCCAGCGCCGATGCGCCGACCAGCACATAACGTCCCGCCAGCGCCTGCGCCGGCACGCGTCGGGCCAGCACGTCGACCGCGCTGAATACCGGGAACCCTTCGCTCGCATGGCGCCACGGGATGGGCACGAAGCCATCCGCCTCCCTGGCCTGCGCCAGCAGCGGCGCCAGCGTGGTCCAGGGCAGCGCCGCGGGCAAGCCGGGCCTTGCGCACAGCAAGGCGGCCGCGGCCAGCATCGGATACTGCTGCCCGGCATAGCCGATCACCGGCGCCATGCGCCGCACCACCCCGTCGGCGTCCACCTGGGGCGTGATATGGCCGACGCAATCGCCAGGAGCGGCGGCGAAGAAGTTGCCGAGATGGCCCGTCGCCGCCGGGGCCTCTGCCAGCCCGCCCCGCGCCGACGGCTCGGCGGGTCCCGGCAGCGCGCCGCCGGGGTGGCCGGCGCGTGCCGTTTGCTGCGTCAGGTAGAAGGCCTGTGAAAACACCATCCGGTGCCGTCTGGCAAGCGCAAGCAAGGCGGCATCGGCGGCGGCGTCCCGCGGTTCGGGGAACACCATGTCCAGGGCGACCACGCGGGCTCCGTGCCGGGTGAAGAGTTCTCCCGCCAGCCCGGCCACGACTTCGCGCGGCCATGGCCAGGGCCCGACGATGTCCAGGCTGGCCTCGTCGATCTCGACCACCGCGACATGCGCCGACTGGCCCGCGGACGGTCCCAGCCGCCAGCGCAGGTCGGCCATCAGGTCCTCCAGGCGGTGAAACCAGCGCGGCGACCACATGCCGCTGCCGAGCAGCGCGCAGGCGCCCAGTACCACGGCAAACAGACCCGGACGCAGCCAGCCGCGCGGCGTGGCCGCGCCTAGCGCCCCCAATTTGTCGCCCCGACAGCGGTCTGCCCGGAGGCGCCGATCTCGCTGCTGAACAGGTAGCCGGCCTGCGCCGCATCGGTGCCGGCCAGCGCGCCGCGCACGGTGGCGTTGCCCGCCGCCTGGTCGCTGCGCAGGATGCCGTCGCCCGTCACCGAGCCTTGCGCACGCATCTGGTGGCGGAGCTGGCCGGTGCTGACGGTCAGGCTTGTGTCGAAGCGGCGCTTGGCGAAATCGATCACCAGCGAGGGATCGGCGACGGTCGCCGCGGTCGCCTTGCCGTCGCCCACCACGTAGGCCTCGGCCCCCTTCAGCTGGAAGCCGAACACGCCCGTGACCGGCATCGTCATCGGCTCGCGCGTGTCGCGCACCATGGCGAAGGGGCCGAAGCCGCCCATCGCCACAATGTCGCGCACGCCGGCGCGCAGGTTGTCCAGGCTGGTATCCGCGGGCAGGTTGGCCAGGGCCTGGTAGCGGCCCCAGAACAGCTTCTGCGCCTCCGGCGGGGCGGGCGGCGGCGGGCGCACCACCGGCGGCTCCGGCACGGGCGCGGGAGCCGGGCGCGGCTCGGGCAGCGACCTGACGGCGTCGCCGAATGCGATCTCGTTGGCGGTGACCACCGCCGGGGAGCTCACCGCCGAGGTCTTGACCTGTCCGCCGGCGACGCTCCCCTCGTCCTTGCCGGGGGGCGCCACCGCCTCCGGCGACAGGTGCTGGAACTGCGGCCCGAGCAGCGTCGGCTGGGTCTCGCCATGGCGCAGCTGCAGGATGCTGCCGCCGGCCTGGCTCGACAGCCCCATGCCGCCATCGCACGGGCCCATGTCCGCGGGCCGGCAGCCTGCAAGGAACGGGGACATCACAATGCCGCCGGAACGCACGCTGGCACGCGTGGTGCGGGCGTCGGTGAAAACCGAGAAGTCAGTGCCGCGGATGCCGATCGCCGCCACCGGGGTGTTCATGCGGAAGCGCTCCCGCGCCGCCTGGGCGCCTTCGCCGGAGATGGTGCGCACCACGCCGCGGTTCAACCTGAGCTTGATCCGGGTATTGGCGGGCGCGGCGCTGTCGTAGGCGTAGGCCTCGATGGTCAGGCTGGAGTTCGGGCGCAGGCTGACAAAACCGCGGTCCACCGTGTTGACGTAGACATAGCCGTCGCTGCCGGTCTCCAGCGTCACGCCTTCGTGCAGCGCGCTGCCGGCCTGCAGCGGCTGGCGCTGGCCATGCGCCTCGACCCAGGCGCTGCCGGCCACCACCGCGATCTTGCCCACCTCGGCCGGTCCCTGCGCCCATGCCAATACCGCCCAGCCGATCGACAGGCAGCCGATCAGCATTCCCCGGATCATCGTTTTCATTGCAACCCCTTCTGACTTCGGTGCGGCCCTGGGGACGCACGCCGGCCCCTGTGCGGGTCGCCCCGGGGGCTCCCGCATCGTCGACAGGCTGGCGATGATGATGACCGAGCCATGCCCGGTGCTTTGTGACAGGAGTCACAAACGCGGCCAACGCGGACGTGTTAGCTTGGATGTGGGGTGACAGCTATGTAACGTCCATGTCTAGAATTTCAGCAATGAAGCCGCTTGAGCTGCTCAGGCGACAACGTCTCCTGGCCGGCCTGGATGACGAAACGCTGCTCGAGCTGCAGGCCGAGATCCGGATCCAGCGGTTTCGCAAGCGGGAATTTGTCGTTCACCACGGCGCCGCCGGCGATTCGCTGATGATGCTGCTGAGCGGCCGGCTGCAGGTCATCGCACTGGCGGAGGACGGGCGCGAAGTGGGGCTAGATTTCGTCGAGCCCGGCGACTATTTCGGGGAGCTGTCCATCATCGACGGCCTGCCCCGCTCCGCCTCGATCGTCGCCAGCGTCGATTCGCTGGTCGGCTTCCTGCCCCGGCAGAAGGCGAAGTGGTTGTTCTACAACCACCCCAGCGTGATCGAAACACTGCTGCAGAAGCTGTGCAACACGATCCGCCAGGCCTCCAGCTACCGTTCGATGCTCGGCATGAACCGGGCGTACTCGCGCGTCTATGCGATCCTGATGAGCGCCGCGCGCAACCCGACCGGCAACCTGGTCACGATCGAGAACCTGCCCAACCAGCAGGGCATCGCGATCATGGCCAATGTCAGCCGCGAGACCGTGTCGCGCGCGATCCACGCCCTGGTCAGCACCGGTATCGTCCAGAAAGACCTGCGCCGGCTGATCGTGCGCGAGCCGGTCATCCTGGAAAAGCTGGCCAAGGGCGAAGCCGAGATTCAGGTACGTAAGAAGCCCGAGGCAAAGGCGGCGTAGCGTTCGCCGATCTTGCGCCAGTCGCCGCTCGCGGCGACCTTGGCGCGCGCCGACGCAACCAGCGCGCCGTGGCGGCCGGCGTCGAGCGCGTGCGCGGCGCACAAGGCGCCGGCGAGGTCGTCGGCCTCGATCGGCACGAAGTCCTCCCACGCGGTCAGGCCGCTGCCGCGCGCGCCGAACGCCGTGCTCAGCACCAGCAGGCCGCTGGCCGTGTACTCGGCCAGCTTCAGGTTGGTGCCGGAGCCGGCCCGCACGGGATTGAGGCCGTAATCGGCCAGGCCGAGCCACAGCGACTTCTCGGCCGCATCGACCACCCCGAGCATGGCGACATTGCCGGGCCGCGCATCGGCGTCGATCATGCCGCAGACCGAGCCCATGATGGCAAAATCCAGCGCCGGGCTGCGCGCGGCGGCCGCCAGCACCAGCAAGGCGGCTTCGAGATTGGGTCCATGGGCACTGCCCATGAACAGGGCCAGTGGCCGTTCCTTGCCCAGGCGGTGCCCGCGGGCGTGGCGCTCGGCAACCGCCACGAACGGCGTCTCGGCGATCTCGATGCCGTTGGCCAGCACCGCCACCGGCGTTCCGTCGAGCTGGTACAGCTCGCGCAGCCGCTCGGCATCGAGCTCGCTGCAAGCGGTCACGCCGCACGCCTGCTCGGCGCACTGGCGCTCGAAGTGCCGCACCAGCTGGGCCGCCCACGCGTGCCGGCCATACATGCCCGCCTTCAGGTCGTACTCGACATTGTGCGCCTCGTACAGGTGCGGACGCGGCGCGCCGGCAGCCTGCAAGGCGGGGAAGCCGTACGGATGCGCGCAAACCGACAGCTCCGCGGTGCGCAGCTGCTCGCGCAGCGCCTCGAGCCACTGCGGCACGCTGTCGGGGTGCATGGCGGCGGCCAGGTCGCCCGCCGACACGCCAAGCTTTTGTTCGAGGTCGCGGGCCTGCTCGCGCAGGCGCGGCGTCACCGGCACCACCTCCTCCACCACCCCCGGCGCCAGCGGCCTGGCATGGCGCGGCATGGCGGTGTCCGCCAGGTTGACGAAGCGCACCTCGAACGCCTGCGCCAGGTGGCGGTACAGGCCGAACAGCCGCAGCTTGCCGCCGCTGACCACCGGCTCGACCGGGAACGTATTGACCACCACGATGCGGGGCTTGGCCGGGCGTGCCACATGCGCCGCGCAGGGCGCCGGCGCGCACGCCGAAGCAGCAGCGGGGGCGGCACCGGACAGCAACCAGTCGCCAAAAGCCTGCCAGTGGATCGCCGCCGCGCGTTCGCGCGCGCGCCGGCCCATCGCGGCGACGCCGGCCGGGTCCGCCGCAAGCCGCGCGATGGCCGCGCCTAGCGACTGCGCGTCGGGGGCCGCGATCACGCCATTGACGCCATCCTCGATCAGCTCGGTGGGTCCGCCGCTGTCGCTGACGGTCAGCACCGGCCGCCCGCACAGCATCGCCTCGAGCGTGATCAGGCCATAGTCCTCCTGGTACGGCACGAAGGGCACGAATGCCGCGCCAGCATAGGCCCGGGCCAGTTCCGCATCGGTCAGCCGGCCCAGGAACTGAATGCCGTCGTGGCACGCCGCGCGCGCGCGCAGGGCCTTTTCTTCCGGGCCGGCGCCGGCGATGCGCAGCGGCAGCGTCGCGCCGCTGCGCTGATAGGCATCGATCAGCAAGTCGATACGCTTGCCACCCACCAGCCGGCTCGCGGTGAAGATGCCGGCGTCGTCCGGCAGCGCGGCGGGCGCCAGTCCTTCCAGCCCGGTCGGGTGATGGCACACCTCGACCTGGCAGCCGGCCGGAAAATGCGACGCACGCTCGCGCACCGTGCGCGAGATCGCCGCGTAGCGCCGGATATGGCCGGGCTGCATGCCGATGCGGTCGAGCAGGTGCACCACCGCGCGCGCGAACGTGCCGGGAAAATGCAGCAGTTCCGGCGGCGCATCCGCGCGCGTCAGGGCGGCCAGCAGGGTCTCGGCCACCTCCGCGGCATCCAGGTTTTCGCCGCCGTGGCCCGCCAGCAAGGCGGCCTCCAGTCCCGGCGGCAGCCGCAGGCGCGCCACCGTGGCGGCGTCCGGCGGGCGCGCCAGGTGCGCCGGGCAAGTGTCATAGAGGCCGCGCAGCTTGTGCTGCAGGTAGACCATATGGTTGGGATGCCGGACCATCCACGCCGGGTACTTGGTGCTGATGACGAGGTCGAAATGGCTCAGGTCCAGGCGGGCGAAGGTGCGGTAGCTGCCGATCAGCTCGATCAGGTTGCGCTCCGGGCTCGGCAGCTTGATCAGCTCGGCCACCACGCCCGCACGCCGGTTCAGTTCGCGCAGCATGCCCCACCAGAGGTTCTCGGCGCCGCCGATGATAAAAGGCACCGGACTCGGTGCCACGATCGCTACTCTCATGTGTTCCGCTCTACCATGATGTGGTCAGTTGTCTTCACGGTGGGCCACTCACGAGGTCAGCGTCGCGACCACGTGTTCCCAGCCGATGCCGCGCGCCAGCAGCATCTGGCGGCCGGCCACGCCCATCTCGGCGGCCTGCTCCGGACGCGCCGCGATGGCCTCCAGCGTCGCGGCCAGCGCGTCCGGGTCCGGCGGCACCACCCAGCCGTTTTCCCCGTGCCGCACGAACTCGAGCGGCCCGCCGCCGTCGCTGCAGACCACCACCGGCTTGGCGGACAGCATCGCCTCGAGCGGCACATAGCCGTAGTCTTCGTCGCGCGCGGGAAAGCACACGGCAAGGGCGCGGGCGTAGAAGTGCAGCTTCTCCTGTTCGCTGATCTCGCCCAGCAGCGCCACGCGGTGGCCCACGCCCAGCGCCTCGATCCGCTGGCGCAGCATTTCCATCTGGCCGCCGGTGCCGGCCAGCACGATCGACAGGCCGCCACGCAGCCGCGCGGCGGCCTCGACCAGCAGCGCCTGGCGCTTGAGCGTCTCAAGCCGGCTCGGCATGAAGATGAACGGCAGCGCCGCTTCGCAGCGGAACTGCCCCACCAGCGGCGGCGGGTGATAGAGCGGCTCGGCTTCGATCTGGTTGTACTGCCACAGCCGCTGCGCCACGCGCTGCGAGTTGGCAAAGCGCCGGCGGGTGCGGGCAAGGCTGGCGTTGTCGAAGGCGATCACACGCTCGCGCAGGCGCCGCAGCGGCGGCGTGGCCGCGGCTTCGGCATACAGGTCGTACACGGCGCGATGCTGGTGCATCACCCACACGTGGTGATCCGGGTGCGCAAGCCCCCAGCCCGGGAACTGCAGGCTGATCACGCGGTCGATCTCGACGCCGTTGGGGCGATGCATATCGAGCGCGGCTGCGTGCGCCATGGCCTGCTCCACGGCGTGCTCCGGCCCGAAGCGAAACGGCAGCCGCAGCACCTCGAGCGTGTGCCCGGCCTCGCGCAGCGCGGCGGCGAGATTGGCGATGTGGTACTCGGCGCCGCCGTGCAGGAACGGCACCAGGTTCGCGGTCAGCAGGATCTTCACGGTGCGGCGGCTTCGTGCGGCGGCGCCGGCGTGGCCTTCGGCAGCAGCGGCTTGCGCGCGATCATGGCGTAGTCCTGCGGTCCGCACAGGTGGCCGTTGACACGTTCGGTCAAGGGGTCGTCGCCGGGCACCTTGGCCGCTGCCGGATAGGGATTGAGCCGCAGCACCTGCGGCGCCTCGAAGCCGTGGAATGCCAGCAGGAACGACAGCGACGTCGGCGTGACCGGATTGCGGTGGGAGAAGTCGTGATAGAAGGTATGGCTGCCCACCAGCAGGTTCTCCGGATTCGGCGTCTCGATCAGGATCGAGCCGCCCGGCGCCAGCACCCGCGCCGCGTTGGCGATCATCGCGTACAGCACTTCGAAAGGCAGATGCTCGACCACATGGAACGCCGTCACCGCGCCCAGCGCGGCGGCCGGCATGCGGGCCATGGCCTCAACGCCATCGCAGGCGTCGACCTCCAGGCCGCGGCCGCGGCAGAACGCCACCATGGTGCTGTTGAGATCGACGCCGCGCGCCGGAATGCCGCGCTCGGCCAGCAGTTCCAGCCATTCGCCGCGTCCGCAGCCGATGTCCAGCACCGGGCCGGGTGCCGCCTTGCGCAGGGCCTCGATCCAGTCGTCATAGGCGGACAGCTTGCGGCGGATCTCTTCGCGCGAGCCGCGGTTCGCGTTCTCGAAGGCCATGTAATAGGCTTCGATCTGCGCGCGCAGGTCCGCGCCGGGCGCGGCCTCGCCATGCACGTTGTCGCCACCGCCGTGGTGGGGCAGCAGGCCTGGCACGGGCGGCGCGGTGCGGCGCTCGCCCATGCGCGACAGGCGCTCATGGGTCAGCTCGGCCGAGAGCTTGTCGAGCTGGTCTTCCAGCACGTCGAGGCGCGCGCGCGCGTCGCGCTGTTCGCGCAGGGCATTCAGCACGCTGCCCGCGACCGCCTCGATCGGCTTGCGCCAGGCGCGCTGCGCGCGCAGCATGCCGTCGCGTTGCCGCTGCAACGCATCGGCAAGCCAGATCCCCGCCGCCTCGCGGCTGGCCAGGCGCTGCTCGTAGCGGCCGAAGGCGCGCCGCGCCGGTCCGCCCAGGCCCAGCCGTACCGCGACGCGGGCCGCCAGGTACCGTGCCAGCAGTCCGGCGCCGCCGGCCAGCCGTACGCCGCGGCGACGGCCCTCGGCCGAGCCGCGCAGCTGTGCCACGACCCACAGCCGGCTGCCAGTCAACGCCAGCACCGCCGCGTAGTGCGCGGCGCCGGCTTCGTCGGGCTCGCGTCCCAGCAGCAGGCGGTAGGCCTGCCCGACAAACTCCGCGCGCGGGATCGACAGCAAATGGACCGGGTGCAGCACACCGTCCGCGCCGGCATAGCCCAGTTCCGGCAGCGCCGGCTCGGGCAGGCTCAGGTAGTCCGCGGACAGCGGATCGAGCGCGCTGGCCTTGCCATCGGCCGCGGCGGCCTCGGCGCGCACGCGGGCGACCAGCGCCTCCAGCGCCGCGCGCGCCTGCTCCCGCGCCTGGTCCGCGCAAGCGGCGTCCGCACCTGGCGCGGGCCCGGCCGGCGCGACCGGTTCAGTGGGCTCGGATGGCGCATATCGCTCATGAAGCAAAGGGAATCTCCTTGTCGGCACCGGCACCGGCGCGCACGCCCTGCGGCGTCTGGCTGAAGCTGACCGGCAGCTCGCACACCCCGGCGAAGGCGCAGGAACCAAATGCCGACACTTCGAACTCGAGTGCGTTGTCCAGCCAGTGCTGGCAGTTGTGAAGGTGGGTCAGCTCCGAGTGCACCGCGAGCGTGACCGAATAGCTGCCCGGCGCCAGCCGCACCGGGAAATCGAAGCGGCATTCCGACACCGTGCCGCGGCGGAACTCGACCCGGCGCCCCAGCAGTCCGGTATTGGTGCCGAACATGTCCTGGCCGAAGCGGTCGCGCAGCAGGAAGCCGACGTTCAGCGCCACATTGTCGTCCGAGGCCACGGCAAGCCGCAGGCTGACCGCATCGCCGCAGACAAACTTGCGCGATGCCCGGCCTTGTCCGTCATGCAGCGTGGCGGCCACGATGCGCGTGCGCCGTTGCCCGTAGTCGCGGTCGCCATCGCCGTCGTCGTCGCGCGCCGTCATCTGCATGTCGGCGGGCACCCCGGCGATCAGCCGGAAATAGCGGCTCACGGCCTGCTCCGGCGGGCCGTCGAACAGCAGCCGGCCCGCTTCGAGCACCACCGCGCGATTGCAGACCAGCTTGATCGCGTTGACATCGTGCGAGACAAAAAGAATGCCGCCACCCTGCTCCCGGTACTCGCGGATCCTGGCGATGCACTTCTGCTGGAAGCGGGCATCGCCTACCGACAGCGCTTCGTCGACGACAAAGCAGTCCGGATCCGCGTGAATGGCGATGGCAAAGCCAAGGCGCATCGTCATCCCTGACGAGTATGTGCGCACCGGGGCATCGATGAACGGCCCCAGCTCGGAGAACGCGATGATGGCATCGCGCTTGCGCCGCACTTCCGCCGCGTCCATGCCCAGCAGCCGGGCATTGACGTCGATGTTGTCGCGCCCCGACAGGTTGGGATCGAACCCCGTGCCCAGTTCCAGCAGGCCGGTGACCCGGCCCGCATGCCGGACCGTGCCGGCATCGGGCAGCAGTACCCCGGTGACCAGCTTGAGCAGCGTGGACTTGCCCGCGCCGTTGCGCCCGATCACCCCGACTGCGTCGCCCGGCCGGACTTCCAGGCTGACGCCATCGAGCGCCTGGTGGTCGCGGTGGCAGGCCCGTCGCAGCAGCGCCTCCCTGAGCCGGTCCGCGGGGGTTGCGTAGAGGCGGAACGCCTTGCTGACGCGCGTCAGCGCGAGCAGCGGCGCCGTGGATGCAGTGCCCGGCATGTCAGAGCAAGTCCCGTAGTTCACGTTCCAGCCGCCGCTTCATCCAGCGCGCGGCCAGCAGCAGCGCGGCCGCCAGCAGCGCCAGTGCCGCCAGCGGGGCCGGCGCCGGCAAGCGGCCGCCGAGGATGATGACGTGGACCGCGTCGATGGCCCAGTACGCCGGGTTGAGCACCAGCAAGCCGCGCGCCCATGGCGGCAGGATCTCGGGCAGGTAGACCACCGGAGTCATCCAGAATCCGAACTGCAGCGCGACCACCACGATATGGCGCACGTCCGGCAGGAACACCTCGAGCATGCCGAGCACGATGCCGACACCGTAGGCGAACGCGCCCAGCAGCCCGACCACCGCCGGCAGCGCCAGCCAGGCCGGGTTGAACGGAAAGCCGATCACGGCCAGGTAGGCGGCATAGAGCGCCATCGATATGCCGTAGACCACCAGTTCCACCGCGACCACGTGCAGGGGCATCAGCCCCAGGCTTACCGGTACCTTGCGGATCAGGTGTGCCTTGGCGGTGTAGACCGTGGACAGGCGCGACAGCGTGTTGGCGAACAGGTTCCACGCCAGCATCCCGCCGATCAGGTACACGGTATAGGCGTAGGGGCTGCCGTCGCTGCCGAGCCGCGCCCGCATCAGGTGCGAGAACACGGTACTGAACACGATGATAAGGCACAGCGGGTGGATGATCAGCCAGGCCATGCCGAACAGCTGGCCCTGCTGGCGGTCCACCAGCTCCTGCCGCGCGAACAGCAGCATCGTTGAAAGTGCCTCGCGTCTTGCCATGGTCCTTGTTCCCTCGTCTGCGCGACCGGCCACTTCAGGCGTGGTGCGCCGAAGCCGGCGCCGTGCCGGCTTGCGCCGGCGCACGGCCATAGTTGTCCTCGAAGCGCACGATGTCGTCCTCGCCCAGATAGTTGCCGCACTGCACTTCGATCAGCACCAGCTCGCCGCTGCCGGGGTTGTGCAGCCGGTGCTTCTGTCCCGCGGGAATGTAGGTGGACTGGTTGGCCAGCAGCCGCGCGTGCTGCGTGCCGTTCTCGACCAGCGCTTCGCCGGACACCACGATCCAGTGCTCGTAGCGATGCGCGTGCAGCTGCAGCGACAGCGACTGGCCGGGCGCGACCACAATGCGCTTGACCTTGAAGCGCTCGCCCTCCACCAGCACGGAATACGCGCCCCAGGGCCGCCGCACCGTCCGATGGTGCCGGTAGGCGTCATGCCCTTTGCGCTGCAGCGCGGTGACGATGTGGCGTACATCCTCGGCATGCTCGCGGTGCGCGACCAGCAGCGCGTCCTCGGTGTCGACGATCATCAGGTTGTCCAGGCCGACGGCACCGACCACGCGCTCGCTGCGGATAAAGCAGCGGCGGGTGTTGTGCAGCACGGCCTCGGCGCTCACGCTGTTGCCCTCGCCATCCTGCGGCAGCAGCGCGCTCACGCTCGACCACGAACCGACATCGCTCCAGCGCATGGTGTTGCGCACCACGGCCACGCGCTGGGAGCGCTCCATCAAGGCAAAATCCAGCGACTGGGCGCGCACCGCCTCGAACGCCGCCGGGTCAAGCTCGAGCGACAGCTGGTCGCCGGCGCGCAGTTCGCGGCCGCCGCGGACACTGCCGGCGGCCTGGTCGACGATATCCGAGGCGTAGCGCTGCAGCTCGGCCAGCACGGCGCCGGCCGAGAAGCAGAACATGCCCGAGTTCCACAGGTAGTCGCCGCTGGCCAGGTAGGCCTTGGCCAGCTCCAGCGCGGGCTTCTCCACGAAGCGGCACGCCAGGTGCGCCGACTCGCCCGCCGCGCCGATGCGCGGCCCGGCCTGGATGTAGCCATAACCGGTTTCCGGCGCGGTAGGCGCCACGCCGAACGTGGCCAGCCACCCCTGGCGCGCCACCGCCGCCGCCGCCGTCACCGCTTCGACGAAACTCTCCAGCGGCTCGATCAGGTGATCGGCGGGCAGCACCAGCATCAAGGCATGATCGCCGTGCCGGCGCGCCACCCAGCTCGCTGCCGCGGCAATGGCCGCGGCGGTGTTGCGGCCGACCGGCTCGAGCAGGAAGCTGCATGGCATGGCTCCCGCGGCGCTGCGCGCGAACGTGTCGCGAGCGAGAAAGTAGATGTCGCGGTTGATGACGGTCACCACCTCCTGCACGCCCGGCAGGGCCGCCACGCGGTTGAACGTCTTCTGCAGCAGGCTTTCGCCATCCGCCAGCGTCATCATCGGCTTGGGAAAGGTCTCGCGCGAGACCGGCCAGAGCCGGGTTCCGGCGCCGCCGGAGATCACCACCGGGACCAGTACCGGCAGGTCAGTGTTGTCCATGTCTGGGTTCTCCAAAGGGCTTGGTGATGACGGCCGACGCATCCGGGGCGCGGCTTGCTGTTCTGCGCGCTTGCCGCTCGGGCCGCTCGGGCCGCTCCAGCTGTACCGTCGCGGCGTGGCCCGAAAACTGCGCACTGGCTTCGCGCACGTCCTGCTCGGTAAGCAGGCCCGCCGCAAACCGCAGCCGCAGCCGCGTGACGACGTTGGTATAGCGGGCGCGGGCCAGGTTGCGGCGCGCGGTATGCAGCTGCTGCTGCGCATTGAGCAGGTCCAGGTTGACGCGCATGCCCGCGGCGATGCTCAGGCGCGTCGCGCGCAGCAGTTCCCGCGCGGCCTGTTCCGCCTGTTCGTAGGCGCCGACCTTGACCACGCTGCTGAGGGCCAGGTCGAACTGCTTGCGCACTTCGTCCGTGACCTCGGTACGACGCCCGTCGAACTCCGCCATCGCCTTGCGGTAGCCGGCCTCGGCCTGGCTGACCTGGGCGCTGACGGCACCGCCGCTGAACAGCGGCACGGCCACCTGCAGGCCGACGTACGCGGTGTCGTACTTGGTGTTCAGCGTGTTGACGGTTTCCGACTTGTTCTCGCCGTAGCTGGCCACCAGGTCGACCCTGGGCAGGTGGCCGGCACGCGCGCGGCCGATATCCTGCCGCGCCGCCTCCACGCCGTGCTCGCGCGACTGCAGCTCGGGATTGTTGGCGATGGCGGCATCGGTCCAGTACCCGATATCGGCCGGCACCGGTCCCAGCGCGCGGAACTCCGGCGACAATGTCGCCAGCAGCCGGTCCTGGCCGCCCTCGCTGGCTCCGAGGATCGCGTCCAGGCGCTTGCGCGCGGCGGTCAGGCCGTCGCGTGCCTCGATCACCTGCGCCACCGCGAGGTCGAGCCGGGCCTGCGTCTCGACGATGTCGGTGCGCGTACCCTCGCCCTTGTCGAAGAAGCGGTAGTTCTGTTTCAGCTGTTCCTGCAGCGCGTCGCGCTCCGCTTCGGCCAGTGCGATCACGTCGTAGGCCTCCAGCACCTCGGTGAAGGCCGTGGTCACGCGCAGCGCCAGTTCCTGGCGCCGGCTGTCGAACAACGCCGCGCTGGCCTGCGACTGCGCTTCGCCCTGGCGGAAGCGCGACCAGTAGTCCCAGTTGAACAGCGGCTGGCGCAGCTGCACCGCGCCGCTGTAGCTGCGATAGAACTCGGTGGTGGTCTGGTCGCCGAGGCGCGGCCCGGCATAGCGGGTGATGTCCGAACGGTTGCGCGCCCAGTTGTAGGTGAACTGGATCTGCGGCAACAGGAAGGACCGCCCGATCACGCGGTACTGCTCGCCGGCGGCGGCCTCTTCGACCGCCGCGCGAAAGCGGGGATCCTGCGCGAGCGCCAGGTGATAGGCATCGAACAGCGACATGGCCTGCGCGGCGGCGCCACCTGGCGCGCACAGCAGGCAAGCGGCGGCGAGCGTGGCCAGCACGCCGGTTCCAGCACGAACGAGGCGCATCATTCCTCCGTCAGCGCCGTTCTCGCGCGATCGGCCACCGGCTTGAACAGATAGCTCAGCATGGTGCGCTCGCCGGTCTTGATGAAGACTTCCACCGGCATGCCGGGCCGGACCTGGTGGCCGGCGAGCCGGTCCATGCCGTCCGGCGTCACCTGCGCGCGGATCTTGTAGTACGGCGCGCCCTCTTCTTCGGTCAGGCGGTCCGCCGACACCACCGAGACCGTTGCCGGGATGCGCGGCGTGCGGCTCTGGTTGAACGCCGTGAACATCAGTTCCACCGGCAGGCCGCTGGTGACCTTGTCGATCAGGTTGACCGGCACCCGCGCCTCGACTTCGAGCGGCTCGCCGTCCGGCACCACGTCCATCAGCCGGGCGCCGGGCGCGACCACGCCGCCCTGGGTAAAGATGGCCAGCCCCACCACCGAGCCCGACACCGGCGCGCGCACCTGCGTGTTGGCGACGTCGAAGTCAAGTCCCTCCAGCCGGCTGCGCAGCATGCGCACATCGCGCTGGGCTTCGCCCAGCAGCGTCCGCACCTCCTTCTGCTCCTGCTCGCGGCGAAGGCTGGCGCGTATGCGCAGTTCGGTGAGCTGGCTTTGGGTGCGGCCGATGGTGCCAAGATCCGCCGAGATCTCGCCATTGACCTGCGCGTAGAGGCGCTCGGTGTCGAGCAGACGGTTGCGTGGCATGTAGCCTTCGCGCGCCAGCTCACGCATGTTTTGCAGCTGCTCGCGCAGTGCGGCCAGCTGCTGCTGCTTGTTCTGGCGCGCATCGCGCAGCCCGCTCAGCTGTGATTGCAGCCCGGTGATGCCCTCGGCAATGGTGCCAAGCTCCTTCTGCAAGGCCTGCCGGCGCGAGGCAAAGAGTTGCCGCTGCACGGCGATCACCTCGGCCACGCCCGGATCCGATGCCGCCTCGCGACCGATCTCGCCGAAGTCGATGTCGGCAAGGCCGTCGCGCTCCGCCAGCAGGCGCACCTCGACCGCACGCGCGGTGAGCAGCTGCGCACGCGTCGCCTCGGCCTGCGCGCGCGCCTGCGTATGGTTCATGGTGACGAGGACCTGCCCGGTCCTGACCTTGTCGCCGTCCCTGACCAGGATCTTCTCGACAATGCCGCCGCTCGGGTGCTGGACCACCTTGCGGTTGCCCGAGACGATGACGGTACCCGCCACCGGCACGCCCTTGTCCAGCGGCGCCAGCGCCGCCCACAACAGGAAGCCTCCCAGCCCGGCGGCGATGACGGTCCAGCCGATGCGGCTGTAGCGGCGCGCGGGAACCGCGGGCGCAGATGGCTGCGCGGCGGCGACGGCCGGCGGCAGCGACGATGCATGATCGAAAGGCATGGCGATTCAGGTCAGGAATGTGAGCCGGCGGCACGCGCGGGCTCGCCGCGGCTCGCCAGGACTGGCTCGGCGCCGCGCGCCGGCTTGCCGCCCGCTTGCGGCTGTGCCCGCTGCTGCATCGCGCGCAGCACCTCTTGCGTCGGGCCGAATGCATGCGAGGTACCGTCCTGCAGCACCAGCAGCCGGGTCGTCACGGCCAGGACGCTGCTGCGATGGCTGACGATGACGACCGTGGCGCCGCGTTCGCGGCACAGCGTGATCGCCCGGGCCAGCGCCGCCTCTCCGGCTTCGTCCAGGTTGGAGTTCGGCTCGTCGAGCACGATCAGCGCCGGCGAGCCATACAGCGCGCGCGCCAGCGCGATGCGCTGCTTCTGCCCGCCCGACAGTCCGGCGCCATCCGGTCCAAGCTCGGTGCCGTAGCCCTTGGGCAGTTTCAGCACCATGTCGTGCACACCGGCAAGGCGCGCGGCTTCGACAACAGCCTCGGCATCGAGCTCGCCGAAGCGCGCGATGTTCTCCGCCACCGTCCCCGCGAACAGCTCGATGTCCTGCGGCAGATAGCCGACGAACGGTCCCAGTTCATCCTTGTTCCATTGCCAGACATCGGCCCCGTCGAGCCGCACCTCGCCCGCCAATGGCGGCCATACGCCGACCAGCAGGCGCGCCAGCGTGGATTTGCCCGAAGCGCTGGGACCGATCACGCCAAGCACCTCGCCTGGCGGCAGCGCGAAGTTGACGTTCTTGAGCACCGGCGCGGTGCCCGGCGCGCCGCCGACCAGCCGCGCCACGGCGAGCTGCCCGCGCGGGCGCGGCAGCGACATCGCGCTGCGCCGCGCCGGATTCGCCGCCAGCAGCTTGTGCAGGCGCTCGTAGGCCGCCCGCGCCGCGCTCCACTGCTTCCAGCCGCCGATCACCCCTTCGACCGGGCTCAGGGTCTTGCCCATCAGGATCGAGGCCGCGATCATCATCCCGGCGGTGATCTCGTTGTCGAGCACCAGCAAGGCGCCCACGCCCAGCACCATCGATTGCAAGGCGATGCGCGCGAAGCGGGTCCACGCGCCGACGATCGACGCCTTCTCGCTCGCCTCGCCCTGCTTGCCGAGAAAGGCTTCGTGAATGCGCAGCCAGCGCGACTGCAGCGGCCCCAGCATGCCCATTGCCTCGATGGCCTCGGCATTGCGCAGCGTCACCGTGGCCGATTCGGCGGAACGCAGCGACAGCCGGCCCGCTTCGTCCAGCGGCTGGCGCGAGATGCGCTCGTTGATCACGGCCAGCGCAATCAGCACGGCGGCGCCGCACAGCGCGAACAGTCCGAGATGGAAGTCGAACAGGAAGATCACGCCCAGATAGAGCGGGAACCACGGCGCGTCGAAGAATGCAAACAGCGTCGAGCCGGAAATGAACTGGCGCAGCGTGGTCAGGTCGTTGAGCGCCTGGCCGGCGATGTAGCCGCCCTGGCGCAGGTTGGTTTCGAAGGCGGCGGTGTAGACGCGCCGGTTGAGCTGGGCGTCGAGCTGGGCGCCGACATGGATGGCCACCTGGCTGCGCACATACTCGAGCACGGAGATCAGCGCAAACAAGCCCAGCGTGATGGCGCTGAGCATCCACAGCGTGGTCTCGCTGCGGCTTTGCAGCACGCGGTCGTAGACCTGCAGCATGTAGAGCGACGGCACGAGCATCAGCAGGTTGATCACGGCACTGAACACGCCGATATTGCGCAGGGCACTCTTGTGCGCGCGCAGGGCTGTCAGGATTTCACTGCCGGGAGGCGCGGATTGGCTCATATGGATTGCGGATACACCTTAAGCACTGCGGAGAATGGCACCTGCCGGGGGCTGGTCGCGTTGTGACGTGGTGTCACAAAGCAGGTGCGAATTCTGGATGAGGGATGGGGTGGTGCTTGTGACGTTCATCACAAAATTGTGTGAGGTGGGTCACGGTTGGTTTTGTTTTGGTGGGTGAGAGGTTTTCTTTAGGCAATGCGGATGGCTGTCGTGCTTGGCGGGCGTGGCTGTTTCGCCGGCGCAGCCGGCGACCTCCTTTCTGTCCGAGCGACAGAAAGGAGGCAAAGAGCGCGTCGCCTGGGCGGCTGGCCAAGGCGGTGTCGGAGGTTCGAACGGTGGTGACTTACGGTGAGGCAGTTGGTGGTTCGGCCCTGCTGACGCTACCTGGATGTGCCTGACGTTCGAGGTTGGATGGACGAACCCGACTTTAGGTCGGTGGCCGCCTGCTAACGGCGTTATTGGTGGGACGCCTTCGGCTGCGCTGCGCGCGCTCACTAGCTCAGGCCTACGGCTCGGGCACGGAGTGCATCGCTGCGCTCGCACGCGTTGTCGCTTGCGAGCCCTCTGACTTTTGTTGCCCGCTGGTTTTCTCCCTCTCCCGCTTGCGGGAGAGGGGCGGGGGAGAGGGCCGGCGCATCCACGAAGTCCGACACAAAAACCTGCCGAGCACTCGTCATCCCGCCGAGCCGCGATCAGCCCCTGCTCCGCCGCAGGCTGCCTCCCTTCCCGCGCCCCACGTTCACCAGCGCCGGAACTCCGGTTCGCCCGCCGGCGTTGTCACCGCGCCATCGCGCAGCACGCTCTCGTAGAGCGCGTGGTAACGCCGCCGCATCGTGCTGGCGCTGAATTTTTCAACGAAGCGGGCGCGGGCGTTACGGCCGAGGGTTGCGGCCAGGCTGGCGTCGGCGTGCAGGCGCGTGAGCGCGGCACGCAGGGATGTGGGATCGGCCGGCGGCACAACGTAGCCGGTGTGATCGTGCACGTTGACGTAGCTGCTGCCGGTGCCGATCTCGGAAGACACCAGCGGCTTGCCGAACATTGCCCCTTCGAGCAGCGTGACGCCGAAAGCCTCGGCCCGCAGGTGCGAGGGGAACACCACACCCCGGCACAGCGACAGCAGCGCATGCTTGTCGGCATCCGGCAGCACGCCGAGGAACGTCACGTTGTCCAGCCCCAGCGCGACGGCCTGTTGCCTCAGGGCGTCTTCCTGCGGCCCGGTGCCGACGATGACGACGCGGAACGCCGCGTCGCGGCACGCCTGCATCAGGATATGCAGGCCCTTGTAGTAGCGGATCACGCCGACGAACAGGAAGAAGCCCTCCCCCACGCGCTCGCGCCACATGGCGACGCGGGCGGGGTCCGCCTCGCATTCGCTGGCATCGAGGCCGATCGGGATGGTGTGCACGCGCGCGCGATGGCGACGCAGTACGTCGCTGGTTTCGAGGTAGTTGGGCGAGGTGGCGACGATGGCCTGCATGCTGCCCAGGAAACGATGCATCAGCGGCGCATACAGGGGCATCAGCAGGCGCTGGCGCACGATGTCGGAGTGGTAGGTGACGAGCGCCGGCACGCGCACGCCCGCGGCAAAATGCAGCACGTCGCCAAAGGGCCACGGGAAGTGGTACTGCACGACATCGGCCCACGCCACCGCGCGCCGGAACTGCGCCAGCGCACTGAACGAGATCGGCGTCGAGGCTGGCGACAGGTGCGCACGCGCGCGCGTGACGCGCACGCCGTCGATCTCCAGCTCGCGCTGCGCGCCACCGCCATGCCGGCTCAGGGTGAACACCTCGTGCGCCAGGCCGTCGGGCTGCCTGCGCGCGAGCTGGCGGATGACCTGTTCGATGCCCCCGTACGAGTCCGGGTAGTACACCTTGAAGACGTGCAGAATATTCATGTCAGTGTGTGGCTTGGCATCCGGTCCGGGTCGGCGCTGGTGGCAGAGTCTCTCGTGGCGCGCACCGGCGCAGTGTGATGGCTGTCACAGAACGGCGGCCACCGGCTCGCTATGGTTGCGCCTCATGCCCCTGTCCTCCTGCTTCCTGGCCCAGCCGCTGTGCGTCGCGGTGGGTGCCGTTTCGCTGTCATCCCCGCTGACCGGGATCGGCCAGTACACGCGTCACCTGGTGCGCGAGCTGGCGGCGCTTGGCGCGGCGCCGCACTGTTTCCTGGGCACAGGCTGGAGCGAGGCTCGCGGCGCCAGCGCTCACGCCGGGGCCGATGGGCTGGCGCCGCACAATGCCGCGCGCCCCGCCGCATGGCGTACCGCGGGGCGAGGCCTGCTGCGCCGCTCGGGGCTGGCGCATGCCGCCTCGCGCGCGTGGCAGGCGCACCGGTTCCGCGCGGGCCTGCCGCGCGAGGCGGCGCTCTACCATGAGACCAACTTCCTGCCCTTCTGCTACGGCGCGCTGCCGACCGTACTCACCGCGCACGACGTATCGTGGCTGCGCTATCCGGAGACCCATCCCGCTGCACGGGTCGACCTGATGCGCCGGCGGTTTCCGCGCGCGCTGGCCAGGGCCGACCGCGTCATCGTGGTGTCCGACTTCGTGCGCGCCGAGTTGCTGGCACTGTGCGAGGTCGACCCCGGCAAGGTCAGGGTGGTCCACAACGGCGTCGCGCCGGCGTTCCGGCCCCTTGCGGCCGACGTGCTTGCGCCGGTGCTCGCACGCCAGGGTCTGCTGCCCGGCGGCTATCTGCTGGCACTGGGCACCCTGGAGCCGCGCAAGCGGCTTTCCACGGCGCTGCGCGCGCACCAGCGGTTGCCGGCCGCGCTGCGACGCCATATGCCGCTGGTGCTTGCCGGCATCAAGGGCTGGCTGACCAGCGAGCTGGAGCGCGAGATGGCACCGGCCGTGGCGCGGGGCGAGGTTCGCGTGGCGGGCTACGTGCCCGACGCGGATCTGCCGAGCCTGGTCGCCGGCGCCTGCGCCATGGTCTACCCGTCCATCTACGAAGGCTTCGGCCTGCCGCCGCTAGAAGCCATGGCCTGCGGGGTACCGGTCATCTGCTCGGACCGTTCGGCGCTGCCGGACGTGGTGGGTGATGGCGGGGTTTTGCTGGACCCGGACGACATCGATGGCTTCAGCGCGGCAATGTTGCGCGCCTGCGAAGACGCGCACTGGCGTGCGGCCATCGGCGCACGCGCCCTGCGCCGCGCCGCCGGCTTCAGCTGGCAGCGCTGCGCGCGCGAAACCCTCGAGGTCTATCGCGAACTGCTCGCCACGGGGCGCGGGTGACGGCACGCGGAGGAATGTGACACCCATCACGGAACGGGTGCAGTCCGCCGGCTACGCTAGCCGCTTTGAGTCAGCGAGAAAAGCAAGGCAGCCAGAGCATGAGCCACGCCATTCAGTTCGACATCATGGTGGACGGGGTCCGCATTCCATGCACGGCTTCCGCCGAGGCCGGTTCGCAGGCGCGCCGCGCGGCCGGCGGACCGGCGGCGGATATCGACATCGCGCTGGCCCGGCTGCAGCACG
Source organism: Cupriavidus taiwanensis (assembly GCF_900250075.1). Classification (NCBI taxonomy): domain Bacteria; kingdom Pseudomonadati; phylum Pseudomonadota; class Betaproteobacteria; order Burkholderiales; family Burkholderiaceae; genus Cupriavidus; species Cupriavidus taiwanensis. The sequence goes on from NZ_LT977071.1 coordinate 2,743,965, forward strand.
CCGCGCGCCTGCGCTTCCTGCGGGGTGCGGCACCGCCGGTAGTCGTGCTGCGCGAGCATCTGCATGCCACCGGAGCTTGCCCATGACGCGTCAGCACCGGCACGGCGGCGTGCATGCGCTGCCGGTGCGCACGACCTTCGGCCGCTACGTGGTGACCGGCTGCGCGCTGTTGCTCGCGGATATCGCGCTGTTCCTTTCGCTCACGCACGCCGGTGTCGCGCCGGCGGCGGCGCAGGCGGCGAGCCGTGGCGCCGGCGCCATCATCGGTTTCGTCGCGCACAAGGGCTATTCCTTCCGCCATGGCGGGTTGGATGCGCACGGGCTGCTTTGCCAGGGCGGTGGCTACGGCGTGCTGACGCTCGCCGGCGTGGCGCTCTCGCCAGTGGTGCTGACACTGGCACTGCGACTCTGTGGCGAGCGGCTGCTGGTGGCCAAGCTGGCGGCGGAAGTGGTGATGGCCGTCGTCAACTTCGTTGCGATGCGCTGGCTGTTCCGTGCGCGTGCGGCCGGTACGCCATGATGGCCAGCGCCTTGCGCGTGGCTCTCCAGCGTGCGTCAACTGAATTGTCGCTCGGCCGGCGCATCGCCGTTGCGCTGCTCACGGCGCTTATCCTTGCGCCCGCGGTGCTGTCGCCGGCAGTGATGCTGGGCACGGATCCGGCCCTGCGTTTTCCGCAAGGCGACCAGGCACAGGCGCTGGCCGGCGCCTGGTACTACTACGCCGATAGCTGGCGGCTGCCGCTGTTCTCGATGCGCGTGCCCGGCCTCGACGGCGTGCGCAGCGTGATCTTCACCGACAGCATTCCGCTCTTTGCCCTGGCCGGCAAGCTGTGGTACCGGGCCGGCGGCGCGGCGCCGGAACTGACGCCCGCCTGGCTCTGGATCTGCATGCTGGGACAAGCCTGGGCAATGACGTTGCTGCTGGACCGGTTGGGCCTGCGCCAGGCCGTTCACGTTGCCGCCGGCACGGTGCTGGCCCTGGTCATGCCTGCCCTGCTGTTCCGTTACTGGATGTGGCATCTGGCGCTGTGCGGCCAGTTCGTCCTGATCCTCGCGCTGGCGCTGGCACTGCGCCCGCCCGTGGCCATGGTGCGCGCGCAGCTGGACTGGAGGTGGCCAGCCCTGCTGGTCGTGGCACTGGGCATCCATCCCTACCTGCTGGCCATGACCTTGCCGTTCTTCCTGCTGAGCGCACTGCGTGCGGCGTTTGCGCGGCAGCCTGGCGCGGCGCGCAGCGCCCTGGCGGCCGTCGGCCTGACTCTGGGCACGCTTGGCTTTGCGCTTGCGCTCGGCGGCTATCTCGGCCAGGGCCTGGTGCGCGGCAGCGAGGGTTTCGGCATCTACTCGATGAACCTGCTCGCGCCGTTCGGCGCGATGGGGAAGAGCGGCCTGCTGCCGGGCAGCGGGCATTTTGCGCGCGGCACGCCGGGCCAGATGGAGGGATTCAACTACCTCGGCCTGGGCCTGCTGGCAGGCCTGCTGCTGGTGGCGGGAGCCGCCTGCGCGGGCCGCGGCGCTCCGCTGCGCGCCGCGGCCCGGCGGCAATGGCCGCTGCTGGCGCTGCTGGCCTGCCTGACGCTCTACGCCTTGTCCACCACTGTGTATGCCGGCGGCTATCGCCTGTTGCGCTACGACTGGCCGGCGGGCCTGCAGGGCCTGAGCGCGACCTTCCGCGCCTCGGGGCGCTTCTTCTGGCCGGTGGGCTATGCCATTGCCGCCTTCGTGCTGTATGGGCTGGCGCGCTGCTACCGTCCGCGCACGGCCGCTGCCTGCATGGTGGCCGTCGCCGCGCTGCAGTGGCTCGACACCGCGGTGCTGCGCTCGGTCGTCGTTGCCGAGAAGCCCATGGACCCGGTGTCATCCGACCCGCTGGTCGGCGCGCTGGTCGGGCGCCATGCCGCGCTGGCGTTCCATCCGCCAGTGGGCTGCTCCGACGACCGAGCCGCCATGCATGGCGGATTCGCCCTGCAGCTGCTGGCCGCGCGTGGCGGCCTCGCCATCAACAGTCTCTCCGGCGCACGCCAGCAGACCGACTGCACGCGCTTCGCCGCGGCCCTGTCCGGACAGGGGCTTGCGCCAGGCGTGCTGGTCGTGCTCGGGCCGCCGTATGACGCGCAGTACATTGCCGGGCGCGGGTGGACCACCCATTGCCTGGCCCGGCATGGTCTGCACTTCTGTAGCTCCGGCACCAGGTGATTCCCATGCACGCCAGCGAACCGACGGAGCTGTCCGTCATCATCCCCGCGTACAACGAAGCGGCCAGCCTGCCGCTCGCGCTGCCCCGTATCGTCAGCGAACTCGCACAGGCCGTCTCGCGCTTCGAGATCGTGATCGTCAATGACGGTTCCAGCGACCAGACCGCGGCGGTTGCCGACGAGCTGGCACGGCGCCACCGGTTCGTGCGCGCCATCCATTTTTCGCGCAACTTCGGCAAGGAGGCGGCACTGGAAGCGGGGCTGGCCTGTGCCCGCGGCCGCGGCCTGCTCTTCATCGACGCGGACCTGCAGCATCCGCCCGCGCTGATCCCGCAGATGATCAGTGCCTGGCGCGCCGGCGCCGACGTGGTCAATGCGCGCAAGCGGCATCGCGGCGAGGAGCACGCTGCCTATGCCACGGCGTCGCGCCTGTTCTACCGGATGTTCGAGCGCGCCACCGGCTTTTCCTTCGAAGGCGCCAGCGACTACAAGCTGCTCGACCGCCAGGTAGCCGATGCGCTGCTGCGCTGCCCGGAGCGCGACCGCTTCTTTCGCGGGCTGGTGGCGTGGGTGGGATTCCGTCAGGTAGATATCCCCTTCGACGTGGCGCCTCGGGAAGCGGGGCATTCCTCATGGTCGGTGGCCGGCTTGCTGCGCTATTCGCTGCGCAGCCTGGTGGCATTCTCGTCGCTGCCGCTGCAGGCGGTCGCCATCGCGGGCTTCGCCGGCGTGGTGCTGAGCTTCCTGCTGATCGTGCAGACCGTGGCGCGCTACCTCAGTGGCAATGCCCTGGACGGCTTTACCACCGTGATCATTGCGCAGGCAGCGTTCAGCAGCCTGTTGCTGCTCGCAGTGGGTGTGCTGGCCGTCTATCTGGCACGCGTCTATGACGCGCAAAAACAGCGCCCGTCGTTCTTCGTGCGCGAGCCTGACGAAGGTTTGCGAAGTGGCATCGTGTTGCGGGACATGGAGATTCAGCCGGCACCGCCGCGCGCGCGGGCGCCCGTAGGGGCTTGTGATACCGATCACAGCCGGGTGGATCGCGAGCTTCTATAGTGGGTCCTGTTGGCGCAATGACCCCGCCAACTTTCCCGTTATCGCCAGGCTGCCCCCGCACGCCTGGCATCTTTTTTTGTGGGAAGGGAGCGGTGGCGCGGTGGGTCGCCTGCGGCTGCGCCGCACGCGCCCATCATCTCGGGTCAAGCGCACGGGCACGGAGCGCATCGCTGCGCTCGCACGCGTTGTCGCGGGTGAGGCCACGGGTCTGCTCTCTTGCTAGTTTGCGCCCCTCTCCCGCTTGCGGGAGAGGGGCCGGGGTGAGGGCAGGCGCATCTGCGAAATCATGCGCCCGCCATGCTCAGTGTGTACCCCGCCTTGTTCGTCGCGTTGGCCTTGGCTTGGCAGCCGGCCCTGAATGTGGATGCCGGCTGACCGGCGCGACTGTGACATGCTGATTGGGGAAGAGCCGCTCGGCTGCCTCTTTGGCCTGCATGCAGCTCAGGTACTCCCCATTGAAGACGACGGCAAATTCTCCGACATGCTGCTCGATCGCCCAACCCGTTTCCGTACGAACCACTATTGTTATTCGTTCAACCACCTTCATTCCCCGTCGAGCCGTGCTTTGCATCACGGTCTTTTTCGTTGGTAAAGCAAAAACCTCAATACACAGACCAAGGCAGTATTGCTATCGATGCGCCCATGCCCCGGACACATCGTTCGGACATTGCCGGCACAACATGGTGCCCGCAATCGCGGCCCCGCTCATCACCCAAACATGGGTAACCTGCGCGTCGCCGAAATTCGGTATTGACATGGCATGTTTGCCATAACAGATGAATTTGCAATAAATCTCAGACGAATTATTAAAGTCATTTCGTCAGAAAAGCAAGACAACTTGCCGCGAGTTCGATAGACACCCCACCAAAGGGGACGGCGGCGGCAATGCTGTGACACCTGTCACATCCCCGTGCGCATGCCATCGGCTAGCCTTGCCTTTCGACAGGTACGCACCACCCGGTGCGCTTCTCAGGGCAAGACGACATGCATGAGGTGGAGTTCATCGAGTACGAGGGCCGGCGCTTCGTGCTGGTTCCCGAGCGGACGTGGAAGGACATCAGGGGCTGCATCCAGCGGCTGCTGGAGGAAGCGGGAAAGGATGCCGGTACCGCGGCTTCGTTCTGCCCGCCACTGCTGGTGCAGGCCGCGATTTCCGCCGGCAGCTCCGAGCTGCGCGCATGGCGCCGCTTTCGCGGCTTGCCGAGTTCTCAACTGGCCGAGCGCGTCGGTGTAACGCGCGCCTATATCTCGATGATCGAGACCGGCCGCCGCCGGCCCGCCGCCGACTTGCTGAGCCGGCTTGCGCGCGAACTCGAGATCCCGGTCTGCGCACTGGCAACGAGCCACGGCGCCGGGTAGCGCGTCACGCCAACGGCGCGTTGGCGTCGTTCTCCACCGCAAGCGTTTCGGCGCACCGATGCACGGCCTCTGCCTTTGCGCGTTTTTGTGGCCCCAGTCACTGATTCGACGTGCGCATTTCCGGATACTGCCCCCGACGCGTTTTGCAGCGTGTCGCAGCCTGCACTGCCAATGTCGTTGACCTTGCAGGCTGCAACGGAAGCGAGATCCGGATTTCGTACTGGCCCGCGCCGCGGGACGGCAGGCCGAAGTCCAGATCGCTTGTTTTTATTCCCAGGAGAACACTATGGCAGCATCTGCCTACTACGATCAGGTACAGAAGGTCTACGTCGCCTACTACGGCCGCCCGGCCGATCCGACGGGCCTGGAGTTCTGGGCCACCAAGCTGGACGGTGTCGGTGGCAATCTGAACGCGATCATCGATGCCTTCGGCAACTCGGCCGAGTCGACTGCGCTGTATGGCGGCCAGACCCACGGCGAGAAGATCAACGCGATTTACCAGCAGATGTTCGGCCGTGACGCCGAACCGGCCGGCCTCGCCTTCTATACCGGCCTGCTCGCGGCAAACCCGCCCAAGGCCACCCTGGCGAGCATCGCGCTGGACATCGTCAACGGCGCGCAAGGCAGCGACAAGGTCGCCATCGACGCCAAGCTGGCCGCGGCCGAAGGCTTCACCGCGGCCCTCAACACCACCACCGAAATCCTGAAGTACAGCGGCGACTGGGCCGCGCAGCAGGCGCGTGACTGGCTCAAGCCGGTCGACCAGCCTGGCGAGGGTGGCAACCCGCAAGCCGCGATCGACAAGATCGTTGCTGGCCCGGCGCCGCAACCGGGCAGCAAGGTGCTGACCACCGCCATCGACACCATCACGCTCGGCGCCGCCGATACCGTGACCGGCGGCACCGAGACCCTGACCCAGGGCGACTCGATCACCGGCCCGGGCAAGGTCGTGCTGAGCCTGGCTGCCAAGCAGGATCTCTACTCCGGCACCACCATCGCCGGCGCCAGCAAGGTCACCATCCAGCCGACCGGCGATGTCGCCGTCACCACCAAGAACTGGACCGACATCCAGCAGGTCGTGGTCGAGAAGGTCAAGGGCGACGTGAGCCTGGAAGACCTGCAGGGCGCCGCCACGCAGTATGACCTCGTCGACGCGATCCAGGCCGAAGACAAGATCACGCTGAACTTCGACGGCCAGCAGATCCAGGGCAAGGAAGCCAACGTCTCGGTCAAGGAAGTCAACGCGACGGTCGAGATCAACACCGATGCCGGCTTCGACGTCGAGACCATCAACCTGACCATCAACGATGACAAGGCTGGCTTCGAGTCGAACCTGACCGACCTGATCGGCGACGGTACCAAGACGCTGAACATCAAGGGCGGCCAGGCCGGCCTGAACTTCGGCATCAAGGGCGCGCTGGACTCGACCCTGACCACCATCGACGCCTCGGGCGCACTGGCCAACCTGAACCTGAACATCTCGGAATCGGACCAGCAGGTCAACGTCAAGCTGGGCTCGGGCAACGACGTGCTGAACGTCGGCGACTCGCTGCGCACGGGTGACGTGATCGACGGCGGTGCCGGCGCCGACAAGGTCGTCGCCGTGTTCGACGCCAACGCCACGGTCGCCGAAGCCAACCGCGCGCCGACCATGAGCCGCGTCGAGACGCTGGACGCCACGTTCCTGAACGCGGTCCACCTGGACGGCACCAACATCAACGACCTGGCCACGATCAACCTGAAGGCCTCGACCGGCCGTGCCGACTTCAACAACTTCGACAGCACGCTGAAGACCCTGAACATCCAGGGCAACCTGGCGCAGGGCGTCGAAGTGGACTACGACGGCCAGGCGCTGACCACGCTCGATATCAACATCGAAGGCACCACCAGCGCGATCGGCAACGCCGGCAATCCGTCGGGCATCCGCGTCATCAACGCCGACAAGGTGGCGCTGAGCCACAACGGCAGCGAGAGCGTGGTGATTTCCCGCGGCCTGCAGGTGGACGACTCGTTCTCGGGCCGCTACACCACCGACCTGTCGATCACCAACAACTCCGCTGGCAACCTCACCATCGATGGCAACAACTTCACGGACAGCGTCATCCTCGATGGCGACACCGTGCAGCGCCTGAGCATCAAGTCGACCGGCCTGGGCGACCTGTCGCTGGGCAGCCAGTTCGAAAGCCTGATGGATGAAGCGACCAACCTGCAGCACCTGGTCGTGGAAGGCGCCACCGACAGCGACATCGAGATCGGCCGCGTGGGTGATGCCCGTGCCGCCGGCGACCTCGAAACCGTGAAGCTCAGCACCGGCATCAGCACCGAGTTCACCTCGTGGGGCATCGATGCCGCCGGCGCTGACAAGCGCGCCACCATCACCAGCATCGACATTGCTGCCGCGGCTTCGGGCCATATGCACCTGCTCGGCGGCTTCGAAGGCGGCGAATGGCTGCAGGCTGCCTCCGTCAACCTGATGAAGGTCGACGTGGCTGCCGGCGCTTCGGTGAACGGTGACGCCAGCGGTACGGTGTGGGCGAATGGTCAAGGCTATGCCGGCCTCGACATCCCGGTCGGCTACTCCAGCCTGGTGCGCCTGGACCTGGACGAGCAGGCCGGCGCCGACAGCAAGCTGATCCTGTCGGGTTCCGGCGAGGTCACCGGCTTCGCGTTCGAGGACAACAACTTCGCCACCATCGACGCATCGGCCCTCAAGGGCAGCGGCGTGACGATCGTGATGGAAGATCCGTCCGACGCGGCAGCGTTCACCTTCATCGGCTCGGGCCAGCGTGATGTGGTCTACGCCTCGAACAGCGCCGATACGCTCAACGGTGGCGCCGGCGACGACACGCTGTTTGGTAACGGCGGTGCCGACGTGATCAACGGCGAAGCGGGCGACGACGAGCTGTTCGGCGGCGAAGGCAACGACACGCTCGACGGCGGCGCAGGCGATGACTTCATCGCCGGCGGCCTCCACGCCGACGTGCTGACCGGCGGCGCGGGCGCGGATTCGTTCTACTTCAACTTCGACCAGAACCACCTGGCCGAGGCTGGCAAGTCGACGAACCCGGGCGCGGCGGCCAAGCAGGACGTCATCACCGACTTCAAGGTGGCCGAGGACACCATCCTGGTCGACGTGTCGAACCCGCTGGCCCAGGGCGACTACGCCATGTACGTGACGAACGCCCCGGGCGGCAACGGCCTGCCGGCATTCGCCTTCTACATCGGCGACGGCCTGGATCCGGTCAACGTCGTGATCCGCGTGGGCACGTACAACGAAGACGGCTCGTTCAACTACAACGCCAGCGGCACCGACCTGCAACTGCTGTTCAACACCGAAGGCGAGGCGTTCAACCCGCTCGACTTCACGCTGAACAACGGCGCCCAGGCCTTCGTACAGGCCGAGCACGAAGTCGCGCTGCTGGGCGCGGCGAACCAGCTGGGCAGCCTGTCGACGTCGGACCTGGTCTGGGTCTGATCGTTACCCGGTAGTTGTAGCTTGCAGTGGGAAAGGGCTGGCCGCGGGCCAGCCCTTTTTTCCAGTCGGATTGCCGCGCACTGGTCCCCATGCGTCCCGCGACCGTATGCGCCCGCTCGCCTTATCGTATGAATGTCCGCTTCATCATGCCCGATGCCGCTCCCGCGCAGCCCCCTTTCGTCCTGGTCATGCGCGAAGACGACGGCGGATGGCACGTCCGGATGCTGACGGATGGCTTCGTCGTCTCGCTGACCGAGACTTTTTCCACCAGGCAGGAAGCTGTCGCCGCGGCGGCCGAGGCCTTTCCCAGCCTGCAAATCGATATCGGTGCGCCGCCGCCCAAGGCACAGGGTCGAACGGACCCCTGAGACCCTGAGACCCTGAGACCCTGTGACCCTGTGACCCAGAGGCGCCCGCTTCCCGACGATGCGCCGGGCAACCATGGCAATCGTCAGGCCACAATCCCGCCATGCACCGGCGCACCGCCTTCGGGCACCTCCGCACTCAGAATCGTCCCCGTGGTGGATTCCGTCATCAGCAGCGTCTTGCCGTCGGCGCCGCCGAAGCACAGGTTGGTCAACGATGCGCCGACCGGCGTGCGGATGACTTCGACCGGCTCGGCGCGATGGTTCAGCACCCAGACATAGCCAAGCCCCGGATTGGCCACCAGCAGGAATCCGTCGGCACGCATGGCGAGCCCGTCCGGACCGCTCGGTCCGTATGACGTGAAGAACCGGCCCACCTTGCTGACGGAGCCGTCGGCCTGCAGCGGCACGCGCCACACGCAGTTGCCACGCGTCATGGCGACGTACAGCACCTTCTCGTCGGGCGACAGCACCAGGCCATTCGGGCTTGGCGCATTGTTCAGCAGCACATCGAGCTTGCCCGCGGGCGACAGGCGGTAGACGCGGCCGGTGGGATCGTGCATCCCGGTCTGGCCCTGGTCCGTGAAGTACAGGTTGCCCGCCGAATCGAAGGTCAGGTCGTTGACACCGCGGAAGCGCTCTGAATTCCTGCGCTCAAGGAACGGCGTCACGGCGCCGGTCTCCGGGTCCAGCCGCATCAGCCCGTTGCGGTAGTCCGTGATCAGGAAGTCGCCGCTGGCCAGGCGCTTCATGCCGTTCGGCTCGCCGTCGTACTCGGCCACCAGTTCCCAGCTGCCCTGCAGCGATATGCGGAACACGCGGCCATAGGGAATGTCGGTCACCCACAGGTGGCCTTCCGACCAGACCGGGCCTTCCAGGAATGACTCCGTGACCGCACCGCCGCGATTGGCCAGCGACCACGCGTTGTCCCGATCCTGCCGCCGGAACGATTGCGGTAGGCGGGTAAGCACCGTGGCGTCGCGCACGGTGGGTTGCTGAAGCAGGATCATCGTGGTTGCCAGTGCGATTACTGCTTTTCGATATTGGCCTTCTGCGCAACGGCCGCCCATTGCTCGGTTTCCCGCTGGATCAGCTGTGCAAACGCGCTGCTGTCCAGGCTGCCCGGTTGCGAGCCCATTTGCGCCAGGAACTGCTTCATGTCAGGCGACTGCAGGGCCTTCTGCACCTCTGCCTGCAGCCGGGCGATCACTTCCGCGGGCGTTCCCTTCGGGGCTGCCAGGCCTGACCAGTTGAACAGGCTGAATGTCGGCAGCCCGGCTTCCGCGAAGGTCGGCACTTCCGGAAACACATCGAGCCGGCGCTTGCCGCTGATGGCAAGCAGGCGCATCTGGTTGCCCTTGACCGGCGCCAGCGCGGTCGGCGTGGACACCACCAGCAAGTCGACGCTGCCGCCCAGCAGGCCGACCATGGCGTCGCCGGCACCCTTGTACGGAACGTGCATCAGCTTGATGCCGGCGGCCTGCTGAAAGGCTTCCGCGGAAAAATGGGGCGAGCTGCCCGGACCGCCACTCCCGAATGTCACCTCGCCCGGATGCGCCTTGGCATGTCGGATCAGTGACTCCAGGTCCTTGAAGCGCGAATCGGCCTTGACCCCGACCACCACCGGCGAGAACGCGAACGGGGCGATCGGCACCAGCGCGGTCTGGTGGTCCCAGTTCAGTTTCTTGAAGACGTAGGGCAGCGTGGTGTAGGAGTTGTCATTGGCCAGCAGCGTATAGCCGTCGGCCGGCGCCTTGACGACCAGCGTGGTGCCGATGGTGCCGGAAGCGCCCGGCTTGTTCTCGACCACGAAACTCTGGCCGGTCTGCTCGGTAAGCTTCTGCGCCACCTTGCGGGTCACCACGTCGACGGCGCCGCCCGGGGGATTCGGCACGACAATGCGCACAGGCTTGTCGGGGTAGGCCGCCAACGCCGGCGCCGCACTGGCGGTGGCGATCGCGGCGAGCACTGCAAACAGACCAAATTTGCGATGAATCATCGTTGTCTCCTGGCAGCGGCCGGTCCGACTGCCCGCCGGCCGCCATGCCTGTATTGTTTTGACTGGTGAAGCGTCGAAGCCTCGCCTAGACCGTCGCGGCAGAGCCCTGCAGCACGGCAAGCACGTTGTTCGCGGCCCCCACCCCCATGTTCACGTACGCCGCATCGCTGACACCGCCGATATGCGGCGACAGGATGACGTTGGGCAGCGTCTGGAACGGATGCGGCACGGCCATCGGCTCGACGGCGAAGCTGTCGAGGCCGGCCGCGTAGAGCCTGCCGTCGAGTGCCTCGGCCAGCGCCGGCTCGTCGATCAGGCCGCCGCGGGCGGTGTTGACCAGGATGGCGCCGTGCTTGAACAGGGCCAGCGTCTCGCGGTTGAGCATGCCGCGGTTTTCGTCGGTCAGCGGACAGTGCAGCGACACCACGTCCGCTGCCTGGTAGAGCTGCGCCAGCTCGCTGACCAGCGTGACGCCGGCGGGTGGTGTCTTCGCATAGGGATCGAAGGCGATCACGCGCATGCCCATGGCCACCCCGGTCACCGCGACGCGGCGGCCGATCTCGCCCAGGCCGACGATGCCCAGGGTGCGGCCATTGAGTTCGATGGTCTTGTGGATCGACTTGTCCCAGTGGCCCGCGCGCATGCGCGCGTTCAGCTGCGGCACCGCCTTGGCACAGGCGAGGATCAGCGCCCAGGCATGCTCGGCCACCGCGGCGGCATTGGCGCCGACCGCGGCCTTCACCGCGATGCCGCGCGCGGCCGCGGCCTTCTGGTCGATCACGTCGATGCCGCTGCCGTGCTTCGAGATCACCTTCAGGGCCGGCGCCGCATCCATGACTTCGGCCGTCACGCTGCCATAGCGCACGATGATGCCGACCGGGTTGTGCTGCCGCGCCAGCGCGACGAGCTCGTCGGTCTGCGGCTTCTTGCCCGCGAACACGATCTGGTAGTCACCAAGCAGCGCGAGCGCTTCCGGTGCCAGGTCCGCACCCGTGACGATAATGACGTCCTTGCTGGTCACAGGGCTTCTCCCTGCTTCAGGACGCCGGCCGTCACCAGCGATGCCAGCAGCCACGGGGCGGTGGTATTGCCCTCCTTGATCTGCGCGATGCGCATGGCTTCGGCCTCTTCCTTCTTCGCCGCGGCATCGAGCAGCGCCTCGATCTTGCCGCGCTCGACCACGACCAGGCCGTCGGCATCGCCGCAGATATAGTCGCCCGGGTTCACCGTGACGCCGCCGACGGAAATCGGGTGGCCGATGCGGCCGCCGACTTCCTTGGTCGGGCCATTGGGATTGGTGCCCACCGAGAAAACCGGGAACTGCATGTCCTCCAGCTCGAGGCTGTCACGCACGGCGCCATCGATCACGACCCCGGCGATCCCCCGCTGGCGGGCGGCATGCATCATGATCGTTCCCATCAGCGCGGAGGTCTGGTCGCCCTTGCCGTCCACCACCAGCACATCGCCGGGCTGCGCCAGCGCCAGCGCGGCGTGGATCATCAGGTTGTCGCCGGGACGGACTTCGACGGTGAATGCCGGGCCGGCGACCTTCATGGTCGGGCGCAGGGCGCGGATGCGGCCATGCAGCGCGCCGCGGCGTCCGCCGACATCCGACAGGATCGCCGGCTGGAAGCGCGCGGCACGCTCGACCACGGCGGCGGGCACGCGTTCGAACGATTTGATGATGTTGGGCAAGCTCATGGAAAACTCCAGCAAGATGAGAGGGATAGGGTCGAAGTCGATCAGTCCAGCTTGGTGCCGGAGGCCTTGATGACCGCGGCCCAGCGTCCGATGTCCTGCCTGATCAGCGTGGTGAAGGCTTCGGGCGTGCCGACCAGCACCGAGGCGCCCTGTTCGTTCAGCTTCCTGGCCAGCGCCGGGGACTGCAGCGCCTTGTTGAACTCCGCATTGAGCCGCACGACGATGTCCTTCGGTGTCGCGGCCGGCGCGACGAAGCCGAACCAGGTCGCCGTCTCGAAGCCGGGATAGCCGGACTCGGCCACGGTCGGAACCTGGGGCAGGTCGGGCAGGCGCTTCGCTGACGTCACCGCCAGCGGCCGCAGCTTGTTGTTCTTGATGTGGCCGAGCAGCGTCGGCACGGACGCCATGTACAGGTCCACCTGTCCGCCCATCAGGTCGTTGACCGCCTGTGCCGCGCCCTTGTACGGGACGTGGGTAAATTTGACTTTCGCAGTGCTTTGCAGCTGCTCGCCACCCAGGTGGGCAACGGTGCCGTTGCCTGGCGAGGCAAAGTTAAGCGATGCGGGCTTGGCCCGGGCGGCCTGGATCACGTCCTTCATGGTCTTGTAGGGCGAGTTGACGTGCGTCACCAGCACCAGCGGCGCGGAGGCGACCAGGCTGACCGGCGCCAGGTCCTTCAGCGGGTCATACGGCAGGTGTTCGTACAGCGAGGCGTTGATGGCCAGGTTGCTGGTCTGCCCCATGGCGATGGTGTAGCCATCGGCCGGCGCTTTGGCCGCCGCGTCGACGCCGAGGTTGCCGCCGGAGCCCGGCTTGTTTTCCACGACAAAGACCCAGCCGGTCGACTTCGCCACGGTATTGGTCACCTCGCGCGCGATGATGTCGGTGCCGCCGCCGGCCGGGAACGGAACGATCACGCGGATGGGCTTGGCGGGATATGGCGACGCGGCATGGACGCTGGCGGATGCCATCAGCAGGCCGGCAATGGCCAGGAGGACGCGACGGGATGTGGACTGCATGGATGTCTCCGAATCTGGTTTCGTTGTGATTCGGATTGTGGTGCATCGTTTCACGGCATACAATGCCGTTTCATACCGTGCACCGCATTTCGTGCCATGAACCCTAAAAGTGATTCCCTCAACGCGTCAGTCGCTGAGGAGGGCTCCGGCGCCGTGATCGCCGTGACGCGCGCGTTGCGCGTGCTGGAAGCCTTCGGCGTCAACGATCCGCAGCTGTCGCTGGCCGAACTGAGCCGGCGCACCGGCATCCACAAGACCACGGTGCTGCGGCTGGCGCGCACGCTGGCGGCGGACAACTACCTGGTGCAGAAGGAAGACGGCAACTGGCGTCTCGGCCGCGCGGCCGGCTGGCTGGGCGCCTGCTACCAGGCCACCTTCAACGTGCAGGAAGTGGTCGAGCCGGTGCTGCGCGAACTGACCATCAAGACCGGTGAAAGCGCTTCGTTCTATGTGCGCGAGGGCCAGCAGCGTACCTGCCTGGTCCGTGTCGAAGGCCCGCAGGCGATCCGCCATCACGTCAGGATCGGTGCGGCGCTGCCACTGGACAGCGGCTCGCCGGGGCGGGTCATCCTGGCGTTTTCGGGCGAGCCGGGCGAGCTTTATGAAATGATCCGGCGCCGCGGCTTTCACCTGTCGCTCGGCGAACGCGAGCCCGAGGTCTCCAGCGTGTCGGCGCCGGTGTTCGGATTGCACTGGCGCCTGCTGGGGTCGATGTGCATTTCCGGGCCGACTTCCCGGCTTGGCGAAGCGCGGCTGCTGGAGCTGGCGCAGACCGTGGTCGACGCCGCGAACAAGCTTTCGTATGCGATGGCGGGCAGTCAGCGGCCCGCGCTGCCAGGCGACAGGCAGCCGGCAACCTGGCATCCCTGACCGGCCCGTCCCGCATTCCCCGCCGGCCACCGTGCCGCCCCCCTGCGCGCCTTCCCCGGCCCGTGCCATGTCATTGCGCGCGGCCGCCGGCATCCCGCGGCGCCAGCAACTTTTCCTGCATTTCGGCACGAATTCAGCAACAAATATCCCCGCTATCTGATTAACCTGCCCGCTCTTTTCCGTTTGCGTGCGCCGCAAACGCAAAAGTTCTCTGCCCCCGCCAGCCCCACAAGGGCTGGCGCGGCCATTCAGATCACACGGAGACAACGAACAATGAGTGCAAGCGCAGAACATCTGCAACGCGGCCTGGGCGAACGCCATATCCGGCTGATGGCGCTGGGATCGGCCATCGGCGTGGGCCTGTTCCTGGGCGCCGGCAATCCCATCAAGATGGCGGGCCCGGCAATCATGCTGGCCTACCTGATCGGCGGCGCGGTGATCTTCCTGATCATGCGCGCGCTGGGCGAGATGGCCGTGCACAACCCGGTGGCCGGCTCGTTCTGCCGCTACGCGCAGGACCACATGGGGCCGCTGGCGGGCTACCTGACCGGCTGGAACTACTGGTTCCTGTGGCTGGTGACCTGCGTGGCCGAGATCACCGCCGTGGCCATCTACATGGGCATGTGGTTCCCCGACGTGCCGCGCTGGATCTGGGCGCTGGCGGCGCTGGCGGCGATGGGCTCGGTCAACCTGATGGCGGTCAAGGCCTATGGCGAGTTCGAGTTCTGGTTCGCCATGATCAAGATCGTCACCATCGTGCTGATGCTGATCGGCGGCGGCGCGATGATCGTGTTCGGCTTCGGCAATGGCGGCGTCGCCACCGGCATCTCCAACCTGTGGGCGCACGGCGGCTTCATGCCAAACGGCGCCTCGGGCGTGCTGATGTCGCTGCAGATGGTGATGTTCGCGTACCTGGGCGTCGAGATGATCGGCCTGACCGCCGGCGAGGCGCGCAACCCGAAGAAGTCGATTCCGGACGCGATCAACTCGGTGTTCTGGCGCATCCTGATTTTCTACGTGGGCGCGCTGTTCGTGATCCTGGCGCTGTACCCGTGGAACGAGATCGGCGCGCAGGGCAGCCCGTTCGTGCTGACCTTCGAGCGGCTGGGCATCAAGACCGCCGCCGGCATCATCAACTTCGTGGTGCTGACCGCGGCGCTGTCGTCGTGCAACGGCGGCATCTTCAGCACCGGGCGCATGCTGTACAACCTGTCGCTGCAGGGCCAGGCGCCGGCGGCCTTCGCCAAGGTGGACCGCAACGGCGTGCCGCGCCGCGCGCTGCTGGTGTCGATCGCCGCGCTGCTGGCCGGCGTGCTGCTCAACTACCTGGTGCCGGAGAAGGTCTTCGTCTGGGTCACCGCGATCTCCACCTTCGGCGCGGTCTGGACCTGGGCCATCATCCTGGTCACGCAGATCCAGTTCCGGCGCTCGCTCGCGCCGGCCGCGCGCAAGGCGCTGGCGTTCCGCATGCCGTTCTGGCCGTATGGCTCGTATATCGCGCTGGCCTTCCTGGCGCTGGTGGTGGCGCTGATGGCCTACTTCCCCGATACGCGCGTGGCGCTGTACGTGGGGCCGGGCTGGCTGGTGCTGCTGACGATCTGCTACTACGCGCTCGACATGCGCTCGCGCGGGCCGGTGAGCTACCGCGCCTGAGCCAACGGCGGGCCCGCGCCCGCCGGCTGGCCATCGCCTAAAATGGCCCCCGAACCATGCCACCGCAGGGGGCCGCATGACCGAGACCACCGTGCCCGGCGCCGCCATGGCGCTGTCGCTGCTGTCGCTGGCGATCTGGAGCGTACTGCTGTTCGGGCGCGCCGGCTTCTGGCGCGTGCGCAAGCCACCGGCCGCACCGGCGCCGGCGCATTGGCCGCAGGTAGTCGCCATCATCCCCGCGCGCGACGAGGCCGAGGTCATCGGCAGCGCGGTGGCGGCAGTGCTGGGCCAGCGCTACCCGGGCCCGCTGGCGCTGGTGGTGGTGGACGACCACAGCGCGGACGGCACCGCCGATATTGCCCGCGCCGCCGCGGCCACCACCGCGCGCCCCCACTCGCTCACCGTGATCGGCGCGCGCGAATTGCCGGCCGGCTGGAGCGGCAAGGTCTGGGCGCAGTCCGAGGGCCTGGCCGCCGCCGACCGCATCGCGCCGCAGGCACGCTATGTCTGGCTGACCGATGCCGACATCCGCCACGGCCCGGGCGTGCTGGCCGGCCTGGTGGCGCGCGCCGAAGCGGAGCGGCGCGACCTGGTCTCGCTGATGGTGCGCCTGCGCTGCGTCTCGGCGTGGGAACGGCTGGTGGTGCCGGCCTTTGTCTTCTTCTTCGCCAAGCTCTACCCCTTTGCCCGCGTGCGCGATCCGCGCAGCCGCGTTGCCGCCGCGGCCGGCGGCTGCATGCTGGCGCGCCGTGCGGCGCTGGCGCGCATCGGCGGCTTTGCCGCGATCCGCGGCGAGCTGATCGACGACTGCAGCCTGGCCGCGCGCATCAAGCCCGGCGGCGCCATCCGCCTGGACCTGGCCGACGACAGCGTGTCGCTGCGCCCGTACGACGACTGGCGCAGCCTGTGGGACATGATCGCGCGCAGCGCCTACACGCAGCTGCGCCATTCGCCGCTGTGGCTGGCGGGCGCGGTCGCCGGCATGGTGCTGACCTATTTGGTGCCGCCGGTGCTGGCGCTGGGCTGGCGGGTATGGCCGGCATGGCTGGCCTGGGCCGCGATGGCGCTGGCCTACCTGCCGATGCTGCGCGAGTACCGCCAGCCGTGGTGGCTGGCGCCGCTGCTGCCGGTGACGGCGCTGTTCTACCTGGGCGCGACGCTCGACTCGGCGCGGCGCTACCGGCTGCGGCGCGGCGGCCAGTGGAAGGGCCGCAGCCAGGCCCCGTTGCGCCCCTGAGCCAGCGGCTCAGGGATGGCCCAGGTATCCGTGCGCGCGGAACCACGCCAGCGCGTCGCGCAGCCCCTCCTGGTACGGGCGCGGCTGATACCCCAGCTCCTTGCGCGCCTTGTCCGAGGTAAAGAACATCCGGTAGCGGGACATATTGAGTCCATCGACAGTCAGGAAGGGCTCCTTGCCGGTCAGCCGCGCCGCCGCTTCCGCGCCGTAGGCGAGCGGATACAGCGGCCAGCGCGGCAGCTGCAGGGTCGGCGGGCGCCGGCCGCACAGCTGGGCGATATCGCGCAGCATCTGCTGCAGCATCACGTCCTGCCCGCCCAGGATGTAGCGCTCGCCGGTGCGGCCGCGCTCCAGCGCCAGCAAATGCCCGTGGGCCACGTCGTCGACGTGGGCCAGGTTCAGCCCGGTATCGACAAAGGCCGGGATCTTGCCGGTAGCGGCCTCGACGATGATGCGGCCGGTCGGCGTGGGCCGCACGTCGCGCGGGCCGATGGGGGTGGACGGGTTGACGATGACCGCGGGCAGGCCGTGTTCGGCGATACGTTGCTCGACCACGCGCTCGGCCAGGACCTTGCTGCGCTTGTAGGCGCCAATGGCTTCATGCGGGCGCATCGCCGCGGTCTCGTCCACCGGCGCCTGCGCGCCGGCGACGCGCAGCGTCGCCACGCTGCTGGTATAGATCAAGCGCTCGACCCCGGCCCGCTGCGCGGCTTCCATCACCGCCAGGGTGCCGTCGACATTGGTGCGCACGATGTCTTCCGGGTCGCGCGCCCACAGCCGGTAGTCGGCGGCGACATGGAACAGGTAGCGCACGCCCTGCAGCGCCGCGGCCACCGCGGCGGCATCGCGCATGTCGCCCTGTGCCACGGTCACCGGCAGCCCCGCGAGGTTGGTGCGGGGGCTCTGCGGGCGCACCAGCACGCGCACGCGCCAGCCGCGCGCCAGCGCCTGGCGCGCCACAGCCGAGCCCAGGAAACCCGCTGCACCTGTCACCAGCACGTCATCGTTTTTGGTCATCAGCCCGTTTCCCCGTAAGGCGGCGTCGCCATGGCCGGCCCGGCGCCGGCCATGGCGACGCCAGACAAAGCCGGCGTGTCGGGTATATAGTAACCACCGTGCGAGGAAAATGTGATCCGCGGCGGATCTCCGGTGGGTCTGGCTCGATACCGGCATCGTTTTCCGTTGCGCGATCCCAAACACTGAAACCCGTAGCAAAAGGGTCGGGGGCCTACTCCATGCAGGTGATTCTTGCTCAGCCCCGGGGCTTCTGTGCCGGCGTGGTGCGCGCGATCGAGATCGTCGACCGCGCCCTCGTCAAGCACGGTGCGCCGGTGTTCGTGCGGCATGAGATCGTGCATAACAAGCACGTCGTACAGGGACTGAAGGACAAGGGCGCGCGTTTCGTCGAGGAACTGGACGAAGTGCCGGCCGGCGCGGTCACCATCTTCAGCGCGCACGGAGTGTCGCGCGAAGTCGTCGCCGACGCCCGCCAGCGCCAGCTGCATGCCATTGACGCCACCTGCCCGCTGGTGATCAAGGTCCACACCCAGGGCCGCCAGTACGCCGCCAGCGGCCGCACCGTGATCCTGATCGGCCATGCCGGCCACCCCGAGGTCGAAGGCACCATGGGCCAGATCCCCGGCAAGGTGATCCTGGTGCAGAACGAGGCCGACGTCGCCAAGCTCGACCTGCCCGACGACACCCCGGTCGCCTACGTCACCCAGACCACGCTGAGCGTGGACGACACCCGCAATATCATCGCCGCGCTCGGACGGCGCTTCAGCAACCTGGTCGGTCCCGATACGCGCGACATCTGCTACGCCACGCAGAACCGCCAGAGCGCGGTGCGCGACCTGTGCAAGCTGGCCGACGTGATCCTGGTGATCGGCGCGACCAACAGTTCCAACTCCAACCGCCTGCGCGAGATCGGCACCGAAAGCGGCGTGCCCAGCTACCTGATCGCCGAAGGCAGCGAGCTGGACCCGGCCTGGGTGCGCGACGCCAACGTGGTCGGCATCACCGCGGGCGCCTCGGCCCCCGAGGCCATGGTCGAAGACGTGATCGCGGCGCTGCGCCGGCTGGGCCCGGTGGAGGTCACCACCATGGCCGGGCGCGAAGAGCATGCCGAGTTCCGGCTGCCGGCCGAACTGGCCGACGTGAAGCCACCGGCGGCATCGGCGGAGGCCGGCACGAACACCGCGCCCGACTGCAGCGATGCCGCCAACGAGAACATTGCAGGCTGAACCAACCAGAGGAAGCTGTCGTGGCCATTCCGCTCCTGCAGGTTGCCCGCGTGGGCGCCTATATCGTCGGCAAGCACCTGTCGCGGCAGAAACGCTATCCGCTCGCGCTGATGCTCGAACCGCTGTTCCGCTGCAACCTGGCGTGCTCGGGCTGCGGCAAGATCGACTACCCGGATCCCATCCTGAACCAGCGCCTGTCGGTGCAGCAATGCCTGGAGGCAGTGGACGAGTGCGGCGCCCCGGTGGTGTCGATTGCCGGCGGCGAGCCGCTGCTGCACAAGGACATGCCGCAGATCGTGCAAGGCATCATCCGGCGGCGCAAGTTCGTCTACCTGTGCACCAATGCGCTGCTGATGGAAAAGAAGCTGGACCAGTACCAGCCCAGCCCGTATTTCATCTGGTCGGTGCACCTGGACGGCGACCGCGAGATGCATGACCGCTCGGTGTGCCAGGAAGGCGTGTACGACCGCTGCGTCGAGGCCATCCGCGCGGCCAAGGCGCGCGGCTTCCGCGTCAATATCAATTGCACGCTGTTCAACGATGCGCAGCCCGAGCGCGTGGCCAGGTTCTTCGACTCGGTCAAGGCGCTGGGCGTCGATGGCATCACCGTGTCGCCGGGCTATGCCTATGAGCGCGCGCCGGACCAGCAGCATTTCCTGAACCGCGGCAAGACCCGCCAGCTGTTCCGCGACATCCTCGGCCGCGGCCGCGCGGGCAAGAACTGGGCGTTCAGCCAGTCGACGCTGTTCCTGGACTTCCTCGCCGGCAACCAGACTTACCACTGCACCCCGTGGGGCAACCCGGCGCGCACGGTATTCGGCTGGCAGCGGCCGTGCTACCTGGTGGGCGAAGGCTATGCCGCGACCTTCCGCGAACTGATGGAAGAGACCGACTGGGACGCCTACGGCACCGGCAACTACGAGAAATGCGCCGACTGCATGGTGCACAGCGGCTATGAAGCCACCGCCGTGGCCGACACCTTTGCCCATCCGCTCAAGGCGCTCGGCGTCAGCCTGCGCGGTGTGCGCACCAGCGGCCCGATGGCGCCGGACATTGCGCTGGACCGGCAGCGGCCGGCCGAATACGTGTTCTCGCGCCACGTCGAGATCAAGCTCGAGGAAATCCAGCGCGCCCGGCCGCCCGCGCAGCAGCCGCGGCCGGCCGAGGCGCCTGCCAGCGCCGCCACGCACTGAAGCCATTGCCATGGCCGCCGGACTTGCCAGCATCCTGCCCGGCGCAGCGCTGGTCTGCGTGGCGGCTGGCTATGCACTGGCCGCGGCCTGGCTGTCGCGACGCAAGCCTGCGCCACGCGGCGCCATGGCCGCCACGCCGGTCAGCGTGCTCAAGCCGCTGTGCGGCGCCGAACCCCGTCTCCACGCCAACCTGGCCAGCTTCTGCCGGCAGCGGCATCCGTGCTTCCAGCTGGTGTTCGGCGTGCGCGCCGCGGACGATCCCGCGATCGCGGTGGTGGAGCGGCTGCGGCGCGACTTCCCGGACTGCGACATCGCACTGGTGATCGATCCGCGGGTGCACGGCAGCAACCTCAAGGTCAGCAACCTGATCAACCTGTCCGGCGCGGCCCGGCACGATGCGCTGGTCATCGCCGACAGCGACGTCGCGGTGGCGCCGGACTACCTGGCCCGCGTGACGGCGCCGCTGGCGGATGCCGGCGTCGGCGTGGTCACCTGCCTGTACCGTGGCCATGCCATCGGCGGCTTCTGGTCGCGCCTGGGCGCGCAGTTCATCGACGACTGGTTCGTGCCGGCGGTGCGCATCGCCCACGCGGGCGGCTCGCGGCGCTTTGCCTTCGGCGCGACCATCGCGCTGCGCCGCGATGCGCTCGCGGCGATCGGCGGTTTCGAGGCCTTGCGCGACCGGCTGGCCGACGATTTCTGGCTGGGCGAGCTGACGCGGCGACTGGGCTTGCGCACGGTGCTGTCGGAGGTAATGGTGTCGACCGATATCACCGAAGACAGCTTTACGCTGCTGTGGCGGCATGAGTTGCGCTGGATGCGCACGATCGCTTCGCTGAACCCGGCGGGCTATGCGTTCAGCTTCGTCACGTTCACCTGGCCGATGCTGGCGCTGGGCGTGTGGCTGGCGCCGCTGCCGCTGGTGATCGCCGCGGCGGCCGTCGGCGTGATGGCGCGCAGCGTGCTGGCGGGTGGCGTCGCGGGGGCACTGCGGGCGCCATTGCGCGATGGCTTGTTGCTGGCCTGCTGGGCGCTGGCGTTGGCTGGCAAGCGGGTGTGGTGGGGGGAGCAGGTGCTGTCGGTCCATGACAGGCAGCGCTCCGGTCAAGCGCCTGCCCTCTCCCCCGCCCCTCTCCCGCAAGCGGGAGAGGGGAGAAAACAGGCAGGCGCGGAAATCCCGATGGTTCGCTCCCCTCTCCCGCGCGCGGGAGAGGGGCTGGGGGAGAGGGCCGGCGCCGCCACGAAGTCCTCACCTGACACCCCACATTTCACCGGCATCCATACCAAGAGGCCGTTATGAAAAAAACCCTTTTTCTGCAGGCCCCGTCCTTCGACGGCTTCGATGGCGGCGCCGGTTCGCGCTACCAGGCCAAGCGCGAGATCAAGTCGTTCTGGTATCCCACATGGCTGGCACAGCCGGCCGCACTGGTGCCCGGCAGCCGCGTGCTCGATGCCCCGGCCGACGGCCTGACCGCGCAGCAGACGCTGGAGATCGCCGCGGACTATGAACTGGTGATCATCCACACCAGCACGCCGTCGTTCCCCACCGACGCAAAATTCGCCGAGGCGCTCAAGCAGCGCCATCCCGGCGTGATGATCGGCATGGTCGGTGCCAAGCCCGCGGTCGATCCGGGCGGCACGCTGGGCGCGAGCGACGCCATCGACTTCGTCTGCCGCGAGGAATTCGACTACACCTGTCAGGACGTGGCCGCGGGCAAGCCGCTCAAGGACATTCTCGGGCTGTCCTATCGCCTGCCGGACGGCTCGCTCGAACACAACGGCCAGCGGCCGATGATCGAGGACATGGACGCGCTGCCGTTCGTGGCGCCGGTCTACCAGCGCGACCTCAAGATCGAGAACTACTTCATCGGCTACCTGAAGCATCCTTACGTGTCGATCTACACCGGCCGCGGCTGCCGTTCGCGCTGCACCTTCTGCCTGTGGCCGCAGACCGTGGGCGGGCACCGCTACCGCACGCGCTCGGCCGCAAGCGTGATCGCCGAGGTGAAATGGATCAAGGAGAACATGCCCGAGGTCAAGGAGATCATGTTCGACGACGACACCTTCACCGACTTCAAGCCGCGCGTGGAAGAAATCGCGCGTGGGCTGGGCCAGCTGGGCGTGACGTGGTCGTGCAACGCCAAGGCCAACGTGCCGTACAGCACCCTCAAGGTCATGAAGGAAAACGGGCTGCGCCTGCTGCTGGTGGGCTATGAGTCCGGCGACGACCAGATCCTGCTGAACATCAAGAAGGGCCTGCGCACCGACATCGCGCGCCGCTTCACCGAAGATTGCCGCAAGCTCGGCATCCAGATCCACGGCACCTTCATCCTGGGCCTGCCGGGCGAAACCCGCGAGACCATCGAGAAGACCATCGAGTACGCCAAGGAAATCAACCCGCACACCATCCAGGTCTCGCTGGCCGCGCCCTACCCCGGCACCACGCTGTACCGCCAGGCGGTGGAGAACGGCTGGCTCGAGGAGAACAAGGTCATCAACCTGGTCAACGACCAGGGCGTGCAGCTGGCGGCGATCAGCTACCCGCACTTGTCGAAGGAGGACATCTACCACGGCGTCGAGACCTTCTACAAGCGCTTCTACTTCCGCCCCGGCAAGATCTGGGAAATCGTGCGCGAGATGCTCGGCAGCTGGGACATGATGAAGCGGCGCCTGCGCGAAGGCGTGGAGTTCTTCCGCTTCCTGCGCTCGCACGAGGCCTGATCCTGGCCCGGGCCCTTTCCGGTGCGGCACCCGGTGCGGCACCCGCTGCTGCACATCGCGCGCTGATCGTCACCGCCGACGACTTCGGGCTGCACCCGGCCGTCAACGAAGCGGTGGAACTGGCCCATCGCGACGGCGTGCTCAACGCCGCCAGCCTGATGGTGGGCGCGCCCGCGGTGGCGGATGCGGTGGCGCGCGCGCGCCGGCTGCCGGCGTTGCGCGTGGGCCTGCACGTGGTGCTGGCCGATGGCCCGGCCACGCTGCCGCGCGCGCGCATCCCGGCGCTGGCCGATGCGCACGGCCGCTTCGGCTCGGCCATGGCGCTGGACGGGTGCCGCTTCTTTTTTCTGCCCGCGGTGCGCCGCCAGCTTGCCGCGGAGATCCGCGCGCAGTTCGAGGCCTTTGCCGCCACCGGCCTGGCGCTGGACCACGTCAATGCGCACAAGCACTTCCACCTGCATCCGACCGTGCTGTCGCTGATCCTGTCGATCGGGCGCGACTACGGGCTGCGCGCGATGCGGCTGCCGCGCGAGGCGGGCGCGCCCTGGCTGCTGCGCCCGTGGCTGGCGTTGCTGCGCCGCCGGCTGGACCGCGCCGGCATTGCGCACAATGACTACGTGGTCGGCATCGCGCGCAGCGGCCAGATGGACGAGGCCGCGCTGCTGCAGGCGCTGGCGCAACTGCCCGCGGGCGTGGGCGAGATCTACCTGCATCCGGCGGTGGTGTCCGGCGCCGCCATCGCCCCGTCGATGCGCGACTACCGCCATGCCGACGAACTGGCCGCGCTGCTGTCGCCGCGCGTGCGCGCGGCGCTGGAGCAGGCTGCCCACCGGCGCGGCGGCTTTGCCGATGTGCTCGGCGACAGGACGTTGCGCTGACGATTGCCGATGAAACGCCTGGCCTACCTGACCGGACTGCTCGGGCTGCTGGCGCTGATCGCGCTGGTGATCCACCAGGGCGCCGGCGATATCGCCGCCGTGATGGCCCGGGGCGGCTGGCCGCTGCTGTTGCTGGTGCCGCTGCACGCGCTGCCGCTGCTGCTCGACGCGCAGGGCTGGCGCGTGCTGCTGACCTCCGCCGATCCCGACGAACGAGCCGGTGTCGGCTTCCTGTGGTGGGTCGCCGCGGTGCGCGAGGCGGTGGGCCGCCTGCTGCCCACCGTGGGCGTGGGCGGCGAGCTGGTCGGCATCCGCCTGACGCGGCTGCGCATCCACGACACCACCGCGGTCACCGCCAGCGTGGTGGTCGAAGTGATGGTGACGATGTTCTCGCAATACCTGTTCGCCGCCAGCGGCGTGCTGATGCTGGTCGTTGCGCTGCAGCAGCGCGCCGGCGCGTGGATCATCCTGGCCGGCCTGCTGCTGTCGCTGCCGGTGCCGGTGCTGTTTGCGCTATCGCTGCGCCACGCCGCCTTGTTCGAGAAGCTTGAAGGCGCGGCGCGCCGGCTGTTCGGCGCCGACCACCGCATCGTCGCGCTGATCGACGGGGCCAGCCTGGACGCGCATATCCGCGCGCTCAACCGGCGCCACCGCGAACTGGCCAAGGCCCTGGGCTGGCAACTGGCCGGGCTGCTCAGCGGCACGTTCGAGGTCTGGCTGGCGCTGTGGCTGCTGGGGCATCCGGTGCCGTTCTGGCAGGCGCTGGCGATCGAGTCGCTGACGCAGGCCGCGCGCCACGTGGCGTTCTTCGTGCCGGCCGGGCTTGGCGTGCAGGACGCGGTGGTGATGCTGCTGGGCCAGGTGCTGGGGATGAGCGCGGAGGTGGCGCTGGCGCTGGCGCTGGTCAAGCGCGCGCGAGAGATCCTGTTCGGGGTGCCGGCGCTGCTGTCATGGCAATGGGTGGAACTGCGCCGCTGGCGGCGCGGCAGCGATAGCAGCGATGGCGGACAGCCCGCGCGCTAGCGTGCGGCCGCGGCTCGCAGAGGTGGCTCAGATCTCCGACGCCTGGCGCGCGTTGTGCGTGGTCAGGTACTTCACCAGCCCGTCGACCCCGTTGCGCGCGACGATGTCGGCAAACTGCTTGCGGTACACCTCGATCAGCCACGCCCCCATCATGTTGATGTCATAGATCTTCCAGCCGGTCGCGGTGCGCTGCAGGCGGTAGTCGATCTGCATCTCGTCGGCATTGTTGATCACGCGCGTCTGCACCACCACGTCGGTGGCGCCGCTGGCGGCTTTGGCCGGCTGGTAGCGGAACCTGACGTTCTGCTCGCGCAGTTGCGCCAGCGAGACCGCATAGCTGCGCACCAGCAGGGTCTGGAACTGCTCGTACAGCTGTTGCTGCTGCTCCGGCGTGGCCGTGCGCCAGGCGCCGCCCAGCGCCAGCCGCGTGGTGCGCTCGAAATCGGTGTAGGGCAGGAATTGCTGCTGCACGACCGCGGTGATCTTGCCGAGATCGCCGGCGCGGGTCTCCGGCCGCGACTGGATGGTGCCGATCACGCCCTCCACCGCGGCCTGCACCAGCCGCTCGGGGTTGGCGCGCAGGTCGCCGGGCTGGACTGCCTGGGCGTGCACGACGGATGCCATGGCCATCGCCGCAAGCGGCGCCACGGAAAGCAAACGGTGAATCGTCATGGATGCAAGAGCGGGGAAATGACGGAAGTCGGTGCGGCGGTGGCGCCGCGCCATACGACGCCCCGGCCGGCACCGGCTGACAGTGTATAGCGGATCGGCCCGCATCGCGGCCGCGCCGTGCCGCATGGCGCATGCGGCACGGCGCCAGCCGATATACTCGCGGTTCGTGCTCCTTCCGGATCCGTCCATGCTGACCTCGCTGCTGACACGCATCGTCCGGCTTGCCACCGCCTGGCCGTGGCGCGTCATCCTGCTGGCGGCACTGCTGACGGCTGCCAGCGGCGTCTACGTGGCCCGCAACTTTGCCATCAACACCGACATCGGCCGCCTGCTGGATTCCGACGCGCCCTGGGCGCTGCGCGACGAAGCCATCGCCAAAGCGTTTCCGCAACGCGGCCAGATGATCCTGGCGGTGGTGCAGGCGCCGGCCGCGGAGCTGGCCGATGCCGCCGCCGATGCGCTGGCCGATGCCTTGCGCCGGCAGCCGGCGCGCTTCAACGCGGTCAGCCAGCCCGGCGGCGGCGCCTTCTTCGCGCGCAACGGCCTGCTGTTCGCCGGCATCGATGAAGTCAACCAGCTGACGCAGCAACTGACGCAGGCGCGCCCGCTGCTCAACGCCCTGGCACACGATCCGACGCTGCGCGGCCTGTCCGATGTGCTCGCCACCACGCTGGCGCTGCCGCTGCAGATGGGGCAGGTCAAGCTGGGCGACATGGCCGGGCTGATGGGCAGCAGCGCGCGCACGCTGGACCAGGTGCTGGCCGGCAAGCCCGCCGCGCTGTCGTGGGCGGGGCTGCTCGACGACAGCCTCAAGCCCGGCCCCGACGGCCAGGTCTACCGCTATGTCGCGCTCAGCCCGGTCCTCGACTACAGCGACCTCAAAGCCGGCGCCGCGGCCGCACGCGCGATCCGCCACGCCGCGGAAGAACTGCAGCTGGCACAGCGCTACCAGGCCTCGGTGCGCCTGACCGGCCCGCAGGCGCTGGCCGACGATGAATTCGCCTCGGTCAGCGACGGTGCCGTGCTCAACGGCGTGCTGACGGTGCTGGCAGTAGTGCTGATCCTGTGGCTGGCGCTGCGTTCCGCGCGGCTGATCGTGGCGGTGCTGGCGAGCCTGTTCGCCGGGCTGCTGATCACCGCCGCGCTGGGGCTGGCGATGGTGGGCGCGCTGAACATGATCTCGGTGGCGTTCGCGGTGCTGTTCGTCGGCCTGGGCGTGGACTTCGGCATCCAGTTCGGCGTGCGCTACCGCGCCGAGCGCCACGACCGCGACCATATCGTCGATGCGCTGGGGCTGGCCGCGCGCGGCGTCGGCGCACCGCTGGCGCTGGCCGCCGCGGCCACGGCGGCGGCGTTCTTCTGCTTCCTGCCCACCGACTACCGCGGCGTGGCCGAACTGGGCCTGATCGCCGGCGTCGGCATGGTGGTGGCGTTCGCCACCACCTTCACCCTGCTGCCGGCGCTGATCGCGGTGCTCAGGCCCGGCGGCGAATCCGCATCGCCAGGCTTTGCCTGGCTGGCGCCGGCGGACCGCTTCTTCGACCGCTACCGCAAGCCGGTGCTGCTGGTTACGCTGCTCGCCATCCTCGCGGGCGCACCGCTGCTGCCGCACCTGCGCTTCGACTTCGACCCGCTGCACCTGAAGGACCCGCAGTCCGAATCGATGGCCACGCTGCTGTCGCTGCAGGACGCGCCGCAGGCCGGCACCGACGATGTCAGCGTGCTGGCGCCATCGCTGCCGGCCGCGCACGCGCTGGCGGGCCAGCTCGCGGCGCTGCCCGAAGTGGCGCGCGCGGTCACGCTGCAGAGCTTTATTCCCGACCACCAGCCGCCCAAGCTGCAGGCCATCGCAGCGGCCTCGGCCGCGCTGATGCCGGCACTTACCCAGGCCCCCGCAGCGCCCGCCACCGACGGCGCACGCGTCAATGCGCTGCGCAATGCCGCGCGGCAACTGGTCATCGCCGCCGACGAACATCCCGGTCCCGGCGCTGCCGAAGCGGCGCACCTTTCCGCCACGCTGAAAAAGCTGGCCAGCGCCGATGCGCCCATGCGCGACCGCGCCGAGCGCGCCATCGCCCTGCCGCTGCAGCTGGCCCTGGCAAAACTGAAGCTGGCGCTGACGCCGCAGGCGGTCAGCCTGCAGACGCTGCCACCCGAGCTGGTGCGCGACTGGATCGCCCCGGACGGGCGCGCGCTGGTCAACGTCAGCCCGAAGCTGCCGCCGCCCGCCAGCGCACAGCGCGAAGCCGCGCTGGCACGCTTTATCGCCGCGGTGCAGCGCGTGGCGCCCGCCGCCACCGGAGGGCCGATTTCGATCCGCGGCTCGGCCGATACCATCATGACCGCGTTTGCGCAGGCAGGGGCCTGGGCGGTGCTTTCGATCACCATCCTGTTGTGGATCACGCTGCGCCGCTTCGGCGACGTGCTGCGCACGCTGATCCCGCTGCTGGTGTCGGCCATCGTCACGCTGGAACTGTGCGTGGTGTTCGGCATTCCGCTGAACTTCGCCAACGTGATCGCGCTGCCGCTGCTGCTGGGCGTGGGCGTCGCCTTCAAGATCTACTACGTGATTGCCTGGCGGCACGGCAAGACCCAGCTGCTGCAGTCCAGCCTGACGCACGCCGTGCTGTACAGCGCCGCCACCACCGCGGTCGCCTTCGGCAGCCTGTGGCTGTCACAGCATCCCGGCACCGCCAGCATGGGCAAGCTGCTGGCGCTGGCGCTGGCGTGCACGCTGGTCGGCGCGGTGTTCTTCCAGCCGATCCTGATGGGCCGTCCGCGCGCGGATGGCCACGAAGGCGGCCATCAGGGACCGGACCAGCCGGCCCGGCCCTGAACGCGCATTGCGCCCGCGCGACCCTGGTTGTCTCGATGCCCGTTCCGCTTCGCTTACCAACGCTCGCCACAGCCGCCATCGCAGCGACCGTGCTCGCGGGCTGCGCCGCCGGCCCGCAAGCCAGTCCGGACGATCCGCTGGAGCCGATGAACCGCGCCATCTTCAGCGTCAACGACAAGCTCGACCAGTATGTCGCGATGCCGGTGGCCAAAGGCTACAAGGCGGTCACGCCGGAGCCGGTGCGCGCGGCGGTCAGCAATTTCTATTCGAACCTCGCGGACATCGGCAACCTTGCCAACAACCTGCTGCAGGGCAAGGGCGTGGCGGCGGCGGAGAGTTTTATGCGGGTGGCGATGAATTCCGTGCTGGGCCTGGGTGGGCTGATCGATATCGCCACGCCTGCGGGGCTGCCGAAGCACTCGCAGGATTTCGGGCTGACACTGGGCACGTGGGGCGTGCCGTCCGGGCCCTACCTGGTGCTGCCGCTGTTCGGCCCCAGCTCTTTCCGCGACGGCGCGGGCCTGTATGTGAATTTCTGGTTCGATCCCACCACCTATGCCGAGCCGGCGGTGCGCAACCCGGTGTACGGCATGAACGTGGTCGACGTGCGCACCAACCTGCTCGGCGCGACCGATCTGCTCAAGCTGGCGGCGCTGGACAAGTACGCCTTTGTGCGCGACGCCTACCTGCAGCGGCGGCGCTACCTGCTCGGTGAGAACACCGCGTTGCCGGACTACGGGGATGACGAGGACGCCGGCGCGGAGCCGGTGCCGCCAGCGCCGGCCCCCGCCGGGACGCCGGCGCCCGCGCAGCCGCAGGCGCCGCGCCGAGGCGCTCAGCTACCGATGCCCAGCAGCACCACCTCGAAGGTCAGCGTGGCGTTCGGCGGGATCGTGCCCGGCACGCCGCGCGCGCCGTAGGCGGTGCCCGGCGGGCAGGTCAGGCGCGCCTTGCCGCCCACCTGCATGGCCTGCACGCCTTCGGTCCAGCACGGGATCACACGATTGAGCGGAAACGAGATCGGCTGGCCGCGCTTGTACGAGCTGTCGAATTCGGTGCCGTCCGCAAGCGTGCCGCGGTAGTGCACCTGGACCGTGTCGGTGGCCTTGGGCGAGGCGCCGGTGCCCTTGATCAGGTGCTGGATGGTCATGCCCGACGCCAGCGTCTGCGGCGCCGCGGCAGGGGCAGCAGGGGCAGCAGGGGCGGCGGAGGCGGCAGGCGCCGAAGCGGCCGGCCCGGCAGCGCAGGCGGCGCCGGCAAGGGTCAGGGTGCCAAGGAAAAGCGCGAGTGTTTTCATGGAAGGGCCTGCTCTCGAGGTCGTGATTGGGGATGCGGCAGTTTAACCGACCCGCGCCGCCGGTATGGCGGCGGCAGCATATCGCGCATCGCGGCCGCGCCGCCCGCGGGCATGGTGCGCCGCACCGCGCCGCGTCCGTTACACCGGCCGTTTTGCCGTCTACGATGGTTCGTGACAGCCCGCTGCCGCGCGGGCGCACGGAGACGGTCATGGCACTGACGGATTCCAGGGACCTCGCGGTCTCGACCCTGAACACGCGCTCGGTGGCGCAGTACGAGACCGCCCTGCGCCTGCTGAACGGCTACTACGGCGACCCGCTCGCCGTGATCGACGCGGCGCTGGCCGACGACCCCGGCTTCGCCATGGGCCACGCGCTGCGCGCCGCGCTGATGGTGACCTCCGGCGACGGCACCGCCGAGCCCATGCTGCGCCAGAGCGTCGAGGCCGGCGAGGCCCTGCATGCCCGCGCCAACGAGCGCGAGCGCCGCCATATCGCCGCGGCTCGCGCCTGGCTCGACGGGGACTTCGAGCGCGCCGTGCGCTGCTATGGCGACATCGTGATCGATTATCCACGCGACCTGCTGGCGCTGCAGACCGCGCACCTGGGCGACTTCCTGCTGGGCCAGTCGACCATGCTGCGCGACCGCGTGGCGCGGGCGCTGCCGCACTGGGACGCCGCCATGCCCGGCTACGGCTACGTGCTCGGCATGCACGCGTTCGGCCTGGAAGAGACGCAGCTCTACGAGCGCGCCGAAGAAGCCGGGCGGCGCGCGCTGGAATGCCAGCCGCGCGACCCGTGGGCCGTGCATGCGGTCGCGCACGTGATGGAGATGCAGGGCCGCACCGACGACGGCATTGCCTGGCTCGAAGGCCGGCGCCAGGACTGGGCCGACGACAACATGCTGGCGGTGCATAACTGGTGGCACCTGGCGCTGTTCCTGCTGGAAGACGACCGGACCGACGAGGTGCTCGCGCTGTACGACCGCGCCATCAGCCGGCCCGCGCCGGCGATCGCGCTGGACCTGGTCGATGCCTCGGCGCTGCTGTGGCGGCTGCAGCTGCGCGGCGTCGACGTGGGCCGGCGCTGGCATGCAGTGGCGGATGACTGGCTCGGCCGCGGTGCGGCCGGTTATTACGCCTTCAACGACGTGCATGCGGTGATGGCCAGCCTGGGCGCGCAGCGCCCCGCCGCGGCCGACCAGGTGCGCGCCGCACTGGAGCGGGCCGCGCTGGGCAACGGCACCAACGCGATGATGTCGCGCGAGGTGGGGCTGCCGGTCGCCGATGCGCTGATCGCGTTCGCACAGGGCGATTACGCCACCGCCATCGAGCTGCTGGTGCCGGTGCGCCTGGTGGCCCACCGCTTCGGCGGCAGCCACGCGCAGCGCGACGTGATCGGCCTGACCCTGCTCGAAGCGGCGCTGCGCAGCGGCAGCGGCAACCTGGCGCTCGCGCTCACCGCCGAGCGCGCCGCGCTCAAGCCCGTCAGCCCGAGCCTGCGCCGGCTGGTGCAGCGCGCCGACACCTGCCGCGCGCAACCCTGAGGCGCTGGCCGGCGCGGCGGCAAGGGCCGCAAGCACGGAAACGGGCGCCTATACTGCACCTGTCCTGACCGGAGACCCGCCATGCCCAGCATCCGCGCCCTGTTCCGTCCCGCCCTGCTCCGCCCCATCCTCGGCGCCGCCGCGCTGGCCATGGCGACCGTGCCGGCCATCGCCCACCACGGCTGGTCGACCTACGACGAGACCAAACCGATGACGCTGACCGGCAAGATCGTCGAAAGCCATTACGAGAACCCGCACGCGCATATCCGCATCGACGCCGGCGGCAAGCGCTGGCTCGCGGTGCTGGCGCCCGTGTCGCGCATGGAAGCGCGCGGCGCGACCTCGGACAAGGTCGCGGTGGGCCGCGAGGTCACGCTGGTCGGCTACGCCAGCAAGGAAAAACCGGACGAGCTGCGCGCCGAGCGCATCACCGTGGACGGCAAGACGGTCGAGCTGCGCTGAGCCGGCACGCCGCATGCCGGCGCTCTTCACCACCTGGACGGAATGGGCCGGCGCGCTGGCGCGGCTGCCGTTCGCGACGGCGCTGCGCAGTTCGGCGTGGGCCTATCCCGCGGTGGAGATCGTCCACCTCGCCGGCATGGCGCTGCTGTTCGGCTCCATCGTCGTGGTCGACATGCGGCTGGCGGGGCTTGGCCGGCGCCTGCCGGTCAGCCTGCTGCTGCGCCATGCGCTGCCCTTCACCATCGGCGCCTTCATCGCCGTTGCGGCCAGCGGCGTGCTGCTGTTCGTGGCCCATGCCGACGAACTGGCCGCCAACCCCGCATTCCTCGCCAAGCTGGGGCTGATCGTGCTGGCGCTCGCCAACGTGTTGTGGTTCCACGCCGGGCCCAGCCGCAGCCTGCATGACCGTGAACGCGGCTGGGACGCCGACGCCCCGCCGCCTGCCGGCGCCCGCCTGAACGCCATCCTGTCCATTGCCGCCTGGCTGCTGGTGATCTGCGCCGGACGGCTGATCGCTTATGTCTGAAGCGGCACGCCGCCGCTAACCATGCCCCGCCGACTGCGCGTAAACGCCAATCCCCGGCGGTTTTGCCGGCAAGCACAATGTATTCACAATTCCACAATTCGATTAAAGTGATACACATTGTCGTAAATGTGAATTTCACAGCCAGATATTATTTTTATTTAAATCTGATGTGCCGATAAAAAAGACCGGCGACGATCTTGCCTGGCAATACCTGGCTCCCGCGGATGCGGCCTGTCATTGGGCCGCGGCGAGCCTTGCTGGCAGGTCCGTATGCCGCGGCGCATGGGGAACCCCTTTGCATGGCGTTGACCGGCAAGGGCGCGGGATCATCATGAGGACCGGTTTGCCATCACGGCCTTGCCGTGGTTTTCGTGGGGGAAACCTGGCGGCGCATCCGCGCCGCCAGGCCGGCTTCGGCCATCACCCAGGAAAGGCATCGGCACATGACCAAAGCCACGATCCAGACCGCGCGCGTCGCGGGGAACAGCCCGGACCAGATCCACGCAGCGCTGTCGCAGCTCTATCCCGGGGTGGCGGTACACACGGCGTCGCCAGCATTGGACTTCGAACTGCAGCAACACCAGTTTGGCGAACTTGCGGTGATCCGGCTGTCGACCACAGCCGTGATCCAGCTGGACCTGGTTCAGCGCCTTGACGGCTACCTGCTACTGACAGCCGCGCAAGGCGCGGGACTGGAGACCGGCAAGAGCGCGTCGGCGCCGCTGGCGCCAATGCCGCCATCGTTTGTGCTCGACATGCAGCAGGTGGCGGTCTGGAGGTGGCAGCCCGGCAGCTACGACATGGTCATGATCGACGGCGCGCGCCTGCACAACCGGCTGCGGCACCTGCTGGAGCGCCCGCTGGTGCAGCGCGTGCGATTCCAGCCGTCGATCCCGGCCGATGCCCCGGCGCTGCAGCTGGCGCGCGCGCTGGCCGGCGCCGCCCCGGGCTTGCGGCGCGATGACGTGCGCATGCGCGCCTGCGCGGCGGAGCTGGCGCTGAGCCTGGCCGATGCCCTGGCCTACGCCGTGCTGGACGATATCCCGCACAACTATTCGCTGCGGCTGGAGCAGCGCCACGCGGGCCCGTCGCCGCGCCACGTCAAGCGCGCGATCGACTATATCCATGCCAATGCGCACGCCGTGCCGGCGCTGGACGACATCGCCCGCGCGGCACGCGTCAGCGTGCGCACGCTGCAGGCGGGCTTCGCGCGCTTCCAGGGCTGCTCGCCGATGCAGTATGCCAAGCGCGTGCGGCTGGAGGGCGTCTACAGCGCCCTGCGCGGCGGCGAGCTCGAGCATTCGGTGGCGCAGATCGCGCGGCAATGGGGCTTCAGCCACCTCGGCCAGTTCGCCCATGACTACCGCCTGGCCTTCGGCGAAACACCGTCGGAAACGCGGCGCACGCGCCAGAGTGCGTCCAACGACGAGGCCTTCGCCAGCCGCGGCGGCATGCCCGGCTGAGCCGCGCGCGCCGCACCGGGCCTGCCGCTATCGGGATTGCGCAGCGCCTATCAAACCGGCGCACTGTATCGATTCTGAAACAGATCACGCATGGACGAACGTGTGTGCGCGCGAATACTGTGCATGCACCACCTACCGGTCACTCAGGATGAAGGAGACTCAGCATGGCTTCGTCAGGCGTTCTGCTCAACCACACGGATGTACCTGTCGCCCCCGGCACCCGCACCGTTGCCTCACCTGACGGCCCCGCCAACTTCCTGATCGCGGCGCAGCGCGACAGCGTCGCCAACTTCGCGCGCGAAGGCAACGACCTGCTGCTGACGATGCGCGATGGCAGCACGCTGCGCATCCAGGGCTTCTTCACCAACGGGGCCCAGTACAACAACCTGGTGTTCGTGCAGGAAGACGGCCAATGGCTGGCCGACTTCAGCCAGGCGCTGGGCGCGCAGGGCGATGGCGTGGCCGAGGCGGCCATGCTGTTCGAGCCGATCGGCGACAGCGCGTCCACGGCCTTGCTGCTGGGTCTGCTGGGCGCCGCGGCCGGTGCCGGCATCATCGCGGCCGCTGCCAGTGGTGGCGGCGGGGATGGCGGCGGCGGCGTTAGCGGCGGCGCCCCGCTGGCCACACCCAAAGTTGCGCCCACCAACGGCGCCACGCTGTCCGGCACGGCCCCCGCCGGCAGCACGGTCGGCCTCGACTTCAACGGCGACGGCAAGGCCGATGCCACGGTTACCGCCGACGCCGCGGGCAACTGGACCTATACGCCGGCGCAGCCGCTGGCCGACGGCACCGTGGTCAGCGTGACCGCCACCGACGGCTCCGGCAACACCAGCCCGCCGGCCACGGTGACCGTCGACGGCGCGGCCCCGGCAGCGCCCGCGATCAACGCGGCCAGCAACGATGCCGGCACGGCAATCGTTGCCGGAGGCAGCACCAGCGACACCACGCCCACGCTTTCCGGCAGCGCCGAGGCGGGCAGCACCGTCAGCATCTACAGCGGCACCACCCTGCTCGGCACCGCCATCGCCGACGCGAACGGCCGCTGGAGCCTCACGCCGCCGTCGGGCCTGGCCGACGGCAACCATGCGCTGACGGTCACCGCCACCGACGCGGTCGGCAATACCGGCCCGGCAAGCGCGCCGTTCCTGCTGACGGTCGATACCGCAGCGCCCGCGGCGCCAACGATCACGCCCGGCGACGGCAGCGTCATCGCCGGCACCGCCGAACCCGGCAGCACCATCCATATCGACCTGAACGGCGACGGCGCGCCCGATGCCACCGTCACCGCCAACGACAGCGGCAACTGGACCTATACCCCCTTGCCGGCACTGGTCGATGGCGCGGTGGTCAGCGTCACCGCCACCGACGCCGCCGGCAACACCAGTGCGCCGGCCACCGCCACCATCGATGCCAGCGCACCGGCCGCGCCGGTGATTGGCAGCGTCACGGACGACGCCATCCCCTCGACCGGCCCGCTCGCCGACGGCGACAGCACCAACGACGCCACCCCGACCCTCTCCGGCACCGCCGAAGCCGGCAGCACCATCAGCGTCTACAACGGCGCCACGCTGATCGGCACCACCACCGCCGACGCCACCACCGGTGCCTGGACCTTCACGCCCACGTCACCGCTGCCCGACGGCGCCGTGAGCCTGACCGTTACCGCTACCGATGCCGCCGGCAATACCAGCGCACCCAGCACCGCCTTCACACTGACGCTGGATGCCACGCCGCCTGCGATCCCGGCCATCACCGGCGCGACCGACGACAACCCGGTCAGCAGTCCGCTGAACT